>CAZXDN010000153.1:0-1664 GCA_964639235.1 uncultured Methanotrichaceae archaeon | reverse complement strand
ATTGCATCATAGCTGATCGATTGAATTGTAGCTGGCTGATTATATTGTGTTGGGTATTTTGTAGGAATGCTTACCTGGCCCATGCTCAACTGCTCCCGATTATCTCTTCTAGAAACCTCTGGCCTTCCTCTGAGCTGAATAGCGGTATCTCCCAGTCCTGTACAACCTTTCCCTTTTTTCTGTAAACCAGGACTCCCCTGCGCTCCCAGGATGGGGACTTTGCCAGGTTGACTCCTCTCTGAAAGAGCATCTCGTGGATCTCGCTCTCCTTGAGGTACCTCAGCTCCTCCATAGCCTCTGCAGGGCTCTTCCCATCGCAGGAAAGCGAGTAAAAGCCGTATGAAAAGACGTGGTTCCTCCAGGCCTCGTCCTGCCTCTCTGATAAGTAGTCCTGAGCCTCTTTGAGACATATGGGAATTGCCCTTGCATCCATCGAAACGACTCTGCCTAATGATAGCGACAGCGCTCCTGAGAGAAAGCTGGCGATCACCGAGTCGAGCTTCTCAACCCTTCCGTCGAATGGAGAATCGGTAAATAGCAGGCTGACCTCGTCTGAGAACGTGTAGGCCAGAAGGGGAGAGAGCCCAGACTCCTCGAACAGCTTTGCAGCCGAGCCTGAGATTGCCCTGGCGAAGTCGAGATCATAGGGCTTCTTGCATCCCGCCAGGACCTTTTTAAAACCCCTGCCATCCGCCCTGATGATGAAAGGCGGCCTCACCTTGACGCTGGAGTACACCTCCCAGCTAGCTGTCTTTCCCTTGATCCTCTGCATGCTTGTTCAGGTGCCTTATGATCACTATGTCTCCAACGGCCACAACCCACCTGTAAGGGATTATTACCCCTTTGGCCTGATGGTCGAACACGGATTTGTTGACGTCTCCAAGAGCAAGGCCGGTCACAATGCCCTGCTCAGGATCGAGCACTGCATCGTCCACAGTTCCAACGAAGATCCCCTTCTGGGTGTAGACCTCCAGCCCCAGGAGATCTGTGATCTCGGATTCCATCGCAAGTCCTCAAAATAAATTAGAGATTTCATATTATAAAGCTTATGATCCGCCTGGAAAAGGGCTCTATCGGGTCTACGTCGTCTATATTTTAGGCAATATAGTGGGCATATCAGCTGGAAAGCTTGGGCCCCACAGGCGAAGAATAGCTAAAAATTTTATTGCCTGTGATGAATAATTAAATATCTTGGGAATTTGCGGAAGCCAAAAGCGCTGTGGGAATGCTGAGTATCTTCTGAGCGAAGCGCTTCTCACAGCTTCGGAGCGCGGATTTCAGACACAGCGCCTGCTTTGCTCTGAGGCCTGGATAAAATGCTGCACGACTGCGGCGAGTGCTCAGGGTACAGGCCCTGCCCGATAGATGACGATATGAGAACTTTCTACCAGGAGTTTGAAGAGGCAGACGGCATCGTGGTCTCCTGCCTATTTTGGCACAGTGACAGCGCAGCTAAAATCGGTCTTCGACAGGACTCTTCTCTCAAGGAGACAGGAATTCAAGCTCATGGACAAAGCGGGGTGCGCGATAGCAGTCGGAAGGCCGGCAACGGCAGTCAGAGAAGACCATAGGGGCGATCCATTCCTGGATGCACATACACGGAATGATCGTCGTAGGAGACCCAAGCCATTTCGGGGGAGTTGCCCTGGAGCCTGCGCCAGAAG
>CAZXDN010000152.1:0-1972 GCA_964639235.1 uncultured Methanotrichaceae archaeon | reverse complement strand
ACAGACTAACTTAGATCAAGAGTTCCACGAGCTCTCTTCTGGCCTTAAACCTGTAGCTGAGTGTCCTCAAGGCCGGACGGCCCCCTGACCCTGCCTCCGGCGGGCACACTTTAAGCTTGCTTTGTAAGAGGCCTGACGATGCCGTTTTAATGGGGACACGTCCTTTCGCATTTAATCTCTTCAATGCTGCGATCCAGGTTTCACCCAAAAATAATCTCAGGCACCCTAATGGTTAACCTGAATCGCCATGTCTGTAGAGGTCTCAGTAGATGCAGCGAAGAAGGACCTTGAGAAGCTTCTTGCGGTGCTCCCGCCAGGAGAGGCCGCTACCTTGACAGGCTCTGAAGGTGAGCCCCTGGCACTTTTGATCTCGATGAAGTCATCTCAGAAAAGAGATACTGAGAAGGAATGGGACGCTGAATGGAATTCTCTGGCCCAGGAGATCGATAAAGCCTGGAAGAGCAAGAAAAGCGCCCTAGAGACGCTGTCTGAGATGAGACGGCGAATATCACAATAGATGCCAGCGTTTTTGTATCTGCAGCCAGGTCTTCGGAAGAACAATTTGCTGTTAGCTTTGAGTTCATTCAGAGAGCAAAAGGCAAGAACGTCTTTTGTCCCACCCTCGTCCTGCCGAAATGCAGTGCTGCCATTGCCAGGCCAACGGGTGATAGCGTTTTATATTACACCTTTGCAGTGGCTGGATGGACAGACTTAGCAGATAATTCGTAAGTCTAAGAGGTTTTAATTGGGCAAAAATTTGGGGCGATCATCACCACATTATCGACGAGATTAGCATTGGACCTCCCAACACCTTTATCAATCAAGTTACCAATTCCTGAAAGAGGATTAAACTATGGAATTCCTTGACATTATGAGCATCTCACACCGCTATATGGAGATACTGAACCCTTCCACGCCTGAAAAGATCATCAAACTTGGCAAGTTACTCAAATTGAAAAAAGGAAGCAGGGTCATTGACTTCGGTTGTGGTTGTGCAGAACCCCTTGCTCTCTGGGCTGAGGAATTCGGCATTACTGGTATTGGAATAGATATATGCGAGGATTTCTGCGACAGGGCTAGGCAAAAGCTGGCTTCGAAAGGGTTATCGGACCAAATCGAAATCGTTTGCTCCAATGGGGCAAATTACATATTCGAAGAAGGGGCTTTCGATGCAGCAACATGTATTGGGTCAACGTTTATTTTCGGCGGCTGCCAGCAGACGCTCCAGGTGCTGAAGCGAGCTGTCCATCAGAATGGACGCATTGGCATTGGCGAAACCCACTGGCTCAGCAATCAGGTACATCCGGCATACGCCCAAAAGCAGACAACTACCTATACAGAAGCAGAACTAGCCCAATTTATCCGGGGTGAAGGCCTTGAACTCGAATACATCATTCGTGCCAGCTCCGACGACTGGGACAGGTACATTTCAGATAATTGGTATGGACTGATACGCTGGCTCGAAGAAAATCCCACCCACACTGACTATGAACAGGTATTCGAGCATTTCCGCGCTGACCAGGATGACTATTTACAGTTCCAACGCCAATCTATGGGTTGGGCCATGTACTGCCTCGCTCCCATGAAATCTCGTTGACATTTATTTGCCCACAGAAATATTTTTATTGATGCTGCCCAGGCACACTTGTATATGCTACCACCCCAGCATGCCCATCATATCTGTTTCTGGTTCGGATTAACTGCTTGTTTCAGCTGCTGCATTCTGGATTTTATCTGCTCCAACTACTTCTGGGTTAGAACTAACAACTGAGTGTCCTCAAGACCTGACGCACGTAGGGGTAGCGTAGACTATCACATACTTCTGGGTTAGAACTAACAACTGGGTGTCCTCAAGGCCGGACAGGCCCCCTAACCCTGCCTCCGGCGGGGACCTTTTAGGCTTGCTTTGACACGTCGGATGCTTTCAGTTGACGGTTATCAACAGGGTCAATCCAGGCGTCTGTTTTAAGAA
>CAZXDN010000151.1:0-2179 GCA_964639235.1 uncultured Methanotrichaceae archaeon | reverse complement strand
AAACAACTGCCACATCTTCATAAGCAGCGACAAATTCCCTTCCACCTTGAACCTCCCCTCCATGAACATCTGTACTGGACTTGCCTTTCCTGTGACGATGTCCATCCACAGCTCGAATGGAGCTCTGATGGTCGCATCAGGCTCGGAAACCTTTCCAACGCCCTTCTGGACGGCTTCGCCATCGAGGATAAGGTAGCATTCCCCGACGACCTCGCCTGTGAACTCGAACTGGACTGCCGCCCTGGGCACAGATTCTGCCGCTGAAGCGCCCAGGCTTCTGCTCTTCATCGTGATTCCCACCGCCATGAGGGTCAGGTAGTCTTCCAGGGAGTGCGGGCGCGGCATCCTTGCCTGCTGGTTGAACGCCTCTGGTGTGAGCCCTTCGTCTATGCAGGTCTGCCAGAACATGTTGGCCAGCTGCACAGCTGTATCTGGATCCGTGATCGGCTGCCCGATGCGCTCCAGGGTCTCAGGGAAGACAAAGCCTACGCCAACCAACTCGCGCCCAGCCGACTCAGTGGCATCGAGGATGTCAGCCATCTTCTTAGCGTCGATGGCCATTGACATCGCGCCTGGGCGGTAGATCTCGGCCGCAAGCTTTCCTATCCTGCCCCAAAGGAATTTGGCATAGCTGGACAGCGAATCGAAGATCCAGTCCTCTGAGATCCAGTCCTCTGAAAACTCGGCTGCTGACAGGACGACGGCTTTGGGGACCTCATGGCGTGAGGGATGGACCCACTGGCCCTCAGAAGACCTGGTGAAGAAAGGCTGCATCGAAGGCCAGGTGCGATCTATGAAAGCCTTCATGGGGGCGTTGAATGTCCCGTGGAAGAGCGGCGAGGCGTAGATGCACATGTCGGAGGCCAGCCACTTGGGATAAAGCTCCCGGCTCATGTCATCCTTGAGGGCACACTGTCCCGGAGTTACGGTATCGCATGAGAAGCAGCCTGTGCAGTACTCGATATCTTTGTCCCGGAGGTTCACGACCTCCACCTCTGCGCCAGCCTCACGCATTCCCAAGACGAGGTGGCTGAGCATAAGCTCTGTTCTGCTCTCTTTATCTCTTCGCAAGCTGCTGTTTATGGCCAGAACTTTCATCTCAGGGTCACCCGTTCCTGTCATCTCTTTTTAGGCGCTATTTTAAGCATCGGTTCCCACCTACTATTTTCAGGCGTATTTTGCAAGCGCATTTTGAGAGCTATTTTTCGGTGCCAGTTATCAGTATTTTCCCAGCAGCTTCATCAGGCTTCCGTGCATGGTGTGTATGTTGAGGCCCTTGCTCAGATACATCATCGGGCACCTGCCTGCAATGCACTGCATCTGGGGCTCGCTGCATTTCTGCCTTGATTCAGGAGTCTCTGTCCTCCAGTGTATCCAGAACTTCCTTATGCCTCTCTTTTTGAGGACTTCTATTACATCTGCAGGATTTGATTTCGTGATCCCGATTACTGCACGATCTGCGCCTGACGGGATATCTGAGACTCTCTGGAAGGTGCCATCGTCCGGCTTATCCGACATATCAACAACGTAGACCTTCCTGCCAATAGACGCCAGATTGTCAATGGTCATTTTCATCGCCGGCTTCGTCTTATCAGTGACCACTACAAAGCTCTTGGCGTTCCAGAACGATTCCTGATCTAGCATACAGCTCGGCTCAATGTCGGGCTATGCCTAAAAGGATATCCGGTCTAAGCTAAACAGCGCACCCTGCGGCAAACTGCGGGTAATTCAATAAAACAATGGACAGTAATAGATTATTCCATAGAGATCATTGCAGATATAAACAAGTTTGTGGAGATGAAATGGTAAACTTTTCTGTGCTGATCTATGCAGATGCACAGATGTCTCTTGATGATTCCCGGCTAAAAGCAGCTGAATAGCAAAGATTTGCTCAGAATACTTGAAGATGATCCATTCCCAGGCAAAGGATCTTTATCAGATACACTTCATCTATGCAAGCCGATTTATAACAGAAAGCCCAACCAAACCTCTAATGATCCTCAAGCAGGACAGGACCCTTGAAAAGCAGGACGAGCTTCTGGTCGAGGTCAAGGATATGAACCGGAGCATGAACGACAAGGCCGACCAGCTGATAAAGAAGCAGGATGACCTGGCCGTGGTTAAGGCGGACATAGCCGAGATCAAGACTGCTCTTAAAGCTAAAGGGATTATGTGATGA
>CAZXDN010000150.1:0-2244 GCA_964639235.1 uncultured Methanotrichaceae archaeon | reverse complement strand
GAACCCACGCATATTCGAACTAGTTTTATATCTCAACAGGTCTCCCTGTTAACTATGGCAGAGAACATTCAACCTGATGGGACCAAAGTAATGCTCAAGACAAATATGGGCGACATAACAATTCAGCTCTACGGAGATATGCCAATCACCGCAGGCAACTTCGAGAAGCTGGTTAAGGAAGGATTTTATAACGGGGTAATATTCCACAGGGTGATAGACGGCTTCATGATCCAGGGCGGAGACCCCCTTGGAACTGGAATGGGCGGGCCCGGCTACACGATTAAGGATGAATTCACAAAGCACAACAGGAACGATCGCGGAACGATATCAATGGCCAACGCAGGTCCAAACACAGGGGGAAGCCAGTTCTTCATCAACCTGGTCGACAACAACTACCTCGATAAGGCACATCCGGCTTTCGGAAAAGTAATCGAGGGAATGGATGTCGCAGACAAGATAGGAAAGGCGAAGACAGGAGCCAGAGATAAGCCGGTTAAAGAGGTCAAGATCACAGAGGCCAATGTCGTCTCTTGATCTTTTTTTGCCCAAAACCAATCAATTATTCCCCGACCGCAAAAGATATTACCCACTACAAAATTATATAGAGACATGAAAAACGCTAAGTCATTTATCCTCATGGCATTCTCCCTGGCCTTGCTGGCGTCTCCTGTCAGCTCATCTCCTTCAGGCCAGTTCTGGCTTGACACCTATGGAGAAAGCGCAGGCACAGTAAGCTCAGGGCTGACTATCCCTGGGAGAGCGGCAGTTCCAACTTATGTCGGGCCATACAGGGTCACAGCTCCTGAAGTAGCAGAGATCGACAGCCTCTCAAGGTACTGGATGGGAAAGGCGAACGAGTTCTACGCCAGAGGCTCCTATGATATGGCCCTGACCTACAACGATAAGGCACTGACTGCCAACCCGACGCTGGAGATCGCATGGTGCAATAAGGGAAATGCCCTGCTTGCACTGGGAAGATACCCGGAAGCGCTGGTGGCCTTTGATACAGCCATCACCATCAACCAGAATGATCCCTGGGCCTGGGCTGGGAAGAGCAGCGCTCTCAAAGCCTTGGGGCAGAATACCGATGCAGAGACTGCGTTCACAAAGGCGAAGGAGCTCGGATACTCAGAAGAAGAGAGCTGCAAGACCTGCAGAAGCTGATGGCTGTCAGCGGGCTGAATCTTCTGTTGACCTCTTCATGATCTCTGAGGAGAGAAGAATTCCCCTGCAGGTTCCCAGGTTGATTGAGAGGAGCATGCCCACCACCTTGCCTCCCTGGAGGACAGGAGTTCCGCTGTCTCCTGGTCCCGGAAGGTCGTTTGGCCTGAGAACTGCATAGGCGATAGACCAGCTGACATCGGAGATCTTGCAGCCCATTCTGGTCCTGGCGTTGACAAGCTCTGCGTCACCGAGCCTGGGCTTTGCAAGGACTGTAGGCTCGCATGGGCTAAAGACAGGAAATACGGCGATGTCTGCCTCGCTCGAATATCTGGCCACTTTTGTGTTCTGGCTCCCTATCCTCAGATGGTCTGTGCCTGAGCAGTGGAAGATGTGGCCCGGAGTCACTCCGGCATAGGCCTTGCCCCAGGGAAGGAAGGCACCCACAACCCCGCCGCTCTTTCCTGAGAGGAAGAAGTCGCCTGCTTTGAGCATATCTGCATGATATCTGCGCGAGGACGGTTAGCTTTTGTCCATGCCTGATGCCAGATCATCCGAGATGCTTTTATCTTCATCATGTCTAGATATCTGCCAAAATTTTTCTGGAGACTGGAATGGCAAAGCCTGGAGTGCACAAGGGCCAGAGGCAGACGCGGCTGAATGCAGCGCAGTGTGGAGGAGAGGCTGACGAAGAGTGCACAGTAGGATTGATTTCTGATACTCACGGCCTCGTTCGTCAAGAAGCCCTGGAGGCCTTGAAGGGCTCAGAGTTGATAGTCCATGCAGGCGATGTGGGAGACAAAGACGTGCTCGATGCCCTGAGCCAAATAGCGCCCGTCTTCGCAGTCAGGGGAAACAATGACAGGGGAAAGTGGGCCGATAAGCTGCCAATAACCACCATAGTGGATGTGGGTGCAATAAGAATTGGAGTGGTGCACATCCTCAGAGACTTCGGAATGGACCCTTGCGAGGAGGGTCTCAGCGCGGTCATAAGCGGACACTCCCACAGGGCTTCAGTTAGAGAAAAAAACGGGGTGATCTACATAAATCCCGGCACCGCAGGGCCCAGGAGGTTCGGGCAGC
>CAZXDN010000149.1:0-2396 GCA_964639235.1 uncultured Methanotrichaceae archaeon | reverse complement strand
GTGCTATAGACACTTCAGCTTAAGAGAGTGCTGTAGATTTTAGCGCTGTAGATTTTAGCGCTGTAGATTTGGCCCATTGAAGCTTGCAGCACCAGGAGCTGCATAAAAGACCTTCATGATATCTCCTTGCTTCTCGGCCTTAAATCCAATAAATCCCCTCTTCAGCAGGTCGGCCTGAGCTGCCAGGTCTGAGCCATCTACTTCTAACAGGCAAACTGATCTCATGGAGTTTGATCTAAAAGCGTCTGATCCTGGCACAAGCCGTTCTGGTTGGATAATGTCTGGCCGTAGAAGACTTCTGTGCATTATGTACCTGATCTTTCCGCCGAACTTGGCCTTGATCCCCCTGATTTTTAGGCCATTGGCGAAGAGGTTCTTCATGCTGGCGTGGTTCTTGGGAGAAACTGTGCAGCAGATGTGGTCGAATCCCAGGACGTCGATCACCTTGATGTGGTGGCCGATCATCCTCCTCTGCAGAGAGTTTCCCCTGTACTCTGGATGCACAGCCATAGTCTCAAGGTGAGCGACGCACTTTAGCTCGTTTTTGGGAATTGCGATATCTCTCCCGAAGTTGTCTTCGCCCTCTCCCGGAAAAGAGATCACGTGGTAGGCGATCATCTCGCCTTTTGTGAAAGCTGCCATGACTGCACTATCTACTTGAAAATGGCTGCGGAAGTAGTCTTTGGAGTCCAGCCTGAAGATCTCTTCATCAGGAAGGCTTTGGGCGATCACATCTTGAAGCTCCATGATCTGGTTGAGGAAGCTCTGGTCTACGAACATCAGCTCATAGCTGGTTTCTTCTGGCCCCTTGCTCCCATCTCGCCGAAATATGGGACCAGACTCGATTACTCCAGACTCGATTATTCCAGACTTAGCTGTTCCTAACTCAGCTGTTCCAGACTCGGTTTTCATCCTGTATGCATCATCCCAAGCTTGCTATTGCTAGAGTCCATCTTCTGTTTGCCCAAAAGCTCTGTTTACTCCAGAGGCTTTCTTCCAACCATGAGAGCCAGGCAGAGATACTGCCAGATGATGTGGACGTCCTGGAACCCGGCCTCTCTCCACCAGGCCTCTTTCTGGGACTTGCTGCAGTAGTAGTGGACCTCTTTGAGGTTTCTCAACCTGGTAACGAAGTCCGACATCTCCTTCTCAAGCTTCTTTCTGCCAAGCTCCATCACCTCGTTGAACCACTCAACCAGGGCTGCCCCATCCTCCTCGTAGCCCTCGACGGCTATCAGCCAGCCTCCAGGCTTGAGAAGCCCGTAGCATCTGTCAATTGTGGCCCTGTACATGTCAAAGGGAAGGTGCTCCAGGACCAGGGTGGAGATAATGGCGTCGTAGTTTCCCTCCAAGCTGCTGTCCCAGCCCTCGCTCGATAGGTCTGCAGACTTGCTGCCAATAACTGCTCCAGGGAAGCGGGAGTTGATCTTTTCCCTGGCAATATCCACCATGTTTCCTGAGCCGTCGACCAGAAATACGTGGGCCTGTACCTGCTTTAAGACTGCGATTGAGGCGTTTCCAGTGCCGCAGCCCATGTCCAGGATCTTCTTCTCTCCTTGTCCAAGATACCTGGCGCAGGTGGCGGCGACAATATCCAGCATCTCCTGGTAGCAGGGAACCACCACGGGCTGGTAGGCGTCATAGGCGTTGTAATGCTTATCGTAACATGAGACAGTCGAGTTCTCATCAGTCGTCTTTTCTGGCATCTTTCTCAAAAGCCATTGGTCGAGCATACTATTTAATGTCGTTGAGATCTGCTGGCCTGAAACACATGTTGAGGAAATCCTATTCAGGCAGCCTATTTAGGCAGGCTGGATTTGTCATATGTGTGGGCGTCTGTGGTACTCAATGCAAGTGTTAAGTGAGAACATATGAGGAGAATGCTGTTGAATTCAGCCGCTCCCACATCTGAGTCCAAACCTTTTTCATCATGCAGCCTGTAGGTTGAGACATGTTCGATTCAAGAGAGGAATCCCTGGTTTTAGAAATCGTTCGCGGCTTCTTCGGTATCTCATCAGATGACACGATGAAGATAGGCGACATGACAAAGAAGCTGCTCTTCGATCCTGAAGTTGATAGCGAAGAGGCGGCAGCCAAGCAGATCAAGGCTGCTCTGGCCGACATGTCCAAAGAGCAGGCCTTGATCACAGGCATGTTCATCTCCGGGCTTCTGCGGTGCAACCTGGCACAGCAGGTAAACCAGGGGTTTGAGGAGGCTATGGCAGAGGAAAACGAGGCGGCTATGCCAGAGGAAAAAGAGGAGCCTAAGTCTGAGTGAGCGCTCCGCGCCTGACCTTGAGGGACACGCCAAAAAGAGAGGTGCAAAGCTAAACTCTCTTCCAAGCTCAGGCCGTTTGAGAGATCTTCTTTGCAGCTTGCGAGGCATTGTGCTTGAC
>CAZXDN010000148.1:0-2770 GCA_964639235.1 uncultured Methanotrichaceae archaeon | reverse complement strand
GCCTTTTCTACCTTATACTTTGCCTTTTCTGCCTTATGCTTCGTCTTTGCCAACCTATGTCCTGTCTGCGCCGACCTGCTTTTCTGGCTCACAGGCCCTGCTCTCAGGCGTCTTTGCCGTTATTCAGCTCGTCTCGCAGAGATGGGCTGCACCTGCATTGCCTCAATGCAAACCTTTATGTTACCCAATGGTGTAGTTTTGATTCGGTGAGCAATGAAATGAGGGATCGACTTTGCCATCAGCCGCAGTGAACTGGATCAGAAGATAGAACGTCTGCCACCATCTGCTAAGCTGGTCTTGAAGGCGCTGGAGCCAGGAGTACTCCTGACCCAGAAGGACATAGTTGCCAGGACATACCTTCCTGCAAGGACCGTCAGATTCGCCATAAACAGGCTCAAGCTGGAGAACTTGCTGCAAGAGCGGTTCTATTTCCAGGATGCAAGGCAGAGCCTTTATGGTCTAAGCTGTACAGGCCAGGAGGTGGCAGCTGAGTAGGAACTCGATCTCATAACTCGCATTTGCCAACGTGGCGGAACGGCTACGCAATTGCCTGCAGAGCAATTCCAATCCGGTTCGACTCCGGACGTTGGCTTTTTAATTAAATTTTCAATTTTTTGCCAACTCGACCAGGAGTTGGTTCGAGCAGGCAATTTAGAGAAGGACGATATTCTCAAAAGAGACTTCATGGAATTTAAGAGCAGTATGCAGCTGATATTAGAGCTGCAAACTGTCTTATCTGGGCTTGACTGCAGAGACTTTTATGCTCAATATTGAATCAGAGACCTCTCTCATCTGATCAGGCGAGACCTCAGGCATCTCAATTATCGGCTGGCCATGAGAGTCGTTTACCAGACACTCTATCGGGAACCTGGACTCAGCTGCCACCTCAATCTCCTGGAAGCCCACGGATCTCATTGCCATGAGGTAGTCGTCCTTCATTATGGCCCCTGCCAGGCAGCCTATGTAGGCTTCAGTCGAGTTCTTGACGAACTCCGGAAGCTCTTTTACGAGGACTATGTCTGAGACCATCAGCTTTCCTCCTGGCTTGAGCACTCTATAGGCCTCCTTGAAGACTCTCCGCTTGTCGGGGACGAGGTTGATGACGCAGTTGGAGATCACCAGGTCTATGTAGTTGTCGGCGACAGGCATGTTCTCAAGCTCGCCCTGCCTGAAGTCTATGTTGGTGTAGCCCCCTTTCCTGGAGTTAGCCCTGGCGCGATCGACCATCTCCGAGGTCATGTCAACGCCTATCACCTTGCCCCTGGGCCCCACCTTTCTCGAAGCTAAAAAGCAGTCAAAACCAGCCCCGCTGCCTAGGTCAAGGACGTAGTCGCCCTCGCTAATAGAGGCAAGCGCCACCGGGTTTCCGCATCCGAGGCCCAGGTTTGACTCAGGAGGCGCTGCATGAAGCTCCTCTTCTGTATATCCCATCATCCTGCTGATCTCCTCAGGAGGCTGGTCTGTGCACCTGCAGCTGCAGCAGCTGCTCGAAGCGCTTGGAACTTGATAAGACGTCGCTTGCTTCGCAATCCTCGCGTATCCCTCTTTCACTACTCTCTTTATCTCGCGATCCTTCATGGCAATTACCTCTTGCTTTCCTCAGCCCACTTCCCAAATAACTTAACTGTAATGAACCTTTATGATCTGGCGAAGGTGAAATTTTACCTCATAACGCCCTTCCTCTTAATTAACGTTTCTTCATCACGATTATAGGCGAAGAAAGAGATGGCAAAGAGGAGTTTAAGCCTTCAAAACATGGCGAAACTCAGCTCAGCAGCGGGGTTGTACCGGTCTATCTCCCTGATCAGGTATCTGTGCTTTATCCAAAGTCCAACTATTATGGTCTGAGAGATCACCATCCAGGCAGCGAAGAGTATCCTCACATTGCCCACAACCGGATGCTGCTGCGAGTACAGGTAGATTGCCGCAGCCAAGGTTACCAGTATCGAGAGGAACATATCTGTGAAAGGGGCAAATGCGCTGCGGTACATGGTTGAGAAGTGCTCCCACTGCTTTTCGACATCTCCTGCCACTGATTTTGGGTGGCGGCCTAAAAATGCCCCAATTCTCTTGACCCTGGCATCGGCAGACATTATGTAAGAGTCGTAGCATATCGAGACCAGGGGGATGAAGTAGAGCAGCCAGTAGATCTCAGCAAAGGATATTCGGATGCCAAGGTCCAGGGAGCTGAGGCCGAAGAGAACTGTTACGAAGGCCATCTTCCTGGTCACGTAATCAGACCGCTCCTTCTGGGCGGTGACCTTCTCCTCGTGCAGAGCTCTTAAAAACTCCTGGTCGCTGGCGTCCAAGTTATACCCCTCTCCCTTACCCATAGAGAAGATATATCTATTCTATTAATAACTTTTGTATGAGATGCACAAATGGTGTAAAGAACTAAGACTATTAGCTTAAACGGGTCAAATGTGCTGCCATGACAGATGCATTCCTCTTCAGATCTGGCGAGTTTCAGCCGATGAATACAGGTGTGAATGCAAACCGATAAAAATATCCGGATGGGCCTGAGTGCGGCCTTCAAGGCTTCAATCCGGACACCAGGAAGTTGTCGCCCCAGCAGCCATACTTGAGATATTCCAGAAACCCCTCATCTCTTCTTTTCATGATTCGTGCATGGACGCCCTTGAAGCCAAGTGACTTGAGGAGCTCAAGGTCATAATCGGGCCTTTCTGCACTCACAAGAGGGAGCTGGCTCAGCACATCCTGATTGTAGTGGCTTAAGGCCGACGCTCGTCTCTCAGTCACAACAATTAAA
>CAZXDN010000147.1:0-2817 GCA_964639235.1 uncultured Methanotrichaceae archaeon | reverse complement strand
TAATTGCAGAGGCCTTTTGGAAGAGGACTTTATCTGTACTCCTTCGGCCACCTCAATATCCAGCACCTTGGGCTTTGATGCTCTGAAGATGCTTATTTTGCCCCACGCTCTAACCGCGCTCTTTTGCGTCCTCCTGGCTAGATGAGTTGATCTCTGAGCGCACTGCACTTAGAAGATCCTGGCCAGGAGTGAGGCGGCTTTGCCCATTTACGCCTGCGCAAACCCAAGCCACGATAACAGAAGTGAGCTGAAGCTGGCATACATGGCTGAGATAGACGATTCCTGGCGGATCTGCTCAGGAGTTTGCCTGTCGCATATGCAGTCATGCTTAAGCCAGGAGTCTAGAGACAACCTTATCAGGTTCGTCGACAGCGCCGCCGACTTGCCGACAGCGCTGCCGACTTTGCCCGCAAAAACGGACCTCGTGGCGCATCTGACAAGTTTCGAGAGCTGACCTAGTCTTTAAAATTTTTTGCTAGACATGTCCATGATCAGGTACAGATGGAGCACCAGACGCCTTCTTCTTCAGCGCTTGCAACTATCGTGTCGGAGACCCTGTTGAAGAAGCGCTGCCCTTTTCCGCGCAGGAAGAGCCAGCCTATGAGGCAATCTGCAGGAAGAATGCCTTTCCGAAGCTCTCTGATAATGGCCCTTGAGAACCTGGGGTTGGCAAGAAGAGTGGTCTCGCCAGGAGACAGGAAGTTTCGCTATGTCACAGTTACAGATCACGACCTGATGAGGTCTGCTATTATGGCCAATATGAAGGAGGAGGTCAAGCTGATGCTCTTCGCTCTGGGCGTGACTGAGAGAGATCGAGGAACGCGGCATGGATGCTGATGGGGTGCGAAGGATTATTGACGATGCCAGAAGCTTCTACAGGCAAACTGATCGGCTGCTGGATCTCGTGTCCAGACATTCCACAGATGAGATGCTGGATATCCTGGATAGGGCCAGAGGCTGATTTGATCTGGCTTTTGTCCCAATATCCATTCTGGAGGACACATCCGGCGTCCATGAGCATGCTCAAAATAAAACCTGCTTTCAAGAGCATGTCTATTTCTCTCTGGCTCGATCTGGTGCTGGTTCTAGAACTTCCATTGGCTATGTCCGCTCTGCTCACATTATGTGAGATTCCAACTGGTTCTATCCGTCTGACCGCCAAATCTGTTGAGGTTCTTTTCATTAGGGTTGGTGCATTTCTGTTATCAGTTTTTCAGTAGAATATATTCGGGTGAAGAATATTTTTATATAATTTTTGACGTTGTGTTAGTATTTGTATTACGGAAAATTAGTTCGAATTATAATTACGGAAAACTTCTTCTATTTATATACGTAACTTTCTTACGTAGGATATATTCGGATTATTAATCATTATGTTTGGTCCCCAGATGTGGCAAAAGCATATGAGAGGATGATGATGTGGATTGGCTGATCTTTTCTATAGCAAGCACTGTGTGCTTCGCAGGAGCTGGATTGCTCAACAAGTTCTTGTTAACTGATTATGCTGTAGATTCCAAGACGTATGTAGTCTGCCAGGTCCTGGCTCAGCAGATATTTATCGTTCCCATATTTCTCGCAGGATGGGCGAAGTTCTCTTATCCGTCTTCAATATATGCAATAATCCTGGGATCTTTTTACGTGATTCCGTCGCTCTACTACTTCAAGGCAATGCAGGTAGAGGAGGTGTCGAGGGTTACAGCTCTGGAGTATCTGTACATAATCTTCGTATTTCTCGGAGGTGCAGTCCTTTTAGGAGAATCTCTGACATGGAGGCACTACCTTGGAGGGTCCATCATGGTGATCAGCGTTCTTCTCATGTCATACAGGTACAGCAGCGGAGGCGATCTGCCAAAGGCGTCGCCTGCCATAAGGCAGTTTTGCATCTACTGGGTATCTATGGCGGTGTATTTCCTTGCGCTCAAATGCCTCCTCTCCTCGATGGACGAGTGGAACCTCTATGCCTGGTCATCAGTTGGAAACCTCGTGGCGATATTCCCGTTTCTGACAAATAGAATGCTTTGGAAAGGCCTGTCCAGCTCTTTTTGTGGGGGAACATTTGCCATCAGCTGCTTGCTCTTTGAAGAGTCGTTCCACTTCTTAGGAACGCTGTTCTCCATATCGGCCTATGCCCTGGGGTCGGTATCTCTGGTCACATCCATTGGCGCACTCGAACCGTTCATAACCCTGATGTCTGTTTTGGCCTTGAGCAGGGTGGTCCCAAATGCTCTTAATGAGGAGGCGAGCGCTAGCACGCTGGTGCAAAAGCTCCTGGGGATGACAGGCCTTTGTGCAGGAGTTTACTTCATATATTGATCTATGTTTCCACTATATTTCTATTTAGAGATGATAATGAGTAAATTCTTATGTTTTTGATAAGTTTCATTGTGTAATGCTCCTCGAATTTCGCATCGAGTTCCTCGCGCATAAATCTAATGCGCATCTGCTTCTGATTCCAAGAAGCTATCTGAAATACAGTTAAGTATGCGTAAACTTGGGCGGCTGTAGTGATGGTGGGTTTAATGCCGGGGATTGTGGGTGCCTGCGGGTTTTTACAGACGTTATATAAGTTCTGCGTTTTTATTAAATCCCTATACCTGCTTAATCTGAATATGACTGATGAATAATTTATATCATAAATAAATAAATTAAATCATCATATAAATTTCTCTTTGGCCTAATCGATTCAATGGTAACATTTTAACCTTCGAGGCATTTCTGATTTCTGTGAGTGCCGATTGACAAGAGGACTGTGGCCCTCCTATGCAGCATTGAGAGGTCAATTGTCATTACTGTATGGAATTCAAAGCAAACTGTCTG
>CAZXDN010000146.1:0-3023 GCA_964639235.1 uncultured Methanotrichaceae archaeon | reverse complement strand
CGTGTCGCGCGCTTTAGGTCAAGTGTTCACATTACTGAGACGTCTTCTGCCTTGATCCTTCCTGCAAGCATATCGATTATCTCCCTGCAGAAGGCAGGCAGGTCATCTGGTGACCTTGAGGTGATGATGTTTCCATCCACGACCACCTCCTCATCGACCCATTTTGCGCCTGCGTTGATCATGTCGTCTTTGATCGAGAAGAATGATGTGGCTTTCCTTCCAGAGATCACCTCTGAAGATATCAGCACCCAGCCTGCATGGCATATTGCAGCGATCACGCAGCCGGACTCTGTCATGGACCTGACAAGGCTCAGTGTAGACTGGCACCTCCTCAGGAGATCCGGGGCATAACCTCCTGGTATGATGGCGCAGTCGAAGTCTTCTGGAGAGACCTCCTTGGACCTCTTCTCCAGCCTGACTGGGTAGCCATGCTTGCTCTTGACCTCATCGGGTCCAAACCCAGGTCCAACGACTGTAACTCTGGCTCCTGCCTCCTTCATCCTGTAGTAGGGGTACCAGAACTCCACATTCTCGTAATTGTCCGCCACGAGAATTGCTATTCTCTTTCCACTCAGCTCCATCTTTAAGATCCCCATCACAGTTCTTATATCTGTCTCTGAAAACTTTCTTACATCCGTCCCTGGAAAAATCCTCGATAAAAACTTACAGAAGCCTCATGGACTCGACCTTTGCGCACTTTCCTGCGACCACGTTGTAGCCTGCCCTATCAAGCTCTTTTGCAACGTCCATGTTCTGGGTCCCAGGCTGCATCCAGAAAGTCTTGAATCCCTTCTCCTTGGCCTCTTTTGCCACATCGGGCATGGCTGATGACCTTCTGAAGACATCGACTATGTCTATCTCTTCAGGAATGTCCTTTATGGAGCTGTAGACCTTCTGCCCAAGGATCTCCTGGCCCTCGTAGTTGGGGTTTACCAGGTGGATCTTGAATCCGAATCCCTGGAGGACGTCGGCCACGAAATGGCTGGGCTTGTAAGGTTCAGGCGATATTCCCACGACTGCTATGTTCTTGCACTCCTGGAGTGCTCTCTTTATGTCTTTATCATCTCTCAATATTGGCATATGCTGTATATCTGGCGGCTTATGACATAAACATTGAGCCTGGAGCAAATTATTCCATATGTCCTGGAAACCGGATTTGATAGATCCTTCAAGCCTTTGCTCCCAAGATCCTTTTGTCTCGTTTCTTCAGCTGCGTACATTATTGTCCTTCTGGCTTCTGTCCAATGCATCCGCTCTGTCAATCTATGGAGACATACGGAAAAATATATTTGAAATTTATCTAAAATCCGTTTCTCTTGAGCTTTTGTCTGCCCACATTCTCTATGGCCTTGACATCTGCGCAGTCCTGGACCTCGATGTACCCCATCTCCTCTGCTATCTCGAAGAGGCCCATGCCTTCCAGGGTCCTGGCAATCATAGTGCTCGTTCCTGGAGCGCTTCCAACGCTTCCGATGGATATGTCAGAGAGCCTGGCTGTGAAGTCTGCGCACGACCTGCATCCGGGCCTGGCGAGACCTTCCAGATCCTTTAAGGAAATTTCTCTGATGCTTCCGTCGCGCAGAGCCACAGACATCTTGCCCTCGCCTGCGCTCATCTTGCGTATGCGCCAGGGATGTGTGCCTAAGCGGTTGGTTACCTCGGCGATGAGAGAATCGTCGAAGGCCTCAAAGCAGAAGAGCCCTATGAGGAACCTGATCTTTCCTGCGAGCCTGGCCCCGAACTCGTTGGATGAGTTCCTTAGAAGCCCGATCGCCTGGATTGTGCACGGTGTCCCGACGAGGGCGACGTTCTTGGCATCCCTGGCCATGTACCTGATGGGCTCAAGAGATGCGTTGCTTGTGTACTTGCTCCCGGCGCATTTCTCCAGGTCTTTTGCCTCGTATATCGCTCGTGGAAATGCCTTTTGCTCCCACCGGTCCATATCCATGACCAGGGCGCAGTCCACCAGGCCTTCTTCCAGGGCTGCAGCCAGGAGAGCAGTGACGGCTCCTCCGTTTTGGAAGCTGAAGCTTTTGGCCTTTGACCTGACGCTCTTGATCTCGATATGAGGTCCTATGATGTCTGTTGAGAAGGTCTTATCGAAGTTCGCAGGCATTCGAGGGCAGGCATCGAGGCATGCCTTGCAGTCCACACAGGGCGTGACGGGGTACGGCTTGTTTAGCCTGTGGTCGTAGGCCAGAGCATCAGCCGGACAGACAGATATGCACGCCCTGCAGCCTGAGCAGGCGTTCCTCATCCATACACTCTCCTCCAGCTCCTGGCAGGGCAGAAGGCCTGACTTAAGCATCTCTATTTCCAGCATATCTGTCACCGTTAAGCTTGTTTGACAGAGGCGAGCCTTTTTCAGCTCTCATCGAGGCTGCAATTGGCGGGGGCGACCGCTGCCCAGGAGTGCGTCCTCCTGAGGTCTCACCTGCGGTGCATCCGTGACTCCATGCGCATCACCAGCTTCTGAAATGCCTTTATCGATTCCCAGCTAAAAAATGTTTTGCACAAACGCTAACTTAATAGTCAAATGGTAAATACTAGCGTTTAACTGAAGGCCCACACAGCTCTCACTGTGGCGAAGGCCTGGATCTAGCCGTGTTGATTATCTCCCATGAGATGTAGACTTCATCTAGCTTGAAGCCGGGGTTGCGATCAGTGGCTCTTCACCTCAACAAGCCTGGGATCCGCGTGCTTGGCATAGCCGAGAGCTTCATCCGCTCTTCTCCCAAATCAAAGCTCGCAGGAGTGGTGATGCGCGCGGACCTGAGGATCGACGGGATTGCCGTCACCAGCATAACAGTGTCAGGAGACGATGCAACAGAGGGCGTTTTGGACATATTCAAGCAGCTGGACAGAAGAGACGTCAACGTAGTTCTCTTAAACGGAGCTGTGATCTCCTGGTTCAACATAATCGACCTCCAGGAGGTCTATTCCTGCACAGGAGTTCCTATTGTGTGCCTGACCTATGAGGAGTCGCCAGGCCTTGAGAGGTATATTATGGAGTATTTTCCAGA
>CAZXDN010000145.1:0-3227 GCA_964639235.1 uncultured Methanotrichaceae archaeon | reverse complement strand
TTGAGGCATTCTTCGCATCCTTGGAGAGCTTCTCCAGCCTCTCCAAAGCCTCTGCCGGAGACTTTGAATCGTTTCTCCTTATCTGCGTCCTGCAGTTCTTGATCTTGCCCTGGACTATGCAGCGGGCGATGGAGAGGGATTTCTTGCGATCCGTTGCCCAATCGTACTGCCTCATCCTCAGCTCCACGTTCTTGTGAGTATGCCCAAGGCTGATTCCCTGGAACCAGCCTCCGCGGGTGAAGTGCAGGATGGGAATTCCCCTCTGCATGAGGTCAACAGCTGCAGGCGTCGAGAGGTCCACCCCTCCAAAGAGGTTGACCTGCGAGATCTCCCTCAGCCTTACCTCACTTACTCTCCCCTCTTTTCCGTCTTTGCCATCCCTGGACCAGATCTCCAGGCGGTCGCCTTTCTTTCGAACTGTGTGGCCGTGGCCTACAACGTATACGGGCAGAGAATCGTCTCTGGCTGGCAGAAGCCTCCTGATCTTTCCGAGCAAGCCCCTGTCGCCGCCATCCTTGCCTCCTTCTTCCATCTCTTTTAGGAGGTTCACCTCATCTGGAAGGCAGATGCCAGCCATGGAGCATCGGACGCATTTGGGACTGTCCTGCAGTGGCGGTGGAACCTGCCCACCATTGGCCACGGACCTGAGTTCCGCCGCGAGGTCTCTTGTCTTTTTCTCCAGAGTTTTGTCCAAGTCGACCTCTACCCTCTTTTTGGAGGCTATGAAGTAGATGACTCCATGGTCGCATTGATAGCCGTTCTCTCTCAAGACCAGGCCCTGAGCGCAGACCTGAACGCGGTCAGGCTCATAAGCCCCTTCGGGGATCCGGGGAGCCTCACCCTTCTTGTACTCAACGGGCGTTACCCTTCTGCCATCTCCCTCCAACAGGTCCATCCTGCAGGTGATCCCAACCTTCTCGCCTGAGAGATACACTGATCTGGCATGGATCGCCTCGAACTCATCCTCATCGACTTTTCCAGCATCTGAGTCCACTCGACGGTGCTGAAATCTGCCTTCAACAGTATCAGCGCTATCCACGAACTCACCGTTTATCCATTCAACATAACAGAGCCGTGGACAGTATGCGAACTCGCTGAGCATCCGCGCAGGGATGAGGTTCCCAGGTGTCGATAAGTCTCTCTTCGCTTCCGATTCAGGTCCGGGATTATCCGCCATTGTCAGCCACCGGTTAATGTTATAGCCCAAAATTATATATAGGTTTTTTGAATTAGTAATTAATCATTAGTCGCTAAGATAAATAGCGATGAGGTCATCAGGCCAATGACTAAAGCTGTGCTGTCTTCTTGGTCGTGTGAGCCGCGAAAAGAGCCCACAATTCTGTATCTGCACCTGGCGATAACAGGTGGCACAAGCTCCCGTTCTGCCAGGCCCGCAATGATATCCATATCTGGAGATTACGGAAAGGCGTTGCTTGCCCCTAATCTCCTCAGCGAGCTCGTGCCACTATTTGAGAGTCCAGCATGCAGAATAGTGGGCCACAACCTTCTCTTTGACCTGGGCGTGATTAGAGCTTGCACAGGCAGAAGATTGTCCTTTTCCAACCTCTGGGACACAATGCTTTCCTGGCAGCTTTTGAACAACGGCCTTCCTGGAAGTGAGGCGCCTTTGGCATCTTTGCAGACTGTATCCAAGGGCTTAATTGACAGACAGATCGATGAAATTCCCACAGAATCCATTAAGCATGGCAAACCGTCTGCCAGGCAGCTGGAGTACATCAACAAGGCCAGCGCAATTCTTGAGCCCATCTACTTCAGGCAGAAATATCTGCTGGAAAAGCTCGGCATGATGAGGGTAGCAGCCCTGGAGTTTGCAGCCATCCCTGCACTGGTGGAGATCGAACATAACGGGATGGGCTTCAACGAGAAAGAGGGTCTCAAGCTAAGCGAATCCTTTGCCAGGGAAAAGGATAAGCTGGAGAGAGAACTGCAATCCTATGCGAAGTCAAAGGGTTTGAAAGCCTTTAACCCCAGGAACACCGCTCAGGCAAAGAAGCTGCTGCAGATTCTCGGATACAGCGTTGAAAACACTTCAGCCCTTGTCCTGGAAAAGATACTTCATGAACACCCAGAGGAGCAGTTTATAAAGCAGCTGCTCAAGTATCGAGAGATCCACCTTCAAAAGGCTCTGCTGAAAAATTGGCTGGACTCCGTAGAAGGTGATCGTATCTATCCCAGCCTTGAGCAGATTGGAGGCAGAAGTGGCCGCATTACCTGTTCCCGGCCCAACATTCAGCAGGTTCCAAGAGACCCTAAGCTAAAAAGCCTCTTCACAGCCTCTCCAGGCATGTCATTTGTAGAGGCTGACTTTTCTGCAATCGAGATGAGGCTGCTTGCTGTCATTTCAAAAGATCCGATAATGCTGGATATCTTCAAGAAGGGCCTCGATCCCCACAGGCGGACGGCACAGGCCATCTTCCAAAAATCGGAGATATCTGATGATGAGAGGCAGATAGCCAAGACTCTGAACTATGGTACGATTTACGGAGGCGGCGCCAACATGGTCATGAGCCAGCTATCGGACTTAACGGAGGAAGAGGCAAGAGAGTTTCTACATCGGTTTTATAGGTCCTATCCTGGTTTAAGGGGCTGGCAAAGAGAGGTGTCTGAAGGCGCTCCTGTATGGGTGATAGATGGGGAGGCTTACAAGATCTCCAGGTCAGCTCTTGGGCGAATAAGGTACATAGACCCCGACCAGAGAAACTCGCTAATAAACACCCCTATACAGGCTACGGGCGCAGACCTTCAGAAGATTGCACTTGGCAGGCTCTATAAAGAGCTGATAAAGCCAGAGCACAGCGAGTTCAAGCTGGTGAATGCAGTCCACGACAGCATTCTCCTTGAGGTACCGGATAAACGAATATCTGAGGCGTCCAGGCTCCTGCAGGGCGTGATGGAGCAGGCTGGAGACGAGATCCTGCAGGAGATACCCTGTTTAGCTGAGGTGAAGACTGGGAAGAACTGGTCCTTCAAAGAGGGCAGGCGCGGGTTTGGATCGATCTTTAGCAGGGTGGCTTCAATGGGGTTGCGCTTTTTCAGGCATGAATAGATCGCTTGCACTTATCTGGCTATTCCATAGCCCAATCCCACGACCCAACCATTAACGCAAAGGTGTAGTAAATACTGTATCCTGCAGTTGAAATGGCATGGATTCTCCCCGAAGTTCTGCTAAACTATCTTAAGCATGAACGATCTAGTCAGTCTCATGT
>CAZXDN010000144.1:0-3382 GCA_964639235.1 uncultured Methanotrichaceae archaeon | reverse complement strand
GGCGTAGGAGCGGTGATAGAGCCAGAAAAGGCGGTCAGAGCAAAAAGCGCAGAGCACCTGAAGAGACTGCTCCAGGAGGACCACCGCTATGTATTCACATTGATCCAGAAGTTCAGGACCGAGCGTGGCGGCGTATACCCACCAATCTCCCACCGGTCGGACATAATCGTGATGGCAGATGAGGCCCACAGAAGCCAGTACGACATCTTCGCCCAGAACATGAGAAATGCCCTTCCCAATGCAGCTTTCATTGGATTTACTGGAACCCCTCTGATGGTGGGTGAGGAGAAGACCCGCCAGATCTTCGGCGACTATGTGAGCATCTACAACTTCAGGCAGGCCATTGAGGACTCATCAACCCTCCCCCTCTACTACGAGAACCGCGCAGCTCCCCTGAAGCTTGTGAATCCCAGGCTCAACGAAGAGATCTACAGAATCATAGAGGATGCAGACCTGGACGAGGACCAGGAGAAGAAGCTGGAGAGGGAGCTGAGCCAAGACTACTACCTGATAACCAGGGATGACCGGCTCGAAGACGTGGCAGGCGATATAGTAAAGCACTTCGTTAACCGCGGCTTCCTGGGAAAGGCGATGGTTGTGGCCATAGACAAGGCTACAGCAGTCAAGATGTACGATAAGGTCAAAAAACACTGGGCGAGCTACCAAGACGACCTGAGCTTAAATGCAGACCGCGCCTCCGGCGCCAAGGAAAAAGAGCTGATGAAGAAGGTCCAGTTCATGAGAGAGACGGACATGGCAGTAGTAGTCTCCCAATCCCAGAATGAGGTCGAGGACTTCAAAGAGATGGGCCTGGATATCCTGCCTCATAGAAAGCGCATGATCAAGGAGGACCTGGATAAAAAGTTCAAAGACCCGAAAGACCCATTCAGGCTCGTCTTCGTCTGCGCCATGTGGATCACCGGCTTTGATGCGCCGTCTTGCTCCACCATCTACCTCGACAAGCCCATGAAAAACCACACACTGATGCAGACCATTGCCAGGGCCAACAGGGTCTTTCCAAAGAAGGCAAACGGCCTCATAGTGGATTACGGGGACATCTTCAAGGACCTCAAAAAGGCTCTAGCCATCTACGGCTCCGGCTCAAACGGCGGCGTAGCTGAGGGCGACACTCCAATCAAGGACAAGAAAGTTCAGATCGAGGAGCTGAGGCAGGCCATACTCGACACAAGCACATTCTGCCTTGAGCGTGGCGTTGACCCCGCAAAGATTCAGGCTGCAAAGGCGGGAGACTTCAGAAGAGCCAAGCTGCTGGATGACTCAGTTGAGGCCATAGTGGTCAGCACCGAGTCGAAGAGGCGCTTTCTAGCTTTGGCAATGAACGTAAACAAGCTATACAAAGCGATTCTGCCAGATCCTCAGGCCAACGAGTTCAGCTCAGAGCGTGCTCTATTTGCAGTCATAGCCGAGAGGATTCTTTCTCTGACCCCAAAGCCGGATATCTCTGAGGTCGTGGGCGAAATAGAAAGCCTACTGGGCGAGTCGATAGAGGCCGAAGGCTACACTCTGGATGCAGAAGATGACCTGCGAATTGTAGACTTAAGCCAGGTAGACTTCGACAAGCTGAAGTGCGCCTTTAAAAATAACCGAAAGAACACAGTCACAGAGAGCCTGGTGGGAGCCATAGAATCGAAGATCGAGCAGCTTGTAGCCCTGAACCGAACCAGGATAGACTATATGGCCAAGTTTCAGGAGATGATCGACGAATACAACAGGGACGCCTGCAACAAGGACACGTTTTTCGAAAACCTGTTGAGGTTTGTAAAAGACCTGAGCGACGAAGAAAAGAGGGCGCTAAAAGAGAATCTGACAGAAGAGGAGCTGACCGTATTCGACCTCCTGACCAAGCCTGAAGTTAAGCTGAACAGCAAAGAGACCAATGAGGTGAGGAGAATAGCCAGAGACCTGCTGAGGGCGCTAAAAGAAGAGAAGCTCGTCCTCGATTGGCGCAAGCACATGCAGTCCAGGGCGACTGTCAAGATCTGCATAGAAGAGATGCTTGATCAACTGCCTAGGGCTTACACGAAGGAGCTGTACCAGGAGAAGTGCGAAGTCGTCTATCAGCATGTCTTCGATTCATACTGCGGCTCAGGACAGAGCGTTTATGCATAAGGATGAATGGCATTAATGGCCAAACCTTCAGCTGCATATCTAGCGCTGCCCACCAAAATAATTCTTGAGGACCTGGCGAGGACTCTTAAGAGGCCGCTGTTCACAGGAAGCACTGCAAAAGAGCTGTTTGCACTGACCTTCAAAGACGAGAAGGAGAAGCTGGATTTTTCGGTTGTATATGATGTGCTGAGACAGCTGTAGGACATCTGCAATAGGAATTATGGTACAATGAACTTGAGTACTAGCCCTAAAGCATATTCAAAGGTGGACGCCCTCTCATGATTCAAATTATGAGTGATCTGGGAGAGCAACCACGACTTTCTGGGCTGGCGCTAACTACTGGGCCACTCAGGCTGACGGTTGAGCAGGCGCGTCCGCGGGACACTTACATCAATAGGCAAGAGCTGTTATTGGAGATACAAATTTCTGCATGCAATTTTGCACTGCGCTGGGCAGCTGACAGGAGAAAATTGCAATCACAGAAAGCCAAAAGACGGAGGAACGCAAGAGGTATGTGTCGCCGGTTAGCCTGGCATGGAGATAGCTCTTTATTTATCAAACTCCTTTTGTGACGAATAACTAGGGGATCTCTTTTATAGGAAGAAATAATAGGCGGGAGCATGGGAGAAGCCCGAGATAGAAAAATAAAACGCGAACGCAAATTCGAGATGCAGAAGGCCGAAAAAATCTTGAGAGCTTGTAGAAGCCGACGAGGGTACGAGCTTTTTCAAGAGCAGGAGAAAAAGAAGCAAAAAATGTGAGTGGACAGGGCCATTTGGGCTCTTGTCATCTTCTATTCTTGTCATATTCCATATATCCTCCAGTGGATGCTATCGAATCGCTAGGTTCTTGAAAACCTTGCCGCGACTTATTTCATAGTGCGCATTTGGCAGTCTCTCCTGGAAGAGGACCTGAAAAATACACATTGGCAGACTCTAATTGAGGAAGTATGAGGCGTATCAATGCGTACCAGTAGTTGTTCCTTACGAGCACAGTGACCAACTAAAAGCATATAAGAACGGCAAGCGGAGCAGAACTCTGAAGCATGATTTAGAGAATTAACCTACAACAAACCCCAATTTAGAGATTTTTCTTTTTGAAAAAAGGTATTTGAAAGACGCTCTCGTGTGGAAATACATATACTAGCACACTTAAAGATGCATGACATGATAGAGAGGCTTTACACCTACCTGCGGGCATTGATACTTCTATTTATTTTCAGCTTCTGTGTTGTTCAAACCATTGCAGGAAC
>CAZXDN010000143.1:0-3830 GCA_964639235.1 uncultured Methanotrichaceae archaeon | reverse complement strand
TGCAGCCGATGGCGCGTTGCAGCCCAAAGAAAGCGAATCCAACGTCACAATGCTGAACCTTGATCAATTTGCAGAGGAACATCCCCTCGATCCAGCAGCAGGCATCATCCTCTCACAGGCAATAGCTGGAAAGAACGCCACAATCAACTTCGTCCAGGTGCAGCCAGGATTCGGACAGAAGCTGCACTATCACGAATGGCACGACGAGATCGTCTACATAATCAGAGGCGAGGGGTTCATGACCATCGATGGAGAGAACAGGTCAATCAAGACATCTGACCTGATCTACTTGCCTTCTAAAGTGATCCACAACAACAGCGCCAGCGGAAACGAGACAATGGAGGCCATAACCATCTACGTTCCAGCCTTTGATGGCAAGGACAAGATCTTCGTTTGAACTGGCTTTGAACTGGCTTTGAACTGGCTTCAGCTTAAACCAGGCCTGGACTTCTGTTTAGCCAGGCCTGGACTGTGCCCAAATGCAATCACCAGATCATCGAGCCGTTTCAAGCTCCTGATGTGCTCTGGGGCACGACGAGAGATGCGTCTTTTGCCTCCTCAGGCAGAGAGATCTCCTGCTCCTGACCAAACTCTCTGAAGAGAGAGGTCTCTACAGTGCCGGTCTCGATCCTGAAGTCCTCTGTGCCCTGATCCAGGCCCATGATCTCAGGCGTGATGACGAAGCTGGTCTCAATCACGCTCTTCTTCAGGAGGTGCTGGTCCTTTGAGACCCAGGAGGTGATGGTGATCTTCCCGTTCTCGGCCATGCCGGTTCCCAGGACCATCTCAGTGAAGGACATGTTCATCAGGTCTTCTGGAAGCGCAATTGGCGAGTTGGACAGAGCAACCAGCGCCTGGAGCGCCAGGAAGGTGTTGTACGCAGACCTCACAGGAACGCCCTGAAGCCTGTAGCAATCCACCCCATCCACAACCTCGTCTCCAGCCAAAGACAGGTTTGACCTGGCAGTCAGGTTCGACTGGCCCACTATCTCGTTCATGGATGAGATGGCGCCAGACTCGTCCATCACTGCATACCTGGACCACCTGCCATTGACGCTCTCATATGCTGAGTCTTTGATCAGGTATCTCTCGGACTCCTGAGCTGCAACCATCTCTCCATCCATCTCCTGGGTCGTGGATATCAGGAGCTTCGCCCTGAGTGAGGGAACATCCACAGCGCCGCTGCTCTTGGTGCTCGAAACGGTCTCAGTTGTGCCTGATCTGTTTGTATAAGTTGTCTCAGTCTCAGCGTCTATTGAGTAGCTGTAAGACTGTACTTCTCCAGCTGCTGCCTCCATGAGCTGCTTGACTTCTTCAACTTGAGCGCCCTGGATGTCGTCTCCTGTGGCGCCCTGCTGGGAAGAGACTGGATACGAAGCTCCAGCAAGTATCAGCATCACAAACAAGATCGCTCTTATGCCTGGCATTCCGGTGGTCGTATTAATCATCCATTGTACACTATTGCCAGATATGAATAAAAAAGTTTGTGCCGATTGCAGAACTGCTCAGACATTGTGACAGGCGTTTATGCAGGCATGCGCGCAAGCACATACGCAAGCATTGGGCCTGCGCCAAAGTAGTCTTGCGGGTCTGACAGAGAAGCCGGGTGCGAAAACGCTAATATCGGACCCATCAAATGTGCGCCCATGAGACTTAAGGCAGGCCACTTCAGCAGGGGCTCTGAGTGCTTGGGATACAGGAAAGTACAAGAAAGCTTGAGGATCAGTTTGACCATTACAGATGGAAATACATGTGTCGAGGCACAGAGATGATCTCCCCAAGAGACCTGGCAATAGCTCTTCTCCAGGCGACATCCCTCTCGGATGAGGAGGCCTTTAGAGGCTCTCCCATGCAGATGCCAGGCTTGACAATTGTGGATTACCATAGAATTGCCTGCAGAATTATCTTCGAGTGCGAGAGATGTGGAACCTGCTGCACCACAGGAGACCCCATAAGGCTTAAGCATGAGGATGCATCAAACCTCGCCAGGCACCTCAAGATTCCACAGAGCAAATTTATCAAGAAGTACACAATTCCAGACCCCAAAGGCGCTGACGCCCTGGCATTCAAGAAGACCGTGCCCTGCAAGTTCTTCGACACCCAGGAGAAAGCGTGCAAGGTCTATGCAGCCAGGCCCTGGTCCTGCAGGATCTTTCCTTTTCTTGGCATATACGGGTCAGAGGGCGCAGTCAAGGTCCACGAGTCCTGCCCAGGATCTGTCAAGGCCATGAAGGCTCTGGAGGAGGCTTTGGAGGAGATCAGGTCGAGCCCTGAGTTCTGCCAGTCCAAAGACTTAGATGAGATCAGACGGGCTAAGGTCTGGTTCAGCTCTTGCCTAGACCAGCTGTGCTGACCTTATCTGGATTTTTCCCTAAACCTCCCAGCTCTTCAGCCTCTGAGAGACTGGGTTTAGCCTGCCTTCCAGGAACTGGCGCACCAGTATGTTCACCCTGCTGTACCATGCGCCTGCATCGAGCGGGCTGATTTGAGTTGCCCTGGCATAGCAACTCTCAGCATCTCCATAGCGCCCCAGAGCCCCAAGCTCCTGGCCCTTGACCTTCCATGCCTCGGAGTTCAGAGGATCTATCTCTATCAGCCGGTCATAAGCTGTGAGCGCGTCCTCATGTCTGCCCAGGGCTGCCAGGGATGCGCCCTTGTTGTACCAGGCAAGGGCGTTCTCTGGGTCAAGCTCTATCACCTTGTCGTAGCAGCCCGCGATCTCCTCATAGTTTCTACCTAGCGCCGCCAGGGCGTTGCCCTTGTTCCCCCAGGCAGCCTCCATCCTGGGATTCAGGCTCGTGGCCTTGCCCAGGGCCGCAACTGCCTCCTCATACCTTCCCAGATTGTAATAGGCCATTCCCTTGTAGCACCAGGCGCTGGCGTTTCCCGGATTAGAGCGCAGGGCCTTATCAAACGACTCTATCGACTCTTCGTATCTGCCTGAGTTGTACAGCTCAGTCCCGTTGAAGTACCACTCCTTCGCAGATCTCTGAATGCCAGATGAGCCAGCCTCAGAGCCTGAGCTGTAGTTGTCCGAGCCGTACTGCGACCCATCCCGCACTCCCAAACCATTAGATAACGCTGAACCCACAACCCATGAAGATTGATTAGCGCCCATCCTATTGCCATCAGAATACCCTATGCTGGAGGCATTTCTGTAGGCATTATATCCATCACTTGGAAAATAATTTTGGCCTAGCTCTTCTCCAGAGGAGGAGATAGTCAGGGCCATGACCATTCCCAGAACGACAAGGATGCACGATCTCATAACGCTCTATATAACTTGGACAGTTATCTATCTTATTCTTAACGATGCTTTTGCAGCCGTCCAGAATGGTATGAAGATATAAACATAGTAAAAAAGTCCTTGCTTTAACGCGATGCTTTGCAGTCTGCCGCAGTATCCCTCTATTCCTGCTCTCTTACAGGCTGGCGAATGATGGTCTTCATCTTCTCTGGATTGGCCCGCCTGGGATCGCTCAGGTAGATCTCATGGTGCTTTCCGACGGGCACCAAGCCGCTTGAAGATATGAACTCGTGGAGATTCTGTACTGTCGAGGCCTCTGTCGAGAACGGCCCGATGTGCATTATCTGGGCAGAGAGGCCCTCGTGGTACGACTCGAACCTGGGGGAGAGCTGAAGTCCTTTCTTTTGCCTGGCCCCTTCTGCAGCCTTCAGAGCATCCTCCTCTGTGACGAATCCGGGCTGCATGATCATGAGGGTCCACTCCCAGGAGCTCTTGTCTCCAGAGAGGAAGCGGCCAAATTCTTTGGCCCACCACAGTCCCTCAAGGGGCATAACAGTGTAATCAGTGCCCTGCTTCTTCATTG
>CAZXDN010000142.1:0-3986 GCA_964639235.1 uncultured Methanotrichaceae archaeon | reverse complement strand
TCTTGATGTCTGGAAAGGGGAGAGTCTCATATGAGCGTGATCGAGACTAAAGACGGCACAAAGCTTTATTACAATGACTGGGGGAGCGGACAGCCTGTTGTCTTCAGTCACGGATGGCCGCTATCTGCAGATGCGTTTGAAGACCAGATGCTCTTTCTAGCCTCGCAGGGATACCGATGCATAGCCCATGATCGTCGTGGTCATGGGAGGTCGAGCCAGCCCTGGAACGGAAACGACATGGACACCTACGCCGATGACCTGGCGACGCTCGTAGAAGCGCTCGACCTGAAGAACGCTATCCACGTCGGCCACTCCACAGGCGGGGGCGAGGTCGTCCGCTATATCGGCCGATATGGCACGAAGCGCGTGGCCAAGGCGGTGTTGATTGGCGCAATCCCGCCGCTCATGTTGAAGACTGCTGCAAATCCAGAGGGAACGCCAATCGAAGTCTTCGATCAGATCCGCTCTGCAGTCCTCGCAGATCGCTCGCAGTTCTGGAAGGACCTCAGCATGCAGTTCTACGGCTACAATCGGCCCGGAGCGAAGACCTCTGAGGGCGTGCGAGATTCGTTCTGGCTCCAGGGGATGATGGCAGGCCTTCCAGCATCCTACTTCTGCATCAAAGCCTTCTCTGAGACCGACCTCACAGAGGATCTGAAGAAGATAGATATACCGACGCTGATACTCCACGGCGATGACGACCAGATTGTGCCAATCAAGGCCTCGGCCCTGAAGTCGTCCAAGATCATCAAGGATGCAAAGCTGAAGATTTACAAGGGGGCGCCCCACGGTATGTGCACGACTCGTAAGGACCAGGTCAACGCCGACCTGCTCGATTTCATCAAAGGGTAAACGTCTGATCGAGGTGCTAATCGCCACACTTACTTTTGCATTGGCTCAGAGTGCAGTCCAAAAAATTGCAAGCATTGCCTGACGGCTGGCAGAATTCTGGCAAGAGGCACTAAGTTAGCTTGCCAAGCGCTATACGTGTGGATTTTTTTATTTATCCCGAGAATTTTCTTTATTTATCCCGAGAATTTTCTTTATTTATCCCGAGAATTATCTCTCCCATACCAATCCACCTCTTGCGTATCTCATTTCTATCTATTCCGAGGATATTCATCAAACGCAGGCCGTTGAAGCTGGAGATCAAAGCGACAGCGATGGTGCGCGGATCTGCGTCTGTGCGGACGAGCCCCTTCTGCTGCTGGGAGGCTATTTCGCGCTCTATCATTTCTATCTCCTCTTCCAGATTTTTTGCAGAAATTTTGTTGATATCGGGATTGCGTTCAGTTATGGCAACGAGTTCGAAATAAAGCATATTGATCTTTGGGTCAAAGGGCACGAAGTTATCGAAGATTTCGATCCAGACATCGAGTGGGTTCTTGGTGGGAGAGGCAGCCATCTGCATCCTGCGAAGTTGCGAGAGCTGTGATTGCATATTTTCCGCACTCTCAACGATTAGGTCCTCCTTGCTTTTGAAGTAAAGGTAAAGTGCCCCTTTGCTCACGCCTAGGTGTGCAGCAATGTCATCCATAGTCGTCTGGCTGTACCCTTTTTCAACCATCACCTCAACACTGGCGGCAATTATTCTCTTTTTGGCCTCTTCTTTGTATTCAGGGACGACTTTGGGCATGGTTAATTTTTGATAAGATCATGAAATATAAATCTAGCTATCGGGTAACAATAATGACTGACCAGTAAGTTTTAATAGTGTACGAAAAGTATGAATGCAAAGGAGAGAATATGAGAAAAAGTTCAGAGAACGACGCATTTCCCATTGCTTTCACTGGCGGCCGGATACTGACCATGGACCTCGGAAGAAGCTGTGCTGATGTCCTGGTTATCCGCGGCAGATACATTGTGGATGTCGGCGACAGAAACATCCTGAAATCTTATCCATATGCCGAGGTCATCGATCTTCACGGTCGGACCCTGTTGCCTGCGTTTATAGATGCCCATAACCATCTATCGATCAATTGTTTTCTTCCAGAATGGGCAAACCTGAAAGGCTTGACCAAAAAAAATGTTATATTGAATGTTGTAAAACAGCATTCTCAGAATCATCCCAGCAAGGAATGGGTCGTGGGCCTGGGATGGTTTGACGCCTCGTTGGGTGGTGTTGACCTGACCAGGAAGGATCTGGACGAGGTCTGCCCCGACCGTCCTGTTCTTCTCATTCACTTCACGGGCCATAAGAGCGTGGCAAATACTCAGGCACTAGAGCTGGCCGGTATCAGCCATTCGCCTCCAGATCTGCGAGGCAAGACCGATATTCGTAATTGCGATGAGATATCCACTGGAGTACTTGTAGATAATGAGCAGGCCCCTGTGTTCAAATCGGCAATGGAGCGGAGCACTGGCGAATACGCAGACCTTATAGAAGCGCGTGCAAGGGATCTTCTCTCCTTCGGCATCACAGCGGTCCACGACCCAGGGGTCACACCCGCTGCGCAGTCGGCATATCGTCAGTTATATGCTGAGGGACGATTGCCGATATCGGTGTTGATGATGCTGCATGATGAGATGCCGATGATGCTGTTCGACAACCAGGTGAGCCGCTGCATTAAAGGACCCGTTACAGGAACCGGTGACGAATGGCTGCGTGTAGGTCCGATCAAATTATTCGCTGACGGTGCAACGCGGGAGACGATAGCTTTTTCCTTCAGAGTTGGAGGCAAAACAATCACCAGTGGGGCATGTCGGAATGATTTTGAGGATGCGCTTCTTGAGGCGACCAGGCGGGGGTTTCGAGTGTGCATTCATTCCTGCGGAAATGCGACAACCGATGCAGTTCTCGATGCTTTCGAGCGCGCTGCCCATGATGCGCCCGCCGGGTTCGAGATGCGGCCCCGCTTGGAGCATCTGTTCCTTCTAGACGTCGCCCAGATCAAACGCCTTGATGCTATGGGAGGCTGCGCTTGCATCCAGCCACAGTACCTTGCAGCCAGCCATGGTTTTAAACAAATACCTGAGGAGATATCGAGATGGTTTCCATTCCGTGACCTTGCTGAGGGTGGGGTTACGGTGGCTGCCGGCAGCGACGATCCATGTGGTCTCATAGACGGGCGCGATCCAATTGCAGGTTCTGTGATGGGTGCTACTATGAGCGATGGAAAAGGCAATGTCTTATTCCCGGAACAAACGCTGCCGTTTGAGCAGTGGCTATGGATGTACACTGCCGGGGCAGCCTATGCCGGTGGCCAGGAGAACGAGCGAGGGATGCTGAAGAAAGGAATGGTTGCAGATCTTGTGGTCCTGGAAGGAGATCTCAGCCCAGAAAAGCCGCCATTTGTGGCTGAGACCTGGGCGGGCGGCGAGAAGGTATATGTGAGTTCAGTTCGTTGAGACTTGTGGAAGTGAATCGACAGAAGCTTGTGGATTGTTTATGTAACGCCTGGGAAATGTCGAGAACGAGTTCGATGAGGCGGCCATGAGGCTCAAGGAGGCAGCAAAATTGCCGTGTGTGCCCTGCATGCCAGGTTCGCTGGACCCAGAACGTTGAGGGCGAACTTGCAGCCCCACAGTAGAAAATTTATCCTAGATCGAGTTGAGATAAATGAATAACTGGTTATGGAGCTCTTAAACCTCTTGCGCATCAGACTTTGCCAGAGACAGATGCAGGAATTGAAGGATTTGCCATAGTCGTTGCTGGATGAGGGCCGAGATAATTGAGGTAGATGCTTCGGAGTGATATAAACGCATACTTATAAGAACAATTTGAGAATGAACGAAACGCGCTGCGACATCAAGGCACAACACCTTGAAGGAGAGACAGGAGGCTGCAGAGGGGTTCATTTAAAGGAAGAGCTTAAGACTTTCAGGAAGACTATGAAAAGACTCGAAGCTGAATCCGATGCTTTAAAGAACTTCCTCAAGATGACGTAGCACATCGTAATATTAATTTCTTACGTTTTAGTGTGCCAGGTGGATTTGGCTGATGCCTTGGAGATTAACCCATATAACTATTTTAGCCCAATCACAGA
>CAZXDN010000141.1:0-4021 GCA_964639235.1 uncultured Methanotrichaceae archaeon | reverse complement strand
AGTCCCTTCAGGCCGGCAGCCATAGCCTGTGCGGCCTCAGGCTCTCCGTGGACCACGAATGCATGATCTGGCCTCTTCGGAATTGCGCCTATGAAGTCGAGCATCTCGCCCTCATCCGCATGTGCTGAGAAGCCGTCGATCACCTCGATCCTCGCTCTCACCATTCGCTCTTCGCCGAAGATGTTGACGTGCTTTTCACCTTCTATCAGCTTGCGTCCGAGCGTGTCTTCAGCCTGATAGCCAACGAAGAGAACTGTAGTCCTGGAGTCTCCAATGCGCTGGCGCAGGTGGTGGAGCACTCTCCCGCCCTCGCACATGCCTGAAGAGCTTATGATTATTGCGGGGTTCTGCAGTGTATCGAGCCTCTTAGAGTTCGTCTTGCTTCGAACGTATTCGAGCATCTCGAAGCCGAAAGGATCGTGCCCGTCGTCTTCGAGCAAGAGTGCGTGTGTCTCTTCGTCATAGCACTCAGGGTGCTGCCTGAAGATCTCAGTAACATTTGTGGCAAGAGGGCTGTCCACATAGACCGGCAGAGATGGAACTTCTCCAGATTCCATCAGACCGTGCAGGTTGTACACGACGTCCTGTGTCCTGCCAACTGCGAATGCCGGAATTATGAGCATGCCGCCCTTTTGTGCGGTCTCTCTGACAACTTCTGCCAGCTTTTTTCTGACCTCTGACATTGGGCCGTGGCGCCTGCCGCCGTAAGTGGACTCGGTTATGATGGCATCGGCTTTGTCGAGAACCTCTGGGTCCTGCACCACTGCTGCGCCTTTGCGGCCCAGGTCTCCCGTGAATGCCAGTGTGGTCAAGCGCTTATCCCATTTGCCAGGCTCTGCTTCTGCCACCTCAAGCGTGATTGAAGCTGATCCCAGTATGTGCCCTGCGTCGTGAAAAGTCAGACGCATGCCGGGCAGTATCTCGATTGGTCGGCCGTACTCCACAGTGCGAAAGAGCATCAGCGCAGCTTTAGCGTCTCTTACTGTGTAGAGCGGCTCTACTGACTGCAGCCCCTTTTTGGCGTTGAGCTTGTTCACGAACCTGGCATCGGATTCCTGGATGGAGCCGGAGTCCTGAAGCATAGCTGCGCACAGGTCTCGCGTTGCGGAAGTAGAGTAGATGCAGCCGTCAAATCCATTTTTTATAAGCAGGGGCAGCTTTCCTGAGTGGTCTATATGGGCATGAGAAAGCACAACTGCATCGATGGTCCTGGCATCGAAGGGAAATTCGCTGTTGAGCAGGCGTTCTTCTTGCTCCTTGCCCTGAACCATGCCGCAGTCCAGCAGCACTTTATGCCCATTAGCCTCTACCAGGTGCATCGAGCCTGTGACCATCTGTGTGGCTCCCCAAAATTGAATTATCAACTTGATCTCCTCTGAGTTGTTTTCTTCGCCAAGCTATCTTTTCTTTGCTAAACTCTTTTAACCTGGAACCGACTCATCTATGCCATATTTTATCAAAATTTAAACCGGCCATACATTTTATGCGCCTGCTCAGTGGTCATGATGGCGAGTATTCGCACAGCTTTCTCATCATCAAAAACGTGATAAAATACTGTGTAGGAGCGCCTACATGTAGGCGATAAAGTTTCCTGAAGCCGGGAAGATGCAATGCCTCTTTATCGTCGTCCTTTCCAGGAAAGGGATCGTTTGCAAGAGCCCGGCATCTCTCCTTGATAATCCTCTGGCTTTTTTCAGCTAGGGAAGAAAGGAACATCAATGCATTCTCTTCGATCAGCAATCGATAGGTCAAAGGGGCATCTCCACAAACTTGCCTTCCTTCTCTATCTTTTCCATATCCCTAAATAGCCGCGTCTTTTTTTCGTGCTCAATCATCTCTTCGAGAAGCTGGGCAAACGTCTCGCCTGGCCTCTTCAGATGGGATAGATCTTCCCATACTTTATTCGTTACAGGTATGCGCTTATTCGCCACCTCAGTCATGTAAGGATTGTAAGGGATGTAAGTGAAAATACTTTGTGGTCGAGAATTAAATTTCATGATCGTTGCGCACAGCGATGTAGGCAAATGCTTTTTGTAAAAGAAGCAGAAAATAAAATAAGCACATAGATAGCGACGTGTACGATCATTTAGGCTCCAAAAATACACAAGTTAGTTAAATTTTTGATTGCATATGGAGAAAGAGTTTTGAACTTCTTGCCCGCAGTTTGCCGTTATAGATATCCTTATGATCGGATAAAACAAGCCGATAAATGATCTAATGGGGTGAACAGGGCATGGACCATGTAAAAGTGCAGCTTAGCAAAAAGCAAGGCAACGGATACGTGATTCCTCTAGGGCCGGTGAATCTCGTCAGCGTAGTCACAGACATAGGCATGGTGGGGTGTGGCGCCTTTGACGTCGTCGCTTTGAACAACTTCGGCTACCCTGCGGCAAAGGTAAGAGGGGCTGAAGGCAGGTCTATTTCCACAATCGACGACCTTCTGGGCTCAACAGTCAGAGAAGTGAACCCGGCAGCAGAGAAGCTTGGACTCAGGGTTGGGATTACAGGCAAAGAGGCGCTCGACCTCCTGTAGCCTGAGCCCTTCAGGCCAGATTTTCGATTTCTGTCTATTCAAGATTATCACTATAGCCGCCGACAAACTGCACGTCAGCTGCAGAACGTAAAAGATATTTGATTAAGAATCAGACTGGCTCTTGTGAAAGCTATAGCTTCATCAGGCAGGCAGCATGACTCCAGTTCTGCTGTTGATAAAGGTGCCGGCCCCACAGGGGACTTGAAGAAAGAGAGAACGGGCGTGGGCGATGCGCCGCCGGCAAATGCCGTCAAAGAAGGCATGATCGCCTCGTGGCCTATATGCGTGGGCTACTTTCCTCTGGGGTTTGCCTTCGGCGTCCTGGCCCAGAAGGCAGGACTTGATCTGCTAGATATAGCTCTCATGTCAGTTGTGGTATTTGCCGGAAGCTCCCAGTTCATAGCGGTGGCAATGCTTGGCAGCAGCTCAGCTCCAGCCTCAATAGTCCTGACGACCTTTATGGTCAACCTGAGGCACGTCCTGATGAGCTCATCTCTTGCAGTCTACCTGCACAGCGTCAGCCGAAGGTTTCTGTATCTCTTTGCCTACGGGGTTACAGATGAGAGCTTTGCAGTCAACATGGTCAAGTTCAGAGAAGGCCAATGGCATCCCAACAAGGCTCTGGTCGTGAACCAGGCTGCCAACTTCACCTGGATAGCGAGCACAGTCCTGGGAGGCTATGGCGGGCAGTTCATTCCAGCCGGAAGCTTTGGGATCGATTATGCTCTGAGCGCGATGTTTCTCTGCCTCCTGGTCTTCCAGCTTCGAGGGCGGCTGTACACTCTGACCGCAATCATCTCAGGAGCTGCTGCTGTCGCCATCTCCGTCGCTCTTCCAGGCAATGCCTTTGTGGTCATAGCGTCGCTCCTCGGCGCCACTGCGGGCTTTGCCATCAGGAGATACGCTCAAAGGTCTGAGAGGAGGAGGTCATATGCTTGATGCCGGGCTTGATATAGGGATTGATGCCGATTACGTCCTGCTGATAGTTGCTATGGGGCTCGTGACCTACATCCCACGCTGGTTTCCGCTCTTCTTCCTGTCACAGAGGAAGCTGCCCTCGTGGTTCGTAGAGTGGCTGGACCTGATACCGGTGGCAATTCTCAGCGCGCTGGTCTTCTCGGACCTATTTGTGGCAGGCAGCCCGCGCCACCTCGAACCCCTGCAGCCAAAGTCGATCGTGGCAATTCCGGCGTTTCTCTTTGCTCTCAAAACCAGATCGCTTGGAGGAACGGTTATTGTTGGGATGGTGCTGTTCTGGCTGGCGGGAAGATTCTGGGGTTGAGCTGAAAATCAAAAGCATCTGGAGTATGCCTTGCAGCCCTGTAGAAAGGCAAAGCTTCACGATTTTTGCTGAGGTGGCTCATGCCTAGCTTAGGAGATCAGAAACTCATTATCATCCGATTGAAAATATTTAAGGATTGAGGTGCCGAACTTGTCTGCCCTTTCTGCGGTGGAATTACTGCATTCGTGTCAGAGAGATAGGTAATA
>CAZXDN010000140.1:0-4029 GCA_964639235.1 uncultured Methanotrichaceae archaeon | reverse complement strand
TCTTTGATTAACCAGTCTCTATTGAATCAGTCGTTGTCGAACCAATCTCAGCTGAATCAATCCCTCTCGAACGAATCGGTCCAGAGCGGTCTGCAGCCAGCAGTCAATCAATCATTGGCCGATCAATCCAGCCAGCTGCAATCAGAGGAGAAGTCAAAGGCAGTAGACCTCAACACCACCAGTGGCAAAAGAAAGATACAGCAGCTGTCGCCATTATATCAGAAGAAATCCTCAAGCGCCTGAGCACGTGCAAACGAGAACAGAGTCCCTCAATCAGGTGATGCGAAGCGCCTGATGGAGGTGGGAAACCGAAACATAGATGAAGAAGATGGAAGAATAGGAGAAGATTATGGCGAAGAAGAAGTCAGATAGCAACGGCCTGATGTCCTCAGCAGGACTCATGAGGTACTTCGAGGCAGATGAGACTGCCATCAAGCTCGACCCCAAGATGGTGGTTGGAGCATGTGCAGGATCTGGTCTCGTCGTACTCGGCCTGAACATTGCCTTTGGACTGTGGCCGTAAGCCACAATCCAGGCACTAATTCGACAGGCACTGACGCGGCATATAATTGAATAAATATCCAGATAAAAAACGATGGGCTAGCTGTGCTCATGCACTGCATCGATTAGCCTGTCGACTATTTTCTCAAAGATATCTTTAGACCTGGCATCTCTCAAGACGAAGGGAACGCCGCTGTCGCCCAGCATGCTCACCTCAGGGTCCATTGGAATCGATCCGAGGAATGGAACGCCCAGCTCTTCTGCTGCCCTGGTTCCGCCGCCCTTGCTGAAAACATCTATGACCTCGCCGCAGTGCGGGCACATAAAGCCGCTCATGTTCTCGATTATTCCAAGCACTGGAAGGTCCATGGACTTGATCATGTTGACAGCCTTTCTTGAGTCCAGAAGTGAGACCTCCTGGGGAGTGGTGACGATCACTGCACCATCAAGATCGGGCATGAGCTGAATCACAGTGATTGGCTCGTCGCTCGTGCCAGGCGGAAGGTCTATCAGCAGGAAGTCCAGGTCGCCCCAGTTGACGTCTGAGATGAACTGCTTTATCGCAGCCATCTTCATCGGGCCGCGCCAGACCACAGGAGAGTCCCTGCTCGACAGAACGAGGGCCATTGAGACCACTTTCACACCATCGGCAATAGCTGGCTCTATTCCTTCAGCCCCCTGGTGAAGCTTCTCCTCTTCTATTCCCAGAAGCTTGGGCACATTTGGACCTGTTATGTCTGCGTCGATCACACCTACCCTGTAGCCTCTCATGCTCAGAGCGGCTGCCAGGTTTACTGTCACTGTGCTCTTTCCCACTCCGCCTTTGCCGCTTCCAATCAGTATCTTGTGCTTCACTCTGTCCATCCTGGCGGCTATATCAGGGCTCTCTACCTTTTTGTCGTCGCACGTTTTATCGCTGCACGAGTTTTTCTTTGAACAGCTCTCGCACTTGTCATCGCACTTGTCATCGCATTTTTCATCGCGCTTTGCCATCAAACATCACAACCAGAAATAAAGGGGCTTAAACTTGAAGAAGAATCCGGCCTGGGCCGAGATTATCTTGGCGCAACGCAGAAGCAGTGCTTTCCTGAGAGCAGCTGCCTTCTTATCTCTCCATCGCGCTCCAGGATGCTGGCATACTTTATGGCGTCTTCAGCCTTCAGGCCCATAGACTCACAGATCTCCTCGACTGTGCAGGGACGAAGGGATAAGAGGTCGAGAATCTCTTCTTTGGACCTCTCAGGAACGCTCCAATCCCAGTCAGGAATCAGCTCTGCGCCTGGGAATGCCTGCAGGACCTCGTTCATCTCCAGCTCATTTAAGGGAAGGACGGGCTCTGTAGGAGGCCTGACAACTGTGTTCAGCTGTATCCTGTCTGGATCAATGGACTCCACTGCAGCTGCAATTTCGGAGGCTTCAGCCTCGTTTATGCCCTTGACCAGCATCACCTCAAGCCAGATCTCGCCGCCGAACTCCGACCTGAAGCTTCTCAGGCCTGAGACAATCTCGTCGATCATCAGGCCTTCGGCGGGCCGATTTATCTTCCCAAAGGTCGTCTGGGTCGCAGCATCCAAAGACGGCAGGACCACGTCTGCTGATGCCACCTCAGACCTGACGGTTTTGCTGGTGAGGAGTGTGCTGTTGGTGATTACAGCCACTGGCACGTCCACAATCTCCCTTGATTTCCTGACAATCTCTCCTAAATCAGAGTTTAGCGTCGGCTCGCCTGAGCCAGCAAACGTGAGGTGATCGAAGCTCTCATCAGCCCTGGAGCGAATCTCGCGAAGCACTGCATCAGGAGGCACAAACCGTCCTCTTGCGCAGGTCAGATTGGCAGTCCCTCCAAGCTCGCAGTAAACGCAGTCGAGGTTGCAGGCCTTGAAAGGAAGCAGGTCCACGCCCATAGAGAGCCCAAGCCTTCTCGATAGGACTGGGCCGAAGAGGTATCTCATAATCCACGTCCCGATCTGAGCTTGAGGGTACACTGATAGAGTCTAGGATTTAATTCTATCCGCCGCAATCGGCAAGCTTAAGTTTTGAAGGTATGAGGAGAAAATATGGTTACAGCCCCAGAACTCGTGCGCATTTTGGGCCACAGCGACGACTACTTCGAGAGGCAAAAGGCTGCCTGGGCTCTGGTCGAGATGGGAAAAGAGGCGGTTGACCCTCTAATAGAGGCTCTGGAGACGGGCGAGTTCTCAGACCTGAGGTACAAATCCGCCTGGGCTCTGGGCAAGATCAGAGATCCAAGGGCCATAGAGCCACTGGCCAGGGCGCTGCTTTCAGATCCGGACCACGTGGTGCGTGAGTGGTCGGCTGCAGCCCTTGAGGAGATAGGCGACAGCATGGTCGTGCCTTACCTTGTTGAATCATTGAAGTCCGACCATATGAGAGAGGTAAAGCTCAGGGCTTCGGCCGCTCTGAGAGGCTTGAATGCATCCGATTCCTTCTTAGGGCTTCTTGGGCACTCAGATCCAGATGTTCGAGGCATGGCGATCACTGGCCTGGCCCGCCTGAGGTGCGAGGAAGCTCTTGACTGCGTTGCAGAGAGGATCAGAGATGAGGACCCAGAGGTCAGGAGGAGAGCTGCAGCCTTCATGGGCGAGGTGGAATCTGAAAGGGCGCTCGACTTCCTGGAGCAGGCCTTGGAAGATATGGAGATGGCAACAAGAGAGCAGGCCCTGAAATCCATCTGCAGGTTCAAGACCAAGAGGGCCTGCAATCTGGCAGCATCTGCCTTAAAAGACGAGATGAGCCAGATCAGGCTCGCAGCAGTCACATCTCTGGGAGAGATTGGACACACGTCTGCAGTTCAGGACCTGATAGACGTTATGCTTGGAGAAGACTTCGAAGAGGAGGTCAGGGCCTGGGCTGCCTGGAGCCTGGGAGAGATCAAAGACAAAAGGGCAGTGGGGCCGCTTCTGGAGGCCTGCAAGTCCTCTCCCCCTGAGGTGCAGAAGAAGGCGCGCGATTCGCTAAGAGAGGTATTTGGAGTGGAGATTTGATTTCCGTTCGCCTCAGCCTGTCTCAGGGCTGAATCTCTAACACTGCTGGCGAGCAAGCTTCTGCCTTCGCGCGATTGGACTGCGAAAAGAGTCAAAACCCTGCCTCGTCTTAGACTTTAGTCCATCTGACCAAAAGGCTTATATTCGACGGTTGTCGTAGCGGGTTATGTTTATCATTTAGCTCAGGGCACGAGAAAGAGAGACATCATCTGTAAGAAAATTAAGAGGTAACAAATGTTCGATGGAGAAATGGGAATAACGTTAGAAGTTCCGTACCATCAGATAGACAGCTCAATTGTCGACGACGGATGGGGCCTTCCAAAAGGTCCAAACCCAGAGCCCAGGATGCCGAACAAGAGAAGGCCAAAGTTCTGGTAAACAGATAAACCTGATCTAGCAATAGCAGATCCCAGAAAAGCAGCTCTCAGCTCAGGGCAAGATTCCCGCCCTGAACTGGGACTGCAATCATTCAACCCGACAGCAAATATCTATTCTAACAAACTATTCTGCGCATTTTTCTCAA
>CAZXDN010000139.1:1988-4153 GCA_964639235.1 uncultured Methanotrichaceae archaeon | reverse complement strand
ATCACTGCTTCATCTTCTGCTTCTCTTCCTTCTTCCTCTGGACCCTGTACTCTGAGATCATGCTCTCAAGCCACTCTGTCTTCTTCTCGGCCTGGCGCGCCTTCATCTCCTCCTCCCACCGGGCCTTCGCAGACTCGATGTCAGCGGGGCTTGCAAATGCGACGCCGTCGAGCCTGTGTATTGGCACGTCCCTGCTTGAGAAGACAGGCACCCCTTTCTCGTTGAAGTACTCTTTAACCGAGGGCACCATCTCTCCATCTGTCACCACCAGGCTGATGCCTCTGTCGATGAGCAGGTCTGCGGTGTTCGGTCCCCCGCCTGTCGGATCCGCCAGAAGGATCATGTCGCCTTCATCTATCGACCAGCGCTCTGATGCTGCAAGCACTGCCTCTTTTGAGAAGGAGTCAACGGTCTTGAGCCTCTTGAAGCCCTGCATCTCCTCGATCTTCTCAGCCTTCTTCTTGTGAGAGAGGTCCCGCTTCAGGCGCTTGATGTACTTTCTCTCAGACCGGAGGATGCCTTTTAGCCTGCCAATCTCCTTATCCCTGATCCTGATCTCGTGGTCCCTCTTGATCTCCCTGCTCGATTTGTCCTTAAGCCTTGAGAGGCTCTGCTCCATCCTGGCCATGGACTGGTTCTTCTCAGCCATCTCAGCCTTGAGGTCCTCGACGTAAGCCCTGAGGGTGCGCACCTGCTCGATAAGCTGCTGGTTCTGGCTCCTGACCGCGCCCTCAGCTGGCGCAGGAGCTACAGCCGCTGCCGGAGCTGGCACATGCCTTGCCTCAAGGGCAGGCTGCAATGTCAGCTCTGAGATGGCCCTCTCAATGGAGTAGCCTCTGGCAACCAATGCCTTGATCTCTTCAGGGTCCACCTCAGGCGGCGCCTTCTTCTCCACCTGCATGAACTTGTTCTTGTACCTCTTGTAGGCCCCGATGGCAGCGGCCAGAGCATCCCTCTCGTGGTCGTTCCTGTAACCGTGTTCTCTGGCAGCCGCAATCTTGTCTTCAGCCGGAATGTCGGCTCCTGGAGAGTAGAGGATGGCGTTAAAGGACCTCTTGATCTTCTCTACAGCTGAGGGCGTCGGAAAGACGTCTGTGGCGATGATGAGAGGCCTTCCCCTGGAGGCTATCCACTCAGTCACGTCAGAAGGGGACATGGCCCTGGAGCTTATCAGGTCCACAAGCTCACCCCTCAGGTTCAGAGCTGCAATGCCAGTGGTGGTCCCTGGGTCTATTCCGACGATTATGTGGCCGCGCTTCTTCAAGAGGGGCTCGAACTGGAGCTTGGGCCTCTCAATGCCCTCGACCCTCACCTGGGCATCGCAGTAGTAGCCGGGGTTTACGTGTATCTGGTCACGGGGCGCATCCACGACGAACTCAGCCCTGGTGTAGCCTCCCAGGCCCTCTACGGCCTTGCTCTCATACTTCAAGCCTGAATCCTTGAGCTTGCTCTCAACCTCCCTTGCAAGGCCCTTGACAGCTCCGTGAATCTTCCTGGAGTACCTGTTCTGAGACCATCCGCCCCTGCCAGGAGAGCGCCTGCGACTCACCTTGATCCAGGTCCTGTCCTCAAAGGCCGAGACCACATGGCCCACGCCTTTGGCTGCGAGCCTCGCACATGCCTCTGCCTCCTCTAAGGGATTGAGACGGTCGAAAGCAATTCCGTGCCACCTGGCAATTTTAACCAGTGCCTCAGGCCTGTCGCCGCCCGTCACCTGCACCATCTTTGTCTTTGCAGGCATGCGCCTCAAGATGGAGATCAGCTCGATCCTGTCAGAGGCCAGCTCGTGGACGTTGTCCATTGCCACGATCTCAGGCTGCATCTCCCTGATGAGCCGGATGAGCTTGTGCCTGCTGATCATGTGGTAGGTAGAAGACGTCTCGCCATCTAAGATGTAAAGAGAATAGCTTGGGGGATGCCTGCTGCTCGGAGAGCCGCTGGCTATGTCCACGCCGAAGATCATGGCCAGGATCAGGCCTCCCTGGGCACCAGGCCCGTGACTCTCTCGACTGCCGATTCCAGGGAGGTGTCCATCTTGTACCTCCTCTTGAAGAACCTCAGCACATTGGAGATGTCCCTTTCGAGAAGCTCTGAGGCGTTGGGATGATCTACCTTCACAGCCTGGGGCCAGTCTATGATCTTGACCTCGTCTCCTGAGATTATGA
>CAZXDN010000139.1:0-1888 GCA_964639235.1 uncultured Methanotrichaceae archaeon | reverse complement strand
CTGGTCCTGCGGACGTGCTTGAAGCTGGTCCTTCCCTCTCTGTGGAACTTTATGGCCAGAGGCATTTCGCCAAGGGCTTCGTAAACCACAGACTCCTTTCCAACTCCAATTCTGTCGCCGATGCTCTTGACCTGGTTCTTCTCGGCCAGGTCAGATAAGGCCAAAATATCGTAGGCGTCAAAATCGATTCTGTACCCCATGTAATGCAGGGTATCCATGCACACCAGGTTCTGGTCTGAGAGAATGCCCAGCCTGTACTCTAGCTTGTCCAGGTCCAGGCCGGTGTTTCGCGCCATCTCCTGGAGAGGGACCCACTCGTGGGTCCTCATACCAGCATCGATGCCCCGAAGGACTGTGAAGTCCTCCCGTTTAAGCCTTAGAAATGTCTCGCCTAGATTTTCCACGTCTTATCATTGGCCATATTCGGTTAAATATTTGCGCTACTGATGGCTCCCCCACATCTCCTCCAGATTGGGAAGCTTCAGCGTCTCCATCACATAATTGGCAAACTGCTCGCCTGTGGCGCCTCCTGCCCTGCCGGTGATCGAGACCTTCTTCTCGTACTGTCCGCAGATGTCAAGCGCCATCTCCAGTTTACGCGCCTGCTCCACAAACCCTATGTGTGACAGAAGCATGACTGTGGCCCTCATCATGCTCGCAGGATCGGCATAAGCTGCGCGCCCCTCCTGGACCATCCTTGGGGCAGACCCGTGTATCGCCTCGAACATGGCATACCTCTTGCCTATGTTTGCGCTTCCTGCAGTTCCCACTCCTCCCTGGAACTCTGCGGCCTCGTCTGTGAGTATATCCCCATAGAGATTGGGAAGAACTATGACCCGAAAGTCAGTCCTGCGCTTGGCATCGACCAGCTTCGCAGCCATTATGTCCACGAACCAGTCGTCGAACTGGATCTCAGGGTACTCCTTCGAGATTCTCCTGGCAGTCTCCAGGAACTTGCCGTCTGTAGTCTTGATGACGTTGGCCTTGGTGACAGCTGAGACCCTGCCTATGCCGTTTTTTCGCGCATGCTCAAACGCCAGCCGAACTATCCTGTCTGAGCCCTGGGAGGTCATGACCTTGAAGTCCACTGCCAGATCGTCTGTGACGTTTATGCCCTTGCTTCCAAGGATGTACGCCCCTTCCGTGTTCTCCCTGAAGAAGATCCAGTCTATCCTCTGGTCGGGGACCTTCACGGGCCGCACATTTGCGAAGAGGTCGAGCTCTCTTCTCATGGCAACGTTTGCGCTCTCCAGGTTGGGCCAGGGGTCCCCCTTCTTGGGCGTGGTCAAGGGGCCCTTCAAAAGGACGTCGCACTTCCTTATCTCCTCCAGGACCTGGTCTGGAATGGCTTTCAGAACTTTAGCCCTCTCTTCTATGGTCAGGCCCTCTATCACCCTCAGCTCCACCTTGCCCTGAGCAATCTCTTCAGATAGGATGTACTTCATCACCCTGACTGCCTCTCTTGTGATGAATGGCCCAATCCCATCCCCGCCTATAACGCCTATGACTATTGGCCGGATTTTGCTGTAGTCTGCCCAGTCCTCTCCAGCCTTCATCTGCTCAACGCGCCTCAGCTGCTCCTCAATCAGCTCTCCGAAGTGGGCCTTCGCCCTCTCTATAGCCTCAGTCTGGGTCATCTCGCCTCACCTTAACCTCGGCAGGGATGCTCACACATGGCAGATCAACCTTTGGATCACTAAATCTATTAACCGGAAAGGAACAAATAGCCCTTGCATGGAGATAGGAACAATAATCTTTTACGTAATTATATTTCTGATAGCCTTCATGTTGACCAGGATAATAGTGAGGATAATGCGGGGGTACTGAGCATCTCAGATTTCTGTCTCAGCACAAAAGGTTAATATCTGACATCCCTAATTCCAAAAGA
>CAZXDN010000138.1:0-4428 GCA_964639235.1 uncultured Methanotrichaceae archaeon | reverse complement strand
ACTCAATATAAATCGCCGGCCTCCCCGGCTCCGCCTGCTTGCTCTTCCCCTTTGGATCCTCTCCAGGCTGATCAGCCGAGACGACCTCCACAGGCACCCTGAGCGCAGACTCCATGTACGCCTTCTCCCTGCTCAATGTCTCGAACTCATCGAGCGCCAGAACATCCCTGGTGAGAGTGTGGGCAGACTTTGCCAGCTTCTGAGCGTACTTGGGCGCGTCCTTCTTGTGGGCAGAGATCTCCTCATTCGCCATAGCCACCTTCATGAGGGCTCCCATGTCGAGCTTCCCGCCCCTTGTGACGTCCAAGGCCAGAGAGAGCATCTCCTGCTTCCATATGGGCGAGGTGTAGAGGGTGATCTTCTTCGGAGCGCTCCTGGTCACGTTCAGGATCTCCTGGACATCGTTGAGGGTCCTCTCGATCAGATCCTCTGCCTGCTCTGCGGCCTCATCTATCAGGCTCTTATCCGCAACAGGCCACTGGGCTTTGGAGACATAGCCCTCTCCCAGGCCCATGTGCCAGATCTCCTCGCATACGTGCGGGGTAAACGGGGCCATGAGCCTCACCCATGCGCTGAGGACCGTCTTCAGCTGGTTCTTTCCACCTCTGCGCTGATACCACCGCAAGTCGTTTAGCATATGGTAGAAAGCACTCTGCAGAGCCCTCCTGGTCTGAATCTGCTCCATCGCCTCTGTGGTCTCGACGATCCTCCTCTGAAGGCGCGAGAGTATCCAGCGGTCCATGAGCGTGGGCTCAGCAGACTCATCTATAGTCTGGTCAGCCAGAATTTCTTGAGCCAGGTTGAAGAACCTCTCCACCTGGCCGCGTGTGGCCTGGGCCCCGTCGTTCCTCCAGTCTGCATCCTGGGTGTGCTCTGCGTTCGCAAGGATGTAGAGCCTTGTGACGTCAGCACCGTTCTTCTGCACAGCCTCCTTGAGGGTTAGAATCGGGCCCTTGGACTTGGACATCTTCTGGTTTTCCAGCGAGACAAAACCGTTTACTGCCATCGCCTTTGGCCATAAGCTCTCCGGGAATATGGCAACGTGGTGGTAGAGGAAGAAGAGCAGGTGGTTTGCAACCAGGTCCTTGCCTGATGTGCGGATGTCTACGGGGTACCAGTACTCGAAGTCAGTCCTGATGTTCTTGACAGTATCAAGGGGAATTCCAGTAATCTGGGCCACATCCTCAGGAGCGCCGTTGCCCTTGAAGATGTACTCGAAGAATGCTGGGGGGAGGGCATCTATCTTCATCCCTGCGTTGACGTACTTGGCCAGGATGTAGTAGGCCATGTAGATCGTCGAGTCGCCCAGAGACTCGATGAGCCACTCCTTGTCCCAGGGCAGATGCGTGCCAAGGCCTTTCCTCCTGGCACAGGCCTTATCTTTGAGCCAGTCGATCTTGTTCTCGAACTCTATCCTGATCTCATCGGGTATGAGCCTCATGCCTTCAAGGCACTTCAGGACCTGGGACTTCCACTCTGGATTAGAATACTCCAGGAACCACTGGTCTTTGACCATCATGACAACGCAGCGGGTGCCGCACCTGCAGATAACTGGAGTCTCAGAGAACTCGTAGAAGATCTCAGCAATCCCCTGGGAGATTAAATCCCTTAAGAGCACGTCCTTGATCTTGCTCACAGCAACGCCCGCATACTTGCCGGTGTTCGCCTTGAGAACTCCGTTGTGGAACTCTCTCCTGTAAACGAGCTTCGTCGCCTCCTCGGCCTTGGGGTCGTTCTGGTCTTTTACCTTCAGCTCCTGCACAGCTTCGATTGCAGGGAACTCTCCATATCCAGGGACCTCGATCAGGGATACGATCTCCATCTTTCTCAGGTCATCAGTGATCCCATAGCCGCTGAGGTTTTTATCGAATAAGTCTTTCAGGGCGAGGTAGTCGAATGGGGCATGAGCTGGGACTGACATCACAACTCCAGAGCCGCTATCCGGGTCCACGAAGCCTGCTGGAAGAATCAGGACCTCTTTTCCTGTGAGCGGGTTCCTGACCTTTCTTCCAATGAGCTGTGAGCCTGGAATCTCAGCTCCGCAGGCAACAGTCCTGTCTGTGAAGGTCAGCTTCTCATAAGCCTCATGAGAGACTATCCAGGTCTCATCGTTCACCCTGGCCATGACGTAGTTTATGTCAGGATTTACCCAGAGGTTAGTAACTCCAAAGACGGTCTCAGGCCGAAGCGTTGCACAGGGAATGATGTCTCCGTCTATCTGGAACTTGATCAGTGCAAAATCGAGGATCGTGGTGTCCTCGCCCTTGAGGAGGTCGTGGTCCTCTACGGGATTCCTGTCGTGTGGGCACCACCTGACTGGATGGCTTCCCTTGACCACATAGTTCTTCTCCTGAAGGATGCCGTACTGCCACTCGATGAACTTGCTGTAGGCAGGATCGGTTGTTGTGAACTCCCTCCTCCAGTCAATGGAAAAGCCAATCATCTCCATCGCCGCCTTGTCAGCGCGCCTGAAGTACTTCACAATGCTCTCAGGAGTGGTGAGAGTCACCAGCTCCTCTTCAGGTATCCCGTGGAGCTTTGTGTAAACGTTCCAGATGAGTGGATCCCGGTTGGCTATGAGCTCTGAGAGGCCGACGATTGGAGTTCCAGTGGCATGGAAGGCCATTGGAAACAGAACGTTCTCTCCGAGCATCCGCCTGTACCTGGCAACAGCATCGCCAATGCTGAAAGTCCTTGTGTGTCCCGCATGCAGGTTTCCGTTCAGGTAAGGGTATGGAATGGTTAAGAAAAATTTCTTTCGAGAATCAGGTTCTGCGCAGAAGATGCAGTCGTCTGCCCAACTCTTCTGCCACTTGGACTCGATCTCTTCAGCCGAGTAATCTTTGAGCAACTTTCTTCCTCCGGTAATTCAGAAATAAAATTGAATGCGGCGAGGCGTGAGCCTCCGCCTCAGTGAGATGTGCTTACGCTTATGCGGTGCATCTTCTGGAGCCTGTCTACTGCCTTCTCCACCATGTCTGTGGGCTGAGTGATCGAGAACCTTATGTAGCCCTCTCCGTACTGGCCAAAGCCAACCCCTGGAGTGGCCACGATTCCCGTCTCCTCAAGAAGGCGCTTGGAGAACGCTACGGAGTCTCCCCCGACCCAGGCCCAGAGGTACAGAGTTGCCCTGGGCTTCTCAAGCTCGAATCCCAGGCCACTTAAACAATCATAGAGTATGTCAATTCTATGCTTGTACACCTTGCGTATGTCCTCTACCACGCCGTCAGGGCTCTTCAGGGCGACGATCCCCGCATCCTGCACAGCCCCGAAGTTTCCTGAGTCTATGTTGGACTTGATCTTGCCAATTCCAGCAACGATCTCTGCATTGCCGACAACTGCCCCTACCCTCCAGCCGGTCATGTTGTATGTCTTCGAGAGAGAGTGAAACTCGACAGCCACATCTTTTGCCCCGTCCACCTCGAAGATGCTCATAGACCTTTTTCCGTCATAATAGACCTCTGAGTAGGGGTTGTCGTGCATTATAATTATGCTATTTTCTCTGGCGAACTCCACAAGCTCTTCGAAGAAAGACCTGGTAGCAGAGGCTCCAGTCGGGTTGTTTGGATAGTTCAGGAAGATCAGCTTCGCCTTCTTCGCCACCTCTGGATCTACGGCGTCCAGGTCAGGCAAGAAGCCGTTTTCCCTTTTGAGCGGCATGATCGCAGGAACCCCGCCTGCGAAGATGACAGATGTCCTGTACACAGGATAAGCCGGATCTGGCACGAGCGCCAGGTCTCCTGGATTGATGAAGGCCATTGGAGCGTGGGCTATGCCCTCCTTGGAGCCTATAAGCGCCAGAACCTCTGACTGGGGGTCGAGCCTTACTCCAAAGGTCTTTCCATACCAGTCTGCTACAGCCTTTCTGAAGGAGAGCTTGCCTGCGTAGGATGGATACTGATGGTTCTCAGGGTTCTTTGCAGCAGTGCTCAGAGCCTCAACTATGTGCGATGGCGTGGGCAGGTCCGGGTCGCCAACGCTCAAGTCTATAACGTCGACCCCACGACTGATCGCATCCTGCTTGGCCTGGTCTATGGCCGCGAACAAGTAGGGCGGCAGGTATTTTATCCTATCAGCGTACATTTAGTTCTCTCCAGGAAGTAGCGCCCGGCCTTGGCGGCAAGCCTCACTTCCAAGCCTTCACGTGTATTATTGTCTTCCTGCTAGTACTGTAACGTAGTATTTAAGATTGAGGATAGGCACAGGCAGCCCTCCAGACATAATCTCAGAAATCTGCTTTAACTTCGCTCAATTGGTGCACCCAGATGGCGTTGATCAGCCGATCATTAAGTGTTCAATCGCACGAGACATAACCTGAACAGGGGCACAGTGAGCTCTCCTCATGCCACAGCAAGCTAATGCATAATCATAGCACATTAATGCATATCCATAGCAATGCATATCCATAGCAATGCATATCCACAGCAA
>CAZXDN010000137.1:0-4458 GCA_964639235.1 uncultured Methanotrichaceae archaeon | reverse complement strand
TGCTGGCCTTTCACGCACCTCCCAGGTTTTCGGGCACCACCTCGGTGCGTGAAAATTAGAACGCATCATCGATCCATCCGCTGGCCCGGATGGCCCTTGTAAAAAGGGAGCAAATTCGCCAGATACACCGATCCACGAGTTATTACTCATCGTTTATATCTATTGCGCTTTCTTTTGCTGAAGGTATCCTATGATTGCAAATCCCCCCTTCCTCCCAAGTTAAAGATATAAATGAATGCCTCGTCTCCATTCAAGCTCTACACAATTATTGCTCCACGCGGAGGTTCTTTGGTATGTACACTCAGGAACTCAATGCGCTCTGCAACTTTTCCGTCCACAGGGCCAAGGTCAATTATCATCACTCTATCCACGTCATGCTGGATGAGTTCGCTTATAGCAACCACCATATCCATACGGCCTTTGGGCGCCAGGTCGCACCGGAAGACTGAGCAGTGTATGGCCTCTCCAAATCCCTTCATGGTTCGGTGAGCTTTCTGCATTCTATTCTGATCCACGTGTAATGTCTACAGCTCGAAATTAAAACATCAGCTTCATCTCGAATACCCCATCCTCATTCTTCTTCTGGACGTGAAACCCCATCCTCTTGAAGAGCTTGAAGACAGGCGCGTTTCCCACAAGCACTTCTGCAGTGAACCCCAATAGGCCCTGCCTCTTGGCCAGATATGTCAGGTACGAGATCAGCTCCATTCCCAGGCCCTTGTTCTGGCAGTCGTCTCTCACAGCCAGTGCGATCTCAGCTGTGTACATGTCCCTGTTGATGCTGTACTGCCCAACTCCCACGATCGTCTCCACTTCAGCCACCTTGGGCTTTGGCATTGCCAGAATTATGGTCTTGTTCGTGTAATCGATCACAGAGAAGTCCTGGAGAAGCTCGTGGGGCACTTCTCTTCTCGGAGAGAGAAAACGCTGGTACATGCTCTCTCCCGATAGCGAGTAGAAGAACTCCTTGAGGAGAGGCTCGTCAGTTATCTTGACTGGCCTCAGAAATATCTCGAATCCAGCTCTGGTCGTCCTGTAGGCCTCAAGGTCCTCAGGGTACTCCCCCTTCTTTCCGGGAATGAACGCCTGGTCCTCGTATATCAGCGAGAGCCTCTTGGCCTCTTCTATCAGCCAGGGCCTGAACCTTGGGTGAGCAATTGCAATCAGGTCCATCGCCCTCTCCCTGATGCTCTTTCCGTGGAGGTAGGCGATCCCGTACTCCGTGACCACGTAGTGGATGTCGCCTCTGGTCAATGTGACTCCGGCGCCTTCTTTTAAAAACGGAGATATCCTGGAGGCGCTGCCATCATCTGCAGTCGAGGGAAGCGCAAGTATTGTCTTTCCGCCAGGCGAGAGAACTGCACCCCGCATGAAGTCTGCCTGGCCGCCTATCCCGCTGTAGAACACTTTGCCTATGGATTCAGCAGTTGCCTGGCCTGTGAGGTCGACCTCCAAGGCGCTGTTAATCGCAGTCATCGACCTGTTCTGGGCGATGATCAGGGGATTGTTCGTGTAGTCGATGGACCTGAACTCGACTGAGGGGTTCTCGTCTATGAACTCGTAGGTCTCCTTCTTCCCCATGCAAAAGGTGGCTATGGTCTTTCCCTGGTTGATGCTTTTAAGAGAGTTGTCTGCAGCTCCCGACATCATCAGCTCTGCTATGCCGTCGTTTAGAAGCTCTGTATGGATGCCCAGGTTCTTCTTGGTCCTCAGGCTTGAGACTATGGCGTTTGGAATTGAGCCGTAGCCCACCTGGATCGTGGATCCGTCCTCAACTATCCTGGAGACGTACCTTCCTATGCTCTGCGCTATCTCTCCAGGGACAAGCTCGATGTACTCCAGGAGCGGCTCGTCATACGGCACCACATAGTCCACGTCCTCGATGCAGATCCTGCCGTCTCCCTGGATGCGTGGCATCTGCGGGTTTGCCTGGACTACGACTGTCTTCGCCTTCTCAATTGCAGCTCTGATGATGTCAACGCTTACTCCCAGGTTCATCTCTCCGTTCTCGTCAGGCGGAGACGCCTGCACCAGCGCCATGTCTATCGGTATCCTCTCAGACCTGATGAGGCCTGGAACTGCTGAGAGGAATATGGGCGTGTAGTCTGCAGCGGCCTTGTTCACAGCCCTCCTGGTCGAGTCTCCTATGAAAAAAGACCTCAGCCTGAAGTTGTACCTGAACTTCTCGTCTGTATAAGGGGCCACCCCTAAGGTGACTATGTTTATCAGCTCTGCATCCAGGCAGGCCTTGGGGTGGCCTTTCACAAAGCTCAAAAGCTCTTTTACCAGATGCTGCGGCTCGCCGCATCCCGTGCCTATGAATATCCTGTCTCCGGGCCTGATCTGGTCAAAGATGATCCTCTCTGGCTTGAACCTGTCCGGCCACGACCTCTTGATCTCCTCCCAACTGGAGCTGTCAAATCTCATATTATGCCCCGCTTGGCTCAGGCTTGCCCAGGCTCATGTCGCAGTCTCTGGACATACCGCCTGGATTGGTCTAAAATTATCTTGCTTAATCTATCACAGCTCAAGTATATATGATTGTTGTCTTCCCGACTGCAGCCATCATGATTTTGTATTTTGGGATGCTGTATTGTATTTTGCTGGAGTCACCTGTTGTTTGTGATTCTGGGCGCCAGCCTTCTCCTCTGCGCCTGGATGAACGAATCGATCTCCTCAGACTCGCCAATTATCGCAAGGACGTCTCCTTCTTCCAGCACAAGTTCCGGGCCCGGCCCTGCTATCGCCTTTCCATCTCTGTCTACTGCCACGACTGTGCACCCAAACCTGGCTGGCAGATTGATCTTATCCAGGCTTTTCCCTGCCAGGATGGACTTCTCTGTAACTGTGAACTTGATTAAGTCCACGTCCTCATAGAGCAGGGCCAGGTCCTCCTCCTCGCTCTTGATGATCCTGGCGAGCATGTGGCTTGCAATTATCGGAACCGAAGCCACGTAGTCTGCACCAGCCCTGTAGATCTTCTCTGCAGACCTGACGTGGTTCGCCCTTGCGATTATAAAGGCTTCAGGGTTGAGGTTCCTGGACATGAGGGTGGCATAGATCACATCTGCATCCGAGTTGAGCATCACCAGTATGCCTATGGCGTCCTTGATCCCGGCTTCAACGAGGACGTCTTCAGATGTGCCGTCTCCAACGGCGTGCCTGAAGCGGTGCTCTCTTAAGTCTCTCCTGTCCACCACCACAGGGTGAACATCGCTCTCGCAGAGAACCTTGACTATCCTCCTGCCGACATCTCCAAAGCCTATGATTACCAGATGGCCCTCTTTTATGGGGCCTGTGGTGAGGCTCCTCACCTTGGAGAGCTGATCCGCATCTCCCACTGCCATCAGCACTGAGTTTGAGCGTATTATCTCTTCAGGGTCTGGACTGGAGAGGAACTTTCCCTTCTGCCAGATGCCTATGATGTTCGCCCCTGTCTCCTTTATCATATCCGCGGAGAGCAGCTCTCCAATCAGGCAGGAGCCTGGGTAGATGGGAAGCTCTACAAGAATGAGGCCCTCAAAGAGCTGTATCGATCCTGGAAACACCCCTTTTTTTGGAGGAGTTGCTATCTGGGCGATGAATGTGCCGAGAAGCGACTTTGGAGAGATCACCCTGGAGGCTCCGGCGTAGCAGAGGAACCTGGACCTGGCAAGGTCATCCACAAGCGCTATCACCTCTAGATTCGAGATCTCCCTGGCGGTCATTATCACGTCTGCGTTTTGCTCTTCCTTCTCGTTTGCAACGAGCAGCCTGGCGGATTTGACCCCTGAATCTATCAGGACCTGTGGGTCTGATGGATCTCCAAAGACGATGGGATACTTGAGGCGGATGCTCATTGCCACATCTTCTCGCCTCTCAACTATCAGAAAAGGAGTCTTGGTCCTGAAAAGCTTGTTTATCAAAACCTCGACTGTTGGGCTGTAGCCGCAGATGATTATGTGGTCTGACATCTCCTTCTTCGGCCTGGAGGGCATCTCCCTGCTGAGCTTGTCGAGCCAGGGAGTTACGACCACAGGTATTATCAGGGCGAAGAGGACCCCAACGCCTGATGTGACCACCACTGCGCTGAATATGCGCCCTGCAGGGCTGTAGAAGATTATGTCTCCGTAGCCGAGGGTTGTGAGCGTTGTGATTACCCAGTAGATGGCAGTAACTGGATCTGCATTCTCTGGTCTGCCTTCATATATCATCAGGGCCATGAAGATCAGGCTGTAGATGGTGAGCATCGAGACCACCACTATTCCCAGCCTGTAGATGTTGCGCAACTTCGTGCAGCCTCCAGCAGCTTCTCCGGCGTTTCGTCTTTTGTTCTCTCACCGGCCGCGATAAATCTGCAATCTTACGGGTTAGCGAGGCCAGGAATTATATTTCTTGTGGTGTCATACTTAATGGAAAAAACTCCTCAGTTCAGGAGCACTGCTGTCAATCACGGGATCAATCACAAGATCAGTCAAA
>CAZXDN010000136.1:0-4879 GCA_964639235.1 uncultured Methanotrichaceae archaeon | reverse complement strand
AAGTATTTAGAATGAAGTATTTAGAATGAAGTATTTAGAAGAAAGTGTTCAGAATAAAGTGCTTAGAATAAAGTAAAAATAGATCTTAAAGAGACTGCCCCCTATACAAGATGAACCTGGAGGAGATAATCCTGTATATTACACCTGTATTTATAGTAATTTGCTTATTCTTCTACCTGGAGGACCTATTGGCGGACTCGCCCTTTATCCCACGCTCTTCTTCCAGCTCCTTGCCCTCTTCAATGAGAGTCTTGACTCTCTGACCGCCCTTATGGCCGCCCATTTCCCCGCCTTTATGTCCTATCTCTTCATAAAATTCGTGTGTGTGGGTCTCAGCGGTCTTCTCTCCTCCCAGGTGTCCTGCCTCGGAGACTGTCATCTCGCCTTTTCTCTCCTTTGGTTCTTCTCTATTCCTTTCAGCCATTTTTCTTCATCTCCATTTACTTTGGCCTGCTGCAGGCACGCCCACGATAATATAACAGCAGAAGGCATCCCTCAGCAATTAATTCAAACATATTTCTAACGATCTTTTTTGGTAAAGTAATATATTATAAGCTACGGCATTGTTTAAGAACTTATGCTGTCTGTAGCCGCATTTCTTCGAGAGGCGACTGTCAGGGCTAAGACTGGCAAGGATCTACCATTAATTTCAGATAAGCTCAGATTTCGCTTGCCGTTTTATACGATTTTTTAGTTGGAGCATAATAATCAAATCTAACGTTCCTGCCTTCATACTTTGTAAAATAAATCCACAATTTTCCAAATGCAATCTCTTACCCAAATATGCTCCCTTCATCGCACAGGTCGATCATCCAGCTCTCAAACCTGAATACTCCACTGTCCACATCAGCATCAGAAAAGCACAGCCCAGCGATCTTGCGCAGAGGCGTCAGCTCATTTATCCCTTTTGGATCTATGACAAGCTCAGCGCTTCCACCTCTAGAGACCTCATCATGGAGCGTCTTGGCCATATCGCCTGATACCACGAAGGACCCATTTGCCCTCTTGGGAACCGCCCTGATCCTCGGAACGAACGCTTGTTCGTCGTAGGTGGAGACTATGGTCACCTCGAAGTCTACGGATAGCGACTTTATGCAGACCTTGCTCTCGTTGCAGATGATCTGTATTCCCTCTTCTCCCTTGGGGGTTATCTCATCGTGAAAGGGCATGACCTCTAAATCCATAGTTGCCAGATTATCTCGCTGAAGGAATAATAACCTGGCGATGCCATATCTTGGGTTACAGCGATGCAAGCTGGCTTTTCGCAGATCAACAGCCAACTTCTAAAAGATCTTTTGATGCCTGAGGTTATATCACATTGGGAGCTTTGCATGAGAGATATGACGGAGAGGACCATATGCAGCAAACGTTGGACATAGCCAGGTCGAAATGTAATGCCAAAAGCGATGAGATATTTCTGCGGTCAGATCATCCTTCCCTCTTCAAACTCCTCCACAGGCTCGCCTCCAACATCGAGCGCTCCCATGTACTCTTTGATCATGACTGGAAAGGACCTAGACTCCATGAACCTCAGGCCAAGCTGCTCAGCCCACCTCTGTATCCCCAGGTCCTGAGAGACGACTGCAGCATCGAGTTCTCTTGCCAGGAGGAGGACGTCGATGTCTGGCCCGGAGTCAAGGATGCCGTACCTCAGAGCCGCCCTGTACTTTTCTCTGAACTTTCTGACCACGCTTCCTACAGTCTCCCTCTCAATCTCGTCTTTGACCTCTCTGAGGCTTTCCCCGCTCTCGCTCAAAGCGATGCACCTGTTGACCGACTCCCAGATAGCCTCCTCAGCCACGTTCATCCCCTTGTTGATCCTGCCGCGCATGTAGTCCACATACTCATAGAAAATCTTAGATGGGATCTTGACTTTGTATCTGTCTGGGGTCTTTTTCACAAGCCACGTGTCCACCTTGCTGAGGACCATAGCGTTGCAGTTGTTGTGCCTGGCAAAGTCCTTCATCTCGTTGTAGACCGATGGGTAAGGGACATAGCAGCTGATCCCCAGGTGGAGCCGAGCCTGAGCGACCCGGTCTAAAATGGCGCTCATTCCCTCGCAGATCGTGGTGCAGCCCTCGCTCTCCCAGGCCTGGGAGTCCGTCAGGGCGGTGGTGTCCAGGACGAACCTCTGCCGTAACATCCTTTCTAATGTTGGCCAAAGTGATATATGAGGCCTTCCAAAGCTGCGCACCCAAGGGACTGCAGCTGCTCAACAGCCGCTGCCTGCCAGATCAGAGCGGAAATGATGCGATAAAAGTGAACAGGGGCTTGGCGCAATTGCAGGATAGACGAGAAGATCGAAGAGGGGATAAGAGATGCTTGACTGATGGCAGAGCAATGCTGGGCAAGATAGGATAAGAAATAAAAAGTCTGGTATCTGATTAAAGGGCCGTGAAATCCCCGAAGCCTCTGATCTTCACCCTGTCAAGGATAGAGAACCTGATGCAGCAGGTGACATTCGATCCTGAAAAGATGAAGGGCACAATCATTGCCAATACCTCGTATATCAGCAGCAATAGGCAGGAGGAGACCCTGGAGGTCTTTCGCGACACCATCCAGAGCGGGCTTGCAGTCTGCCCCCTGCTGAAGTTGGAGGACGAAGGAAAGAGGACCAAGATATACACCGCCTGTAGCTTGACCCTGGCGGGAGTACTGCTCAAGCGCGGCATACCCATAAGGCCCAAGGGAGGGGGAATAATTGAAGTCGTGGAGAGGGAGCCCTCCAGGTTCACTGACATGCTGATGTACTGGGCCACAACCGTAGACCCGATAGACATACTCATCGCCCAGGACTTAACGGGCATAACTGGAATGATGAGGACTGGCAACGGCAGGATTCTGGGCAACCTCCACGAGGCCCCGATGGTTGCCAGGGAGAGGATAGAGGAGGCTCTTGACCTCATGGCGAGAGTGGAGTTCGCAGGTGTGCTGGAGCTGGGCGAGCCCAATGTGGAGGTCCTGGGCATATCCGTTGAAAGAGACCACGTAGGCCTTGCGCTTGTGGGTGGAACGAACGTGATTGCAGCAGCAGCGGAGTGCGGGATAGAGATAGAGACCCAGTCCATAAGCGGCCTGATAGAGGTGACAGAGATGAGCCACATAGACGACCTGATCTGAAATGCTTGAGACGAAATGCTTATTGCCGATAGATCAGACTCACTTTTGTGAAAAACCGAGAGGTTGCACGGCTGCTTTACGAGATGGGGGACCTTCTGGAGCTGCGCGCTGACAACCGCTTCAAGATTCTAGCCTACAGAAGAGCTGCAAGAGATATCGAGTCCTTAAAAGAAGATATTGAGCAGGTCTGGAGGGAGGGAAGGCTCGATCAGGTACCGGGAGTTGGTAAAGCCATAGCTCAAAAGATCGAGGAATACTTAAGGACTGGAAGGGTCAAGGCCTATGATGAGCTGATTGCTGAGACCCCACACGGCCTGGCAGAGCTTCTTCAGATATCTGGCCTCGGTCCTAAAACCATCTTTCTCCTGCACGACAAGCTGAACATCGCCAACCTGGATGACCTGGAGAAGGCTGCCAGAGAGCACAGGATAAGGCGCCTTCCAAGGATGGGGCCCACAAGCGAGAAGAACATTTTAAAGTCGATCGAGCGCTACAGGAAGAGATCGACCAGGATTCCATACAGCGTTGCAGAGCCAATCGTTCAGGATATAATCTCTTACTTAAAGGGCATCGAGGGCCTTGAGAACATCACAGCTGCAGGAAGCTTCAGGCGCGGAAAGGAGACTGTGGGAGATCTGGACATTCTGGCAACGTCATCTAGGCCCGGAGATGTGATTGCAGCCTTCGTTAGAATGCCCATGGTAGACGAGGTTCTGGGAAAAGGGCCCACAAAGGCCAGCGTAATTGTCAGGGATACGATACAGGTAGACCTGAGGATTGTGGAGCACAAATCGTTTGGAACAGTCATGCAGTACTTCACGGGCTCCAAAGAGCACAACGTGAAGATGAGGCAGATAGCCATTGATCAGGGCTATTCTCTGAGCGAGTACTCTCTCAAGAAAATGATCGACGGCAGGGAGCTTTTCTTCGACAGAGAGGAAGATGTATACTCGACTCTGGGCATGGAGTACATACCACCGGAGCTAAGAGAGGATTCAGGCGAGATCGAGGCTGCCCTTGCGGGAAAGCTGCCCAGGCTGATAGAGCTCTCGGACATAAGAGGCGACCTTCACGTTCACAGCTCCTGGTCAGATGGCAAGGGCACGATACTGGAGATGGCCGCAGCTGCTAGGTCTCTTGGATACGAGTACATCGCCCTCACAGATCACTCTCCAAGCGTTGGAGTTGCAGGCGGCCTGACATCTGAGCAGCTTGACCAGAAGATAGATGCCGTCTCTGCTGTGAACGACGAGCTTGAGGGCTTCACAGTGCTCGTGGGAACAGAGGTGGATATCAAAGCCGATGGAAGGCTCGATTACCCTGATGAGCTTCTTGCCAGGTGCGATGTGGTTGTGGCCTCGGTTCACATGGGCCAGCAGCAGAAGGAGAGGACCATAACCGGAAGGATCATATCAGCCGTAGAGAACCCCAATGTGGACATTATTGCCCACCCAACTGGAAGGATCATCGGCAGGCGTGAGCCCTATGAGGTCGACATGCAGGTGGTCCTGGAAGCTGCGGCGAAGAATAAGACCGCTATGGAGATCAACGCCTATCCCAACAGGCTGGACTTGAATGATGTCTGGTCAAGGACCGCTAAGGATCTTGGGGTTAAGCTGTCTATAGACTCAGACGCCCACTCTTGCGATCAGCTGGAAGTCATGAAGTACGGAATCACAGTGGCCAGGCGCGGCTGGCTGGAGAAAGGAGACGTGCTCAATACTATGGGGCTCCAGGAGCTTATCAGGACGCTGAGCAG
>CAZXDN010000135.1:0-4989 GCA_964639235.1 uncultured Methanotrichaceae archaeon | reverse complement strand
TTCGGGCAAGAAGGCCAAAACCCCTTTGCATCTCTACGGTTTCTTCAATCAGCGACTTTTTACAAGTATTTGACGATAATACTAAAATTTCTCTGTGCCTCTGTGTCTCCGTGGTGAATACGTATTGGCCCTTGACGAGGCACGAATTCGTGAAAGCTTAAATCAACCCAATTGCGGTAGACTAACGAAAAATTGTGGCAGCTAAAAGGCGTTCACATCATCTTCCCAGACGCCAAATGCGTTGTCCTCTGTGTCCAGGCAGACCAGGAAGTACCCCATTCCAGGCACGGCGGTCTTAGGTATTACCACCCTTCCACCCAAGTCTTTTACCTTTACTTCATAATTATCTGCGGATGAGACGCCGATGTAGTTGACCGTCTTCTGGTCGGGCCACACTCTCTTCTTCAGCCCGCCGCTTATGGCATGTCCGTTTCCCGTTCTTATCAGAAGATAATCCCCATTAAAGGGCACAGGAAATCCTTCAATCCTCCAACCGAAAAGCTCTGAGTAGAACCTCTTAGCACGATCCATGTCTTCTGCTGTGATCTCGAACCAGACTGTCTTTGGCAAATTTTTTTCACTCCGCATGAACGTGGTATGAATATGACACAGTGCGCATTGTGTTCAACACCAAGTTCCAGGTGCTTTCCAGGGGCTCTGGAATCGGTGTTATCCATATCGGTTTGTCGACCTGTATTTCAAGCGCTCTCTATGCTGAATTGATTGACGTTTAACCATAATATGCCCACCGTACTTATTAAAATTTTTCCATTTCACAAGAGGTATCTCTGGGCTTCATGAGATGCGTCACCAGCAAAGCGAAGGATGGTGAGCACGACCAAATAATCGCAGGCATAGAAGAAAACAGGAGATCCGTTCCAATATGCCTGCGATTCTGGCAAACAGAGATCGAAATTCGGCCCAAAAGAGAAATGGCAAGTTGCCACAATCGCCTTTTCGCCTGGAGTGGGAGCCATGTCAGCTCATATCGAGCCCATGATGACCAGAGCTACTACGAAAACCGACAGCAATCCTATCCAGTAAGGGTATACTCCATGCATCTACTTCACCTCCGCATTGATGGTTGACTTGCCTGAAGCCTGCCTCAATTTCGGCTGCTACTTTGTCTGGCTTAATCCATATTTACCTTTTTTGGTAAAACAGGTATTTGGCCAAAGATGGTGGAGAGCGAGAGATCATGAGATATTTCGCTATGCTAAACCGTGTTAGTGAGAAACTGCACCTAATGCAAAGGCAATATTTAATTGGCCAACTATGGCCCAAATGCCAGTCAATCACACAGCAGTAATCGGGAACTACCCAAGAGAATTACGACCTAACGACTGGCCAAATTCAACACAAATGGGCCTCTAAATATCAGATATTTCATTCTGAATAAAAACAGTGTCAAATCACATACCGAGAATTGCTGCAGAGCTAAATAAAATCTTTGGCCATTAGTTGGCCAGCGCAGATTATGTCGCTTTATTTTTAAATGAATACCCGCAGCTTGCTGCGGGGTGCGCTGTTTGACTCAGGAGCATCAGAGCTAATTCTGCTGAAATGGCAATGACAGCAGCAGGGATAATGTCTTGGGCCTTGATCTCAGACCTTGAGTTCGCCGTCTCCGAGCAGCTTTTTGATGAAGTACTTCGTGGACGATGGAGGATATCCTATAGACCTGGCAATCTCTCGCTGAGATGGCCTGGGGCTCTGGGACCACATGACCTTTATCTGCTGTACGGCCTCTTCATTCTCCGATAACTTGGGCCTGCTGGAACTGGAATGATCGGCCATCTCTCTGTCGGTGATCTCTTCGCTGTAAAGTGCATCATCCCGAATAAATCTCAAAGCTCTCTGAGAGATACCATTCATTATCAGCTCTGAGGCCAGCCTCTTTAGGGTTTTGCCTTGCAATATCGCCTCTGCCTCGAGGCCCTTGTAGGCTTCCTGAGTGATCTCTATCCGGGTATATCTATTGCTGGGCATTGATTAAAGCGCCTCTTTATCAGTTGATTTGGGATCGTAGATGCTCAAGTTAGGTGCCAAATCGCAGGTATACACGAGCATGCCGGGATACTTAATTTCGGTCATGCTGGTACATTTGACTTTGTCCCAGGCATCGTTTCGATTCTGCATCTTCTGGATCTACTCCCGATTCTGCTTCTTCACATCACTTTTGGAACTTCTCTGGGACCTGTGTGTCGACGAGCTGTGTATAGACCAAATAATATGTCCTCAATATGTCCTCAATCCCAGGTGATTCTGGGTTGCGGCTTGTGGAACTCGTCCAGGTCCTTGACCTCGTAAAACTCCCGTATCTTGTCCCAGACCTGGCCAGCGGCCTCTGCACGAATCTCACCGATCTCGTTGTCGTTGAGCAAGCCCTTAGATTTGAGGGTGCTCAGCACCTTATCGAGTATCCCTGCCTGGGCAGCTATGGTGTACTGCATCTTCGACATCTGTGGCTGGAATAACCTTGCCAGCGGCCTGTCCCGCTCGTCATAGCCCTTGTCGACTAAAATTAGCTCGTACTTGATGTTGTGATGATACTTTGACCAGAGAATGGTCCTGCTGAACCTCATCTGCCTTGGCTGGCCGCTTATGCCGCGCCTCAAGACAGTCACAAAGCCCTCGCGTACCATGAGCTTGCGAAGCTCGATATCCTGCTCCTGGGAGACTATGACTCTGGCAACTATGCTCAGGTCGTCGCAGTCGAACTCCTCTTCATAGAAGTATGGACGAAGCACAATGCCATCTATGTACAGCTCATCCACATGCAGCCTTTCTATCTCCTCAAGCTGGATGTTGTGACAGTACTCCGTTCCCTCGCTGCTCTCCATGTACTCGAAGGAGTTGTCTATCACCTTCCACTTGCCTGTAAGATTGCCCTGGCCATCAGTTGAGCTGAGGCCTTCTGACTCAGCGCGTTTGAGCGCAATGAGCAGCTTCCTGTTGGACGCAGGAGTTTGAAGGACGAGGCTAACCTTGAGCTGACCAAGCTCTTTGCCTGTGTGTTTTGAGAGAAACGTGGATTTCTCCTTCACCTCCACAGCTAACTCTCTGCCCGCGATATCGAGATGCATATTAATCATCCTCTGGAGACCGAAAGAGGCCTGACGGTTTCGATGGCCACATATTCCCGCCCCTAGTTAATTAAATCTCCTGTTTTAACTGCGTGAGACTTAGACTCACCCCAGCTCGAAGCTTGTGACGCCAAAGACGCGGTCAAGAGGCATATCGGGCGCCTCTATGTTGTACATCCTCACAGTCTCGAAGGACTTCTTCATCCCGTGGCGCCTCGCCAGCTCCATGCCCGCGGAGTTCACCTCAGGCACGTCCAGGAATATCGGACCTCCACTTGCACGCCTCACCATAGCGTTGAAGAGGTTCTCTGCGATCTCGCCATCGTCTGCAAACAGCGGCCCGATCTTGAATCCAGTGCGGCATGCCCTTATCACCCCGTATCCGGAGAGCCTTCCACCTTTAATGAGTCCGAGAGACGCTCCCTGTGGTTGGTTTATCCAGCCTTTAAGAAACTTTTGTCTTAAAGCTGGAAAGATATGGCTGTCGTATTCGAGCACCTCTTCAAACGGTACATCAGACAGGCTCACTAGCCTGCCCTCATCAGATTGCAGACGTTCAACTGAACTTGTGGCGGGGCTGGATTTCTGGACCGGCCCTCCAAAGTGAGAAGGCGGTGTGTACTCAAACCTGATGTTATGATACGCAGTGGTAAATCCAGTTCTCTGGTAGGCCTTTTCCTGGGCCAGCACTCCATCAAGCCCTATGTTGCGCTCGCCTAGCCTCTCTATGGCAGCGTTCCACAGCTGGATTCCAAAGCCCTTTCCCCGGAACTCAGGCAAGACGATATAAAAACCAAGAAAACCGAAGTCTTCGCCATAAGCGACAGCAGATATGCTTCCAATCATGCGCCCATCGAGGACACCCGCCAAGAATCCGCCTGGATCTGTGGAGTAGAATACGCCTGCATCGCAGTTTCCTGGGTTCCATCCCTCATGCGCCGCCCAATCCACAGCAGTGTCTACCTCAGCGCGCTTCATTCCCCGAATTAAATACGCATCAGTCAAATGATCCCTGTCACCATCCGGGCGTGCTCTATCAGATCCTTCCAGATCGGAATTGCTCATGCCGTCAAACCTCCCAGCTCTATCCCTATGCTATCTCACAGACCGCCAGATTAAGCTCTCAAAGGTAGCATTTCTGCCCTATATATATTAATAGATAGGTTGGTGATGTGCATATATACGCACTGCGATCGTTAGGAGATTCGAGAATGAACAAACGCAATATACAAACCGATTAGGATAATAACGGTGTCTCAAAGGAGGCTCAAAAGATAGTGACGTGGAGAGCGATGATTTAGAAAATAATGACTCAGAAAAGGATAAACTGGAAGGTAGTGATTTGGAAAATGACGATCTGTATAACAATGACCAAAAGAATGGTTTGCTGAGAACCGCCTGGTTGATGTCAAATGGCTCATGACCGAAAGATATATCTCATGGACGAACTAATTTTATAAAGCTGCATTGGGTCGATTAAATTTAGGTTTGTCGAAGCCTTGTGGCGCTGCCGGTCAGGAATCCCGGCACAAAGGTAAGTGAGTTAAATGGAAAGATATGGAAGCAGAGGCGGCTTCAACAGAGGCCCAAGAGAGATGCACGATGTAGTATGTTCCGAGTGTGGAAAGCAGACCCAGGTTCCATTCAAGCCTGATGGATCCAGGCCGGTTTACTGCAGCGATTGCTACCAGAAGCACAAGCCCGCAAGGCCGTCCAGGCGCTATTAACTTTAAGCTTAGATCAACTCTGTTGATCACAGCGGCCTGGTTGATAAAGGGACGAACTTCGGCGGGATCGCGAGACCCTGCCAAGCCCCAATTTCTTTGCTATCTTTTAGATCTTCTATTTCAAATCCTCTCTTTGAGATCGTCTTCTACACCTCTCTTTGAGATCGTCTTCTACA
>CAZXDN010000134.1:2630-4998 GCA_964639235.1 uncultured Methanotrichaceae archaeon | reverse complement strand
CTTTTTAGACATAGCTTGCTCAGGGCTAAGTGAAGATAAAATTCTTTTCCCAGGGCTAAAGCCAAAGCTTAAAACAGCGTTTCTAAACCTTCGAAGTCATCTTCAGCGCCCTTCGCAAGGGGTGGTATGCGAAAGAGCGCTGCTCTTCTGCAGTGGCAGTTCAGAAGCTTAAGTTGTGGTGACTGACTCTGACACAGGAATGGCGGGCGCTGGAGCAGATGCAGTGCTGGGCTCTGTCATGATCTCTGTCTTTCTGATCTCGACGCGCCTGAGCGGATAGACTGCCTTTGCCTCTTTGTATATGTCCAGAGATAGCTTGCCCAGGACTACCTCCTGAATCAGCTGGTTTAGGTCCAGGCCGACTGCCTTGTTGAGGACTACCTGCCTTGAGAGCTCTCTTATGGACTTCACCTGGTTGGCCCTTGCCCTCTTGACTGTGAAGCAGCTGGGCTTGACCCTTACCTGGTAGCCGTCTGTGGTGGTGACGTCGATTATGGAGTCTATGCGAGATGTCCTTCTCTTAACCAGGGACCTGATGTAATCCGTGGTCATCTCGTGGCCCATGAACTTGGTGTAAGCTGAGTCGCCTGCCACGCGGTCGATCTTGAACTTGAGCTTCGTGTTCTGTTTGGAGAAGTTGTTGGTCAAATCTCCAAGCGTGGTCTCAATTACCCTTCCCACGATCTTGCTTGGGTCGTACGCGACGGTCTCACCTACTGGGGACCTGCCAAACATCTCCGGTCCGACTACTTTATACCATTGCTTTGCCTTTCGGGCATCGGCTTTTCTCTGGGATCTTCTAGCCAATAAACATCCTCCGATAATATGCTAATCCGAACACCATCCAAGCTCGATATATATAAAGAGATCGGCATGGCCACACAGACGCCGATCAACAATAGGCTGCGCCCTAAGATGCTGACATAGGCGGACAGACCAGGTTACAGATGCTCTGCCGCCCCAGAAAGCCGCATCAGCTCGAAGGGTAGACGTACACGTAGACGTAGTTCGACCAGTCGTTGCAGCAGAACGCCAGCACATGCCAGCCTGGCCTGTTGGCCCTGAACCAGGTCTGAGTCCAGCCTGCGTTCTTTTTGCCGAAGTTCTTGACCTCAGGAGAGCAGTAGTACCCAGAAGGATAGGTGCCGCAGGCATACCACTCGAACGACCAGTAAGTTCCACAAGATCCTATCTTGGACCAGAGGCAGAGATAATCGCCGCAATTGGTGCGAGCAACTGTTGAGAGCTGTCCCGGACAGGTCTGTATGTAGTACTGGTTGCACTTCTGGACGACTGTGCTTGGGTAGACCGCCTGATAGCCGGACTGGACCATGCAATCAGCGCCCTTGCAGGACTGGCCCGATGACTTGCCTGGGACCACGTAGCCTGTCTGCCCCTCGTATCCGGGAACCGCAGTCACAGGCGTGGCCAACGCTGATGAGGCAGACGACGCAGCCTCAGACTCAGACGACTGCTGGCCCTGATACTGGTAGCTCTGATACTGGTAGATCACCTGGGAGGACGTGGCTGAAGACGCCTGGCTGCTTGCCCCGCTGCTCGAAGCCTGGTTGCCTGTGCCGGACACGACCTGCGGCACCTGGCTGACCTCAGGCAGAACGATCTTCTCTGAGTTCAGGTTGGGATATGTAGGCGTGCCAGAGGGCAGCTGAGACGACTGCACCTGGGATGACTGCACCTGAGAAGTTTGCGGATAGGAATAGTCGCCCTGGCTGTAACCAGACTGGCTGTAGCCTGGGCTGTAGCCTGATCCAGAGCTTGGCCAGACATATACGTAGACGTAGTTTGACCAGTCTTTGCAGTTGTAGGCCAGGACGTGCCATCCTGTGACGTCTCCACAGAACCAGGCCTTCTTGAACCCAGGCCAGGTCCAGCCCCACCAGCGCACAGACGGGGTCCACTGGCCTGGATACCACTCATAGAGATACAAATTGCCTGAATAGGCTATGTCGGTCCAGATGGGCAGGTATCCTCCGTATGCGCACCCGGCTACGTTGGAAAATCCGCCTGAGGTCTGGACATAGAGCCTGTTCATGGTGGTTGAATAGCCAGGCCAGTAGCTGGAAGTCGTGGAGTAAGAAACTCCACTTGGCGGAGCAGCAGAGGCGAAGTTGAGGCTCGTGTCTGGCTGGAAGCTCTCTGCAGTCGGCTGCTGGAGATTAAGGTCCTGAGGTGTGAGCTTCTCCTGATATGGACTGCTGGCATCAGGCGCCTCAGGCACTGTATCAGGCAGAGTCGAGGACGCCTGGACAGATGCCGGCTGCTCCTGAACCTGCTGGCCCTGGGAATAAGCCGGCTCCACATAACCATCTGACCCGTGTTGCGAAGAACCATATCCGCCAGAGCTGTA
>CAZXDN010000134.1:0-2530 GCA_964639235.1 uncultured Methanotrichaceae archaeon | reverse complement strand
CCATCAGAGCTGTATCCATTTGGGCTTGCAACCTGGTAGCCAGTGACAAGCCCTGATGCGGACGAAGGCTCAGCTAAGAGAGAAGAGCCGGTCTCAGATGCATAGCCTGTGCCTGCAGAGCCAGTCCCAGTCGACGAGTACCCATAATCTCCAGAGCTGCCCGATGCAGAGCTGTAAGATGCCCCATCAGATACTCCAGAATCACCAACCCCACCGAGTGCCAGGTTGGTCAAAATCAATATCGCCAGAAATGTCGAAATGCAGAGCTTCATCTACCCCAACTCCCCGCACGCTTAATTAGCTGTCAATATAAAGGTGGTTACACCTATATAATATTTGCTTGCGGCTAAAAAATAAAACAGAGAAGATATTTTAGAGAATTTACTCGACAGGAGCCGAATTTGGCCTTCCCCAGGTGGACCTGACGTTTGCTGCAAGCCTCGGGTTCTTGAACTGCTTGTAGATGTCCATATCAGTTGTGAACCCTATGAACGGGTCTATCGTCCCCTGCTCCAGGTTTGCCACCCAGACCTGGACCCCAGACTCCTCTATCTCTGCACCCCGATCCCTGAAGAACTGGACATAAGGCTGGAGGTTCTCTCCACTCGGTATGAGGATAACGCAATCAGAGTCTGTATCTGAAGCGACCTCTGAGGCAGTATTTGAGATGGCATCTGAGACAGTACCTGAAGCGGCATCTGAGGCAGTATTTGAGATGGCCTCAGAGGATTGAGGCGACCCTTGTGCCTGGTAGGACGCTTTCCTGCAGTCTTCTGGGTTGACGGAATGGACGCTGGTGTACACCTTGGCCCTGACCACCCTTCCAGGAGCTGAGAACCTCAGTACCTGGCCCTCCCTTCCATCGAGGCTGTATTCTGCCTCGGACATGAACTCAGTGAGAAGGTCCTCCAGGTTCGCCTGCAAGAGGATTCTCAGCTCAGTTCTTGCAGACAGAAACTTTCTGTAGGCGTTATCGAAGTCCTGCTTGCTGTACTTCTGGGTGTGGAGGAAGTGAAAGATCCTTCCCTGTATCTGGGCGTATGTGTCGAGCTTCGGCAGGCCGGAGAATATCGGATCTCCTGAGAGTACGTTTGAGAAGATGCCAGAAGCTATGTGCTTTCCCACGAGCTTTGAGATCTCTTCTCTGTCTGCCTGGTCCAAATCGGCCTCTCGCACGAACTGGTATGCCCTGTTCAAAAGCTCGCACCTGGCGACTATCTTCCTCTCGGAGATGAGGTCTTTAAGCGAATTTCCTATGGTCTCGATCTTGGTCGTCTCGGTCATAACAATCCAGGCATGTAATTGATCAGCGACTATGGCATGCAGCTGGCAAGCTCTTTTCGAAGCTCGCCCATCGTGGCAGTCCTCTCTGCAAAGGCGTTGTGCTGATGTATGCTCTCTTCGTTTATCTGCTTTAGGATCAGCTTGGCCTCGTCCGGAAGCTCAGAGAAGACGTCTACCACCTTCTGGGCCATCGTCCTGACGCAGTCCTCCACGAACTTGGGGTTGCTGTGGGCTCTGGCAACCACAACTGCCTCATCAGGGCGCTTCAGCAATCCGTAGACCTTGGAGGACATGGAGTCCTCTATGATCCTGATGATCTTGTCTATTGGCACGCACTTCCTGTCGCAGACCTCAATTGAGATGCTGCCGCGGCCGCGCTGGTTGTGAGTGGCCACCGGGATCTTCTTGGAGAAGCTATGTGCCTCCTCAAGACTTACTCCTATCTTGAGAAGCTCCTCTACCACCTGCTCCCTCATTATCTCCTGCGCACAGGGGCAGGCTGTTGTGCCAAGAACCTCAGCTCCAACCGATTTTCGCACCCTGACCTTGGGTCCGGAGTGGGCGACAGCCTCTGCGAATATGTCCACCACTTCCTGGCAGTTGACCTTGGTGAATGGAGAGAGCCTTCTCACTATATACTCGCTCTTCATCTTGACTTCTGCCCTGGTGGCGTACTCGTGCTTGGACAGGAGCCTGGACGCGATCTCTCCACACAGCTCCTCTATCTCGTAGACGGGCCTGTTGATCGCCTCCTCTAAAACCTCGTCTATCACCTCGAAGTTCCGGGATAAGTTTGCCCCCTTGCGGTCAGAGGGAAGGTCGACGAAGACCTCGAAGTTGGATATCAGGACCACTGGACGCTCGTCTCCCCCGCGCTCAACCTTGACCAGCTTTTTCACACCTGTTACACCAACGCGTGTCAGGTTGATGGGGTAGTCCGGAACGCAGGCCTGGATGTCAGGCAAAGTATGCAAGACAGCTCACCCTTTAGAGCTCTTCATCGCACAGCTCTTCGTCTTCCTCGATCTCGTCAGCAAGGAGTATGAGGTCGTCTACCTCCTGAAGAAGCTCCTCGAGAGTCTCGCTGATCCTTCGGTCACGCTCTCTAATCGCTTCTAGAATGGACTCCAAATCTTGGCAGGACTCGTCACCCGCCAGGCCGAGCAGCTCCTCGCGTATACGCCTCTCGATCTCATCCGGCATGGCTACTGCTTCAAGGTCGAACGTATTTGAGTCTTTGCACAAA
>CAZXDN010000133.1:0-5009 GCA_964639235.1 uncultured Methanotrichaceae archaeon | reverse complement strand
TAGCATATGACAAAGTCTATTTTATCATTAGCTTGGATAGCTTTAGCTGTGTTGTGCATTTCCTCTCTGGCGCAGGAGGACACGGCGGGCTACTGGCTGAATAAGGGCAACGAGTCACGTGAAAGAGCGATAAACGAGACGCAAAACCAGACTGTGCGTGAAGTTTTTCTGCAGGACGCACTTGCGGCATATAACAGGTCCATCGAGGTAGACCCGCAATCTGCATCCGCCTGGTTTAAGAGAGGCGAACTTTATATCGATTTCTTGGGCGATTTCGAGGAGGGCCTCTCCTGCTTCAACAAGTCCACAGAGATCAACCCTCAGCTTGCAGACGCCTGGTATCTGAGGGGCAAAACACTGACTGCCTTCGGATACTATGAAGAGGCTCTTAAATCATACAACGAATCTCTCAGGATCGATCCCAATTCGTCTGAATCATGGTACTATAAAGCCGGCGTTCTGGCTGAACTGGGCAGATTTGATGAGGCAGTCGCAGCTTATGATAAGGCCATCGAGATTAATTCCTCTAAAGCATCATACTGGCTGGACAGAGGCGGCGCTCTCAATAGGCTCAACCGCAGTGAAGAGGCAAACGCATCATTCACGAGAGCAGTTGAACTCTACGATGAGGCCATCGAGCAAAATCCCAGGAGTGTAATGGCCTGGCAGGGCAAGGGCACGGCTATTTACCACCTGGGAAGATATAACGAGTCGATCCAGTATTTCGACAAGGTCATAGAGCTGGCGCCTATGTACTACAGGTCCTACCACTATAAGGGAAGGGCCCTGCAGGAACTTGGGCGCGAAGCCGAGGCAGAAGTGCTTTTTGCCAAGTCAAAAGAATTGGGCGGAATATGATTCTTTGCCACCATCTCATTTTTAAGTGTCTGATGCCCTGGTATGTGATGCTCAACTGAGATAACCTTAAATCTCCAGCACGCTTAGATATCCAGGAGGCATTTACCAATAGATTTTTAGCTTTTCCTTAACCTGGCAGCGCTTCTTCTGGACTTCTTCTGAGAGCAGGCGTGCCGGGACCAGATCGATCATCTTCTCGATGTAGCAGGCTTTGCGCTCCATCAGCTGGAAAGTCGAAAGGCTGCAGAGCCCCTCAAGCATCTCAACTGCAGCGTCTTTTGATCTATGTATGGACTCTTCGATCTCTTTCCTGGCTAAATCAAAGTCGAAGTCGGGAGCCTCCTGGTCCTGGTAAATCTCACTTCCAAGCTCCTGAAATGCCTCTATGAACTGGCTGAAGGCTGACGTGTCCAGATCGCACCTTCCCCCATGCGTTGCTGCATACCCGCACCCGATGCAGCTTCTGCCCTTCGAGTACTGAATGCAGAAGGGGCAGGTCTCAGGCTTTGTAGGAAGGTATCCCAGCTGGCACAGGGCAAGAGCCTTGGCAAACTTCTTCAGATCTTTTTGGACATTGATTTTTGATCCAAGCGAATCCTCCATCAGGTCCATCCAGCGCAGGTGCTCTTTGCATCTCTCCTCTATTGCCAATTTTGCTTTCAAGAGGGACTCTTGGGTGATGGCTGCGGCTGCAGCTTCGAGGTCTGAATGATCTGTCTTGGAACTGAAGTCCATCTGGATTTGCCTCAGCGACGCTGGAATAAAAATAGAGGGCTCAGAGGATAGAGGGCTAGAAGACGAGCCCACTATCAGCTCAGTAAACCTTCTGGTTCCTGATCCTTGTGTCAAATGCCCTGAAGGTGTCCCTGGACTTGTCCTGCAGGTAGACATAGTTGAACCTCTTGTCCTCGCAGGCCTCCTCGTACTTGGCCTTGGCATCTGCCTTGCAGTCCTTGCATGCGTCTCTGGGAATCGAGACGCAGAAGACGCTGTTGAGTATGCCGTATCCCCTCTGGCCCTGGGAGGATATGGTCATGTAGCCTGAGCACCTGTCGCAGAGCCTTACGGTCTCCTCCTGGTTCTCGTTGATCATGTCTGTGTCGTAGAAGATGCGCTTTCTCCTGCGGTAGAACTCTCCCATCTCAGCCAGAGCATTCTCGACGAGGATGTCCCTGTTGTCCCATGTCTCCTTCAGCTCTTCCACGACTGACTCTATGGCACTCTTCATCTCGCTCGACTGCACGAACTTGCCAGGAGAGTAGTCAGGCTCCCTCACGTGAGAGTAGTCGAGTCCTGCCATTGCCTGTATGATGCCCGTGTTGACATAGGGAAGTGCGCTTTCTATGGCGTAGCCGCCCTCAAGGACGCATATATCAGGGGATAATTTCTCGTTGAGCCTGGCATAGCCCTGGGCTGAGAAGCGCATGTTGGCCAGTGGATCAGTATAGTGGTTGTCCTGGCCTGCGGAGTTCAAGACGAGATCCGGACCGAAGTCCTTGAGCATTGGCAGCACGAGGTTGTCCAGAACATAGTGGATGCCCTCGTCTGTGGTTCCTGGCGGCAGGGGAATGTTTATGGTCCTTGCCAGAGCCTGTGGTCCTCCCATCTCGGTTGTGTAGCCGGAGCCTGGATAGAGCGTGCGGCCATCCTGGTGAAAGGAGATGAACAGGACGTTTGGGTCATGCCAGAAGATGTCCTGAGTGCCGTCGCCGTGGTGGACATCTGTGTCAACTATGGCTATCTTCTTGTGGCCGTACTTTGTCCTCAAATACTCCACCAGGATTGCCATGTTGTTTATGTTGCAGAAACCGCGGTTTCCATGAGCTACCCTCATTGAGTGGTGGCCTGGAGGCCTGACCAATGCAAACCCGTTTCTTATCTCCTTGTTCTCCAGTGCATCGGCCAGCGTTAAAGTGCTGCCTGCTGCAATCAGATGGGCCTCTGTCACCTGGGCCTCGACGTCTGGGACGCAGAAGTGGACCCTGGCCACGTCTTTTAAGGTCGCCAGGCGGGGCTTGTACTCCTCTATCTCAGGCAGGTCCATGAGACCTTCCTCGAAGATCTGGTCCCTGGTATAGAGAAGCCTTTCCTCTCTCTCAGGATGGGTTGGAGATATCGCCCAGTCGAACGCTGGGAAGAATATCAGGCCCGTCTTTCCAGTCTTTGCTGCGGCCATATCAGGACCTCCTCCACGACGGCAAGATGCCTGCTGGGATCTCCATCCTCACGTCGAGCAGCCTTCCCACTGTTGACCAGCCCCTGACCATGTTGAAGATCTCGCTGTAGGTGACCTCTGCCTCTTTTGTGTACTCTCCAATTCCAAGCCTTTCTGCTCTTTCTCCAAGGAGCTTTCGGGCCATCTGCTCTGCAGAATCCAGGTTCATGTTCTTTCCGCTGACTTTCCCACTTAGTCCTTCCTCTGCCACCATGTAGCTGCCCTGCTCTGTGTCTATCCTGAGGTTGAGCGTGAGAGTTGGCCTGGCAACTGCAGCTCCTATGGCGTTGGCAACAGGTGCATATTCTGGCACAACTGATCTTGCGCCGAGCTTTTTTGCAACTAATGGCACGAGAGGCGGAGCTGCTCCTCCGACTCCAACGACGTTCTGGGCGTGAAGAGTCTCCTTCTTCATGATCTCCCAGATCCTGTAGGCAGGCTCCTCTTCCCAGGCCCTGAACATCTTTTCAACCTCAAGGACGATCTTGTCTACAGCTGCGTCCACGACCTTCTGGGCGGCTTCAGAGGGCGTGCACCCCAGCTTTTCTCCAAGGGCTGACATAGCCTTCTTGGCCACATCCAGGTCTCCTATATCGCTCATTCCCAGAACCCGCATGGCGTCTGTGGGCGTAGGCCCAGGCCCGCCCAGGCATAGCGCTGGTCCATCCCTGTGTGGTCCGACCTTCACGCAGTCGCCTTCCAGGACAACGGCGCTGTCTCCTCCTATGGCCACAGACTTGACTGCAAAGGCCCTGATCTGGGTGAGCAGGTCGTTCACCCTGGCGCCTTTGGAGGACAAAAGCGGTTTTCCGTCCAGGATTAAGGCCAAATCGGTTGTTGTGCCGCCGATGTCCACGATCACCGATGTCTTTCCGGGCTCAGTTAAGGCTAAAACGCCCATGATGCTAGCAGCAGGGCCTGAAAATATCGTCTCCACTGGTGAAGAGACAGATTTGTCTAGTGGAAGCGTGCCTCCGTCAGCCTTGAGGATGTATACCGGTGCAAAAATCTTCCTCTCTTTCAGGGCCAAAAACATCTGGTCTGCGAACTGCCTGTAGGCGTCCTTTGTGGCCAGGGTGAGAACTGTTGTGGCCGCCCTCCTGGGGAAGTTAAGCTGGCCTGAGACCTGGTGCCCCAGCTCGAACTGGCACCCAGGCATCTCCCCGGCCAGAAGCTCTTTGGCTTTCAGCTCCTGTGAGTGGTTTCTCTGTCCGAACTTTCCAACCACTGCCACCTTCTTCAAACCCTTCGTGCGCAGGTCAAGTCCAGTCTCTTTAATCTGGGACTCATTGAGCTTCTGGATTTCCCGACCTCTGTAATCTATTGCGCCGTCAAGGATTGCTGCCTCCTGGCCCAGGTGGTAGTCTTTGGGGTTAGTTCCGGGTCCAGGGATCAAGACGAGCCCCACGGGGTCTGTCTTTCCCTCTGCAATCATGTTGGTGATCAGGGTGGTGCTCAGCACAACTCTCTCGATCTTCTTAGTATCCACGCCTCTGATCAGCTCATCCAAGGAGCCCAGGAGGCAGTTCAGGAGGTTGTCGTGATCTGTCGGGGCATAGGCGGTCTTTACCACCTTGCTCCCATCTATCAAGACGGCATCAGTTGTGGTTCCGCCGACATCTATTCCAATGAGCATGTGTGAATCGCCTTTTTCTGGCGGCTAAAAAGGCATGGTCCTATATCGGCTTTGTGGTCTTTCATGGATACAGAGACTTTCGAGGCCCTGGATTCGGATTATGTTGGTAAATCGCGCTTCTTTCTGGAGATGCAACGCGGGGAGATTGTTGAAGGGGTGTAGGGGGACAAAATTGAGAGGATACTGGAAATGGCATGGCTTTGCTTGGGCCTGATGACCGTAGGCTCTTGGCTGACGGATATGCTGATACAGACAGGACTGCTCGGCCTGTGAGCAATTGCTTTAAGTTGAGGAACTCCT
>CAZXDN010000132.1:0-5013 GCA_964639235.1 uncultured Methanotrichaceae archaeon | reverse complement strand
ATCATGATTCTAGGAATTTCTGGCAGCCCAAGAAAGCAGTCGACCGAGTACGTCCTCGGCGAGGCCATGAAGATGCTCTCAGAGCGCGGCTTTGAGACCCAGGTCTTCGCAGCCAGGGCAAAGAGCTTGACCGCATGCAAGCACTGCGATTACTGTCTGGGGAACAAAGAATGCGTGCTCAAAGACGACATGCAGCATCTTTATCCTTTATTCGAGGAGGCGAAGGGCTTCGTCATAGCAACCCCAGTCTACAACGGTGGGGTGAGCTCTCACATCAAGATCATAATGGACAGGACGAGGGCAGCCCTTGCAGCGAACCCGAATGTCTTTAGGCGCAAGCCCGCAATGGCGATGGCAGTTGGAGGCGACAGGATGGGCGGCCAGGAGCTGGCAATTCAGCAGATCTTGACCTTTTACGTCCTCAACGGCATGATTCCTGTGAGCGGCGGGTTTTTCGGCGCCAATCTCGGCGCGACCTTCTGGTCGAAGGACACACTTGAGGGGGTCAAGGGCGATGAGGAGGGCTTCAGGTCCCTTAGAAAGACGGTCCGCAAGTTCGCGGAGACGTTCGAGTGGCTCAAGATCGAAAGATAGTTATCTTTTCCTCGACTTGATTTAAGCTATGGCAGCAGAAGGGTCGCGAAAAAAGATCGCCTGGGGAATAACCGGCAGCGGTGACAGGATAGTGGAGACTGTTGAGATGATGAAGGAGATGAAGAAGCAGTACGAGGACTCTGTGGACATCAGGGTCTTCGTCTCCAAGGCAGGAGAGCAGGTGGTCAAATACTACAAGCTCTTCAATGACCTGGAAAAAAACTTCGACAAGATCTGGTCTGAGATCAACTCGAACTCGCCGTTTCTGGCAGGCCAGCTCCAGGTTGGAAGGTACGAGTTCCTGCTCGTTGCCCCCACCACCTCAAACACTGTTGCCAAGATCTCTCTGGGCCTTGCAGATACTCTTCTGTCCAACGCCGCCATCATGGGCCAGAAGGCGTTCATGCCTGTGTACATAATGCCCTGCGACTACAAAGAGGGAATTCTGGTGACAAAGCTTCCTGATGGAAGCGAGATGAAGCTCAGGATCAGGAGAGAAGACGCAGAAAATGTCCAGAAGCTGAGGGCGATGGACGGCCTCGTGGTCATAGAGACGCCTGAGGAGATTCCTGAGATCTTCGAGAAGCACTTCGGCTCAGGCAAACCGTGACTTAACCTCTCACATCTTGAATTTGAAAGCCAGATATGCCGATGCCGTCACCAGTGCCAGCACAGCTTCAGTTGGTCCCATTCCAGGGGCTTTCTTCTCTTCAGATGGCCTCTGTGTCTGATTTGTGCTGGCATTTTCTCTGATGCTCTGCGAGATGGTGCCATTGAATTCCAGGGCAACCAGGTCTGAGCTTCCTCCTGCATAGATCTCCAATGGAGTGAAGTCCATGCATGTGCCATTTGCCACCAAGCCATTTCCTGTGCAGTTGTATCTGAAGTTCTCTCCAATCCTGACGATTTTTGATTGGATGATGCTGTCTCCATCGTAGATCTTGACCCAGACCGTTCCAGACTGGGAGCTGGCGTCTTCTATGGCCATTGTGGTGGCCTGGTCCAGAGCTATGCGCTCCTGGGTGTAGACCAGAACCCTCTCGCAGCAGGCGATCTGCGCCAGGGCTGCGATTATGCAGATAACTCCTGCCAAACACAAGTGTGAGATAGTCATCTTGCAAGGCTCACGCTCTCTTGGAGATCTCGATCCTGCCCGAAAGGATTTATTACTTATGATTCTATTGTGGGTTAACACGAGGGTGAAAAAAAGTAACATTGGTGATTTTCATGATCGGTGTAGGGAAAGATGTGGGCATATTGGTGCTTGGGCATGGGTCTACCCTGCCTTATAACCGGGAGCTTATTCAGGCCATGGCTGAGATGATTCAGAAGGCTCATCCCGGTCCTGTCAGAACAGCTTATCTGAACATGAACAAGCCGGACATACCAGAGGGCCTGAGAAGCTTTTCTGGAACTGGTGTCAGGAGAATAATCGCCCTGCCGCTATTCCTGGCACATGGGGTTCACACCACTCAGGACATTCCAAGGGAGCTTGGGATGAACGGCGAGGGCAAGGCCTTTCTGGACATTGACGGTCAGGAGGTGGAGGTCTGCTGCGCACAGCCTCTGGGCGCGGACGAGTGCATAGCTCAGCTGGCTTACAGGCGTGCAGAGGAAGCCATTCGAGCGTAGCTGTCCTGGACACAATCCACGGGGCAGCCACCATAGCTGAGCGGCTGGTTCAGCTGGGGATTAACGCTGAGGCGTTCGAGGTCTACCACCATTCTCCTTCAGTAAAGGGTTTCGACCTGGTGGTGGCTCCCGTCCACCTTCCGCCGACAAATTTTGCGCTGTCTGAGGCCAGGCGCCTTGGCAAGCCTGTGATCACGCACCACAGGGCAGTAGGAGAGATCCTGGCGCCGGAGATGCCCGTAATCGAGATCACGGGCACCAGGGGCAAGACCACAACCGCGCTCTTGCTCTCCATGATCCTCTCTCATCAGGCGAAGGTCGCATCTCACACCACTCGCGGCATAGAGCTCTGGAGCCGGGGCGCCTCTGAGGTCGTACAGTCGGGCCTGAGCATCGCCCCTGCCAATGTGATCAGGGCTGTGGACGCTGCAAGTCGGTGTGGTGCAGAAGCCCTGATCTGCGAGGTCTCTCTTGGTGGGACTGGCATCGCTGACATCGGTGTCATGACGACCTTACAGGGAGACTACAGGATTGCAGGAGGCACTGCATGGGCCTCTGCTGCAAAGCTTCAGATGGTCTCACTGGCCAGGCCGGGGTCGAAGCTGATCGCTGGCATAGACTCTGAAATTATTGCAGACCTGACATTTGGCCCTGGAGGAAATGTCTGGTCCGAGACAGAGGCGCTCTGGTTTGGCGAGGAGAGCGTGCCTCTTAAGCTTGGGCCTTCTCTGGATAAGGGAAGCTACCTCCAGGCAATATCTGCAGCTGCAGCTTCTGCCTATGCCTCTGGCCTGAAGCCTGGTGAGATAGCATCGGGCCTGCAGGGCTTCAACGGCTTCGACGGCAGGATGAAGGTCTCCAGTTCTGGCGGCCTGGCCTTATACGACAACTCCAACTCAGGCCTGAAGGTCTCAGGAGTTGAGCGGGCACTGGACATGGCGCCTGAGGGAGCAGCACTGATCGTAGGAGAGGAGTCAGAGACTGTATGCGAGGGCCTGGATATTCCTGCCCTGGTAGACCTTCTGAGGAGGCGAAGAGGCGAGGTGGGATTCCTTGTACTGGTTGGGAAGAGGCTTCTTCCATATGCGGCAGATCTTGAGGCAACGCCTGCTCCAGACCTGGTATCGGGCTTGGATCTGGCCAGGGCCAGCGGCAAAAGAGATCTTATCTCGTGCGTCAAATGCTTTAGGTGATTCAAATGTCTAGCGATGTTAAAAATTTACAGGTGATACATCCGAGGCCCAGCTCAATCGTGGCTGCGCTTTACACCCTGCGCGACCTCGGAGCTGATGTGGTCATACTTCACGGGCCCAGTGGCTGCTGCTTCAAGCACGCCAGGCTCCTCGAGGAAGATGGGGTGCGGGTGCTGACAACCGCCCTGGACGAGACTGGCTTCGTCTTCGGGGGCCAGGAGCCTCTAACCAAGCTTCTCAAGAGGGCTGATGACCTTTTCAGCCCTGACCTCATGGCTGTCTGCGGAACCTGCAGCAGCATGATAATAGGCGAGGACCTGCACCAGGCAGTCCAGGACGCAGAGCTGGATGTGCCTGTGATCGAAGTTGAGGTCCACGCAGGCTACAGGGACAACACCAGAGGTGTGGTCATTGCTCTTGAGGCGGCTATGGATGCTGGAATTATCGATCAGGCCGAGTTCGAGAGGCAAAAGTCGCTCCTCGCCAAGGCCACTGAGGTCGAGCGCCTCTACGGAGCTGCCAGCAGCGAGTACCTGGCGCCTGAGAGGGGAGATCTGAAGTACGATGTGGCCTCAAGGCTTCTCAAGCTGATCCGGTCTGGAAAGCGCGGGATCAACATCTTAAACGCCAAGAAGGAGACTGCATATGTTTTTGCCGATGTCACCTCTGCAGTGTCTGAGGTTGCAGGCTCGCAGGTGGACACGCTCGCCAACCTGGACGCTTCAGTGGGGCTGCCCAAGGTCAGGCGCGACGCAAAGAACATAGTTCGGGACCTCGAAGCTTCCGGCGTGAAGTTCGAGCAAATAGGCGGACTCGACGAGTACCCAGTTGCAGGAGAGGCAGTGGCCAGGTTCATATCAGAGCACGGAGGCTACGACTTCGCGGTGATCTCAGGGGTTCCACACGCCATTCCAGCTTCGTCCTTGAGCGGCATGGAAATCTTCTCTGTGACCAACGGCCCAAGACAGGTCAAGCCTCTGAGAGATCTGGGACACGACCACGTCGTGGTCGAGCTGGACCTCCACCCAAGGACTATGGGCATCACAAAGATAATTGAGTCTGAGCTTGGCGGAACGCTTAGAGTTCTGTCCAAATCTGATAAAAAAGCTTAAGCTCCCCTGGAGCTTGAAAATTTTTTTGAAGGCTTCTTGCCTAAAATGCGCTTGGCAGCACAGTTAACAGAGCGTAGATCACGAAGCCCAGCATTCCAATGAGGCCTATGCCGGCCATGGAGACCTTGGCGATCATGGTGAACTCTTCCCTGCTCGGCTTCCTGGCCAGCTTCAGGACCCTTATGTACTCGTTCACGTCCAAGGATGGAGTGTCTATCCCCAGATCTATATCGTCTAAGTCCATCTTGTTCTTGATCTGCTCTAATTTGCTCTCTGCTTTGCTCTCAGCTTCTTTCATTCCATTTAGCCAAGTTGGTCCCAAATCAAAAAGCTTTCGATCAATCTCTCTGGTGTGAACTTATGGCGTGACCTCTCTCCTCGCCTCTTAGGGCTTGTGTCAGAGCTTTGCTTTGACCTGCACAGCAAGTGGCCTGAAACTTCGCGAATTTTTCTCATATGAAGTGTAAATCCCTGGCCAAAAC
>CAZXDN010000131.1:0-5270 GCA_964639235.1 uncultured Methanotrichaceae archaeon | reverse complement strand
TAATACCTATTGCAATTTTTACTTGAATTATTTCTTGGAGATTGATTGCTTAAAATAATTTTGCCACAAGATTGCGATAATCTACACGTCCTTACTGGTACCATAGGGTAGTGTGTAGCAGGTTATAGTAGCTAATATACGAGAGAGTAATGGATCGGGCAATGTGTTATATATGAACGCAATTAATATCCACTCAAAGGATTCCAGCGTTCTTAAGGTGGTACTCTAAAATGCTGACCGACCGATCTGCAGCTCAGCCTTGTTCTGATGCAAAAGAAAGCCAGGCTCCACAAGAGCAGCCCGATGGAGATAACGACTCCAATGTGGAGATGGAGTATGATATAGCTCTGCATCTACCACCAAAGAGAACATACACAGTAGAGCTGGAAATAACGAGCGTAGAGCGAGCCAAGCCATTGATTGTCGAGCCAGAAATGCTTTAGCCTTGAAGATTAGAAGGCTGAAGCCATGAGGGATTATCCCTGGTATGATATCGTTAGCGCAGAGGAAGCATTAGCTCAGGGAGACTTCTTCTCTTCATGCCCTGTCATAGTTCCTTCTTTGGCGATGGAGCCAGGAAGGGTGTCTGCCAAAGTCGCTGAATACGACGTAATTCTCATGAGCCAGTCATGCGACCTTCTTCAGAAAAAGGTCGATCTCGTATTGGTCTCGCCAACGTGGCCTCTGAGCGAACTTGAATCCAGAAGCGATTTTTTCAAGAGCAGAAAGGGCAAGGAAGAATTGAGGCGAGGAAATGTGCCTGGATACCATCTCTTAAACAGTTGTGAACTCGAAGGATTTGAGACCGATTACCAGGTTGTCGATTTTAGAAATATTTATAGCATGCCCTTCAGCCTCCTCATGGACCTCAGAGCTGTACGAGGTAAAAGGCTGCGCTTGTTGCCACCTTACAGAGAGCATCTGTCTCAGGCATTTGCCAGGTTCTTCATGAGAGTCGGGCTGCCAGTAGATATTCAGCCATTTAAATAAGATGTAGGTCCCCTAATTTCTCTGCCTCCGACCCGCTACCGTGGCAAGCTTCCCCAGCCTGCAGAGCCTCCAGGCCCAGCCTCTCCTTCAAGTTGGCCATCCCCCATTTTCCCATCTGGCAAAGTATCGAGATCAGGCTCTTGCCCTTAGCTTTGAGGCAGTAACCCACCCTGGGTGAAATCTCAAGGGCACATGCCCTTTCCATCGATTTGGCCGAGACCCCCGGCATCTCTGCCATCAGCTGTCGGGTAGTCTACTGCAATTGAGTTGATTTAATGAGCCTATACTAATTCACCACTGGGATACAGAGGCACAGAGAGCTTTTAATATTATTGTCCTGAGCCTTTTTGTATCTTCTCTGCGTCTCTGTGCCTCTGTGGTGGGTTATTTTGTCCAGTTATGGTTTCTGTACTCAACAACCAACATAGGTAGACTACCAGCTGTTGAACTCCGCAGAAGTGGCTCGATTCAACCGAGGCAGTTAAATTTTATCCCGCACTAAGTTTGGACTGGACATCGCAGTTCGATCTGTACGGCAAGCTTGGCCCAGATAAGTTCAATCTGCAGAATCGCCAGAGCTGCTAAAGCAGACGAGGGTGGAATAAATCTGTGATAGATAAGAACGATACTGTGAGGGCTCACGATCAGTGGACCGAGGAGACGCTGAAGCACAGGCCCAAGCACAGGAGCGAGGGGTTGACAATCGAGCCCTGGCAGGGACTGGCGGCGCTGTGCGTTCTGCTCTTCATCTTCCTGGCAGCAATTGCTCTGCTGATGAGGTTTTAATCTGCCTAACGCCTGGCCTGCTTGAGGCTTAGCTGCCTGGAATCATGAGATGGGCATGGTGGGTTGGGCATGATGTGGTTGTGCATGATATGGTTGTGCATGATGAGGCTGAGCATGATGAAATTGGGCACGATGAGGTGACAGGTGCGCCTTACACCTGCCATATCTCCTGCGAGAGCCCAGTGAGCCTCTCGGCACCCTTTTCCGTGGTCAGGAAGGTGTCTTCGATTCCCACAACCCCTATTCCAGGATAGACCATCTTTGGCTCCAGTGCAATTGTCATGTTCTTCTTAATCTCGTGATCCACTGGCCCGATGATGGGGTACTCGTCGATCTCAAGGCCCAGACCGTGGCCCACGAAGCCGCATTTTTTCCCAGTCGCTCCTCCGAGATGGTCCTGGTAGCCCAGCTTCTCGCCAACCAACTCAGAGATCTCGAAGAGCTCTTGGCCTGTAATTCCTGGGCGCATCTCTTTTGCCACTGCCTCCTCAACCTCGATTGCGGCTGTGTGCGCCTCTTCCAGCTCAGGAGATAATTTTCCCAGGGAGAAGATCCTGGTCTCATCGGCCAGGTAACCGCCGAACAGTCCGCCGTAATCCACGAGCACAGGCTCGTTTCTCCTGATCTTCCTGAAGCCTGCGCCCTGGGGATGTAGGAGCGAGACGCCAAGCCCACCTGTGGGAGAAGAAACGCAGCTTGGGACTGCTGCATTGGGTCCTGACATCACATGGCTCATGTACAGCTCCTGGTTAAACCTGCGAAAGTATATCGTGCCCTGGTGGCCCATCGACCTCAGCTCTGCGTTCACCTTTGCGTCGAGGTCGATCTCCCTCATGCCTTCCTTCAGGTGGTCCTGGACTGAGGCTATGCCCGCGTCGAGCATCTTGGCTGCTTTCCTTACAAGGCCTATCTCGAACTCGGATTTGACAGAGCGTATGTGCCTTATGGGCTCAGAGATATCTGCAAACCTGACGTCTCCAAGCGCTTTCTCCAGCCTGGCGCAGTTGTTGTGGGGAAGGACGTCGAGCTCCAGGCCGATGGCTGCGCCTGAGGGTATGCCGAGGTCCGACTTGAGAGTCCTCATGCTCTTTAGCGGCTTTACCTCCAGGGGCGACTCTTCCATAGCTCTCTCAAGGCTCTTCCTGACCATGACAACTGGCTCTGAATCCCTTGGAACATAAACCAGGCCGTCTTGGGCTGTGCCTGAGAAGTAGCACATGTCCACAGACTGAAAGAGGATCGCTCCTGCCAGATCGCCCATCTGAGCCTGGAGGTTCCTGACCCTGGCATCGATCTCGGACCTGGGGTAGAGAACTATCTTGAAATCTGGAATTAAACCTTTGCTGGAGTCGTTCATCGCAGAGGGATGCACATCAAAGATAAATAGGCTATCGAAGACAGGTCACCGAAAAGCGATAAATAAACTGCCTTCCAACAGTTGCACGGTGAACAATATGGTGAAGATGCCTCCACTCGTTAGGCAGACTCTGGAGAAGCAGAGGGTATTGCCTCTATCTACAGCCAGCCCTGATGGAAAGCCAAACGTGATCTACATAGGCGTGAAGAAGATCGTGGATGACGAGACGCTGATCCTGGCTGACAACTACTTCAACAAGACCGCAAAGAACCTGGAGGTCAACCCCTGGGTGGCGATAGTCTGCTGGGACCAGGAAGAGCGCAGGTCTTACCAGATAAAAGGCAGAGTTGTCTCTGCAGACGACAAGGATAGCGCCTTCAAGGACATGGTTGAGATCGTCGCTGCGCGAAACAAGAGCATCAAGGTCAGACGGGCCCTCACAGTCAAGATCGAGGAGATCTACGAGGCAGCTTCTGGACCGAAAGCTGGCGAGAGAATCGCCTGAATGTATAGGGCTTGATCCCATCGTTCATTTTTTGGTTTTGGGACGATATCGCCTAAAAAATGCCATTGCTAAAATTTCTGCCATCAAAAAATTTAGCTGCGCCACAGCACATAGGCGCTAGCAGATCAAGCGAATCCTCAGACGTCGCACAGGCCTGAAAACTCTATCATCGCCTCAGTATAGCCCACATTCTTCCATCTGTCCACACACTCATTGTACTCATTATCTTCTAAGCTGCTCTCTTTGCCTGATGCATCAGACAGGCTAGACATATCGGCGGGGCGAATCGCAGACTCTGTGGGCTGCTCTGGCAAGCTCTGTTCCGGTCCGCTAATCGACAGGGTACTCAGGAAGTTCTCGTTCAGGTCCTGGGGCAGCTTGCTTATCAGCTCGACGTTCTCCTTGCTGACGTCGATTTTGTACCCATCAATTGTGACGATGTTCTTCCAGTAAGTGGCCAGAGTGCTGTTGGTGCTGCCTTCAGGATGGAAGTACGACATCACTTCAGCAGTGCTGCCGTCAATCGTCCTCATGGTCAGGCTTGGGTCCTGGATCTCTCCAGAGCTGTTCAAAGCGTTCATGAGGAGCCGCTTGAGCCTGGTGCACGGGAAGCCGGCGTACTGCCACTCATCGTAGCTGGTAACTCCAACTGTTGCCACAGTCTCGTTTTCAAGCTGGATGCTCGCCAGGTAGATCGTAGAATTCTCGTCTTCATCAACGCTGGTGTTCACAGTGGGCATTACATCGGACTTGAGGTCGAAGCTGAAATTATATGGTCCAGCTGATACCTCTACAGGACTTGCCGATGCTGACATTGCCAGCATCAGCACTAAAATCGGTGCCAGTATTAGCTTCATCGAATCCCTCCAACTTGCTTCCAGTTTTGCTGTCCCTTTCGCCTCTCATCTGCGATCGAGACTTTTTCATTTTTAAGGTAAATTAACATATATATAGTTTCTTATTTTTTGGATTTAGGACATCAAAATTTTGAATGCCTGATGCCCGTCTTGGATTCGTCCTCCTGAAGTTTGATTTTCCATGTCTTAAGCGTCGATTTCCAGCTGAATCTCCTCGGCCTTCAGCCTTGCAAGGTGCGTAAGAAGTGAAGTTAACTTATTGTGGACTTCACGTAATGTTTATAAAAAGTGAATGTACATATATTAATCTATGGCAGAAAGAGAATCGGAATCCAGGGAGTGTTCAGGCTCAGGAAGAGACGAGCCAATATCCCACGTCGGAAACTACCGGATAGGAGAACACCCTGGAATTGGGACTTACATGTGCACGACCTGTCGTGAAAATTGGACTGTGACCATAAAGGACAATCACGAGGAGTTGCCTGCATGCGAAAAATGCGGTGGTGAAAAAGTAGTTTACGAGAGAGTCTCCGGGCCTGAGCCACTTGGAGATGATCTTGTTAGGTGAGGCACAGCATCGACTCAATCGGCTTCGGCTCTGAGTGAAGTCTGTGGTCATGACCATTTTGTCCATCAATTACACTACAGATTTTTTCTGCTGCAGCAGAGGTGGCATCTAAGCAGACTTTGCAGAGTTCCCGCAAATTCTCTGCAAAATCGCCAGTTGCCTCTGCTGTGAGCCCTTTATGTGAAAGTCAGAATATGGACGCAAGTT
>CAZXDN010000130.1:3102-5290 GCA_964639235.1 uncultured Methanotrichaceae archaeon | reverse complement strand
TAACAGAAAGCCTTAATTATACAGCATCAATATCTTGAACGTCAGTGATCATATGGATTACCTTTCCAGCGGCTTTCCGGAGATAGATCGCTCAGAAGATGCTGATTTTTTCTTCTCCTGCCTTGAGACCATGAACTCAATGCCATTTTTCCAGGACTACAAAGAGGCGAGCTTCAGGCTGCTGAAGATAAAAGAGGGCTTCAGCATCCTGGACGTTGGCTGTGGCCTCGGCTTCGATGTGATATCTATGGGCAGGATGGTCGGCAGCTCCGGCAGAGTGGTTGGGCTTGATTTCAGCAAGGCTGTGATCTCCGAGGCCAGGTCCAGGTCTCAAGGGCTGGGGCTTCCAGTTGAGTTTGTCCAGGGAGATGCCCAGAACCTGGAGTTCCAGGACGGTGCCTTCGACTGCGCCAGGGTAGACAGGGCTCTGCAGCACATATCAGATCCTGCCAGGGCTTTGAGAGAGATGGCAAGAGTAGTTAAGAGAGGGGGCACTGTGATGGCCTTTGAGCCTGACTGGGGCACATTTGCAGTCAGCTCTGCTGACCGGGAAGTGACTCGAAAGGTCCTCAACTTATTCTGTGACAGCTTTAGGAGCGGCTGGATCGGAAGACAGCTGCCTGCACATTTCCACGATTGTGGGCTCGAAGAGGTGAGCGTGGAGCCCAGAGCGCTGATGATCACAGACTTTAAGCTGGCAGACAGGATCTGGGATCTCTCTCGAAATGCTGGGCTGGCGCAATCTCGGGGACTTATATCCGAGGTGGAGGCAAATTGCTGGATTTCAGAGCTGAAAGATCTCGATGCCAAAGGCAGCTTCTTTGGATGCCACTTCTGCTTCCTTGTAAGCGGCAAGAAGCCCTTACTTCACTCCAAGATGGTTTGACTCGTGGCTAAGCAATTGGGTTTTATCTTTGACTTTTCAAGTTGGTCAGCATCCGTGGCCAAGGGCGATTTGGGGATATCTCGCAATTATCTCTAATACTTCATCTGCGCTTCGTTTTCTTCTGCATCCAGATCACGTGCAACTGGAATGGATGCTTCCAGAGCGCTCCCGGAAACGAGAGCGTCGACCAAATCTTGTCATGAGTCGAAAGGGACAAGCTCACATCGGGTGTGTCTATCACGCATTGTTTGAGCTTTGAGTCTGAACCTCAATATTCAAGATCAACAACTACAGGGCAATGGTCGCTTGCCTTTGGCCTTTCGTATCCAACTCTTGGCCATCTGGGGCCTGTGTAGCGCTCTGCCATGTAGGGCGCCCCTGACCTGATGATCCAGGGGATTGCAAAGCTGTTCTTCCAGGCAAGGGATGGTGAGGCCAGGATGTAATCCAGCTGGTGGTAGCTTCTCAGGTCGGGATAATAGTGTGTCCAGCGGTCGTATGGATTTGATATCCTCTTCACCAGATCTACAGAGAAGCTCTGGTCCAGGAGAGGCCAGATCCCATAGCCGGGCTCAGGGACGCCATCTGTCTCAGTGTAGTCGTTCAGGTCTCCAACCACAAGCCAGTCCTGAATGCTGGGATCTCTAAACCGCGCCTCGATGATGCTCCTCACAGCCATCGATTCCGCCTCCCTGATGGGCCTTGTCTCTTCCCTTGACGGGTCCATGGACTTGAAGTGGCAGACGAAAATCGGCAGAACCTTCCCCTCTTTCAACACCCTAACTTCAAGGCAATCCCTGCGAAAGACCCGCTCTCGCCTCACCTCCTCTCCTGCGCGAATCTCGCCCATAAACGCCTGGTGAGTTGCCATCCAATCAATGGGATGCTGGCTCATGACTGCCACGTTTATTCCCCGCTGATCATTTCCCTCAATTAGAGCCTTGTAAGGATAGTCTACGCCTGAGAAACGCTTCAAATATCTGTCGTGGAAATAGTTCAGAGCCTCAAAGCTCTCTACTTCCTGGAGACAGATGACCTCAGGCATTCCAGCCTTGATGGAGAGGGCGGTGAAGACTCTGTTCTCATCGTTGATCATGTTCCAGTAGGTTCTGATCAGGTTGTTGCGATCTGGTTTAGATACAGCATCGAGAAGAGAGACCAGTCCCATATCGTTATCGTCAAAATCGAAGCTCACCAGCATATTCTCAACGTTGAAGGTCATGACTCTCAGTTTCGGCATGTTCTACCCCAGGCGTCTCCATATCTCGATAACCTTTGACAATGCTGCCTGACAATGCTACC
>CAZXDN010000130.1:0-3002 GCA_964639235.1 uncultured Methanotrichaceae archaeon | reverse complement strand
CCCAGGCGTCTCCATATCTCGATAACCTTTGACAATGCTGCCTGACAATGCTACCAGACAACGCTACCTGACAATGCTGCCTGACAATGCTACCTGACAACGCTACCTGACAATGCTGCCTGACAACGCTGCCATACAACGCTATCTGATTGCATTATCCAATGATGCAAAACTTTACATCTTATTTTTATGTGTTGATGCTATAAATCACTGACGGATTGCGACCCACCAGGATTTCGGCTTCAAAATAGCTTGCACTGCCACCATAGTCAGAGTTGGTTTGACGAGCTTGGGATCAGAGAAAGCTGAAATAAATGATTATATAAGATATATTTTGTTAAATATGCGGAATATATGTGGTTCTGGCATGTATAAGAGATATTTGCTCAAGAAGCAGAAACATTTGCATCAAACATGTGATCGTGCTGTCGTATAGATAGCTTACGATGATAGATGACTCATGAGGAGAATTAAGGATAAATTATAAGAAGCGAATATATGATATAATTTATATGCCATCCTCACAAACATATCTCCCATAACGTCTTCTGTGAACATCTTTTGGAGATGAATTTGGAAGAGGCGAATTAGAGGAAGACTTGTCATGAAGCACGATGAGTTTGTTGGAAGGGTTCAGCACCTCGCCAGGCTGTCATCCAGAGGCGATGCAGAGCACGCCATCCGCGTGGTCCTTGAAACTTTGGGAGAACGCATACAAGGAGGAGAGGCCAAGGACCTCGCGTCCCAGCTTCCAAGAGAGATAGGAAGGCACCTCCTTCAATCCGACTTCCAGGAGAGCTTTGGATTGGACGAGTTTCTCTGGAGGGTGGCTGACAGGCTGGGCATGGAGCCGCCGGAGGCCACCTATGCCGCAAGATCGGTGATAGAGGTGCTGATGGAGGCAGTCTCCAGGGGCGAGATAGAAGATGTTCTGGCCCAGCTGCCTGCTGAGTATCAGAGGATATTTGTGGGCGCCTGGGGGCAGATGCCTCCTGAGGACTTATCAAACCGCCAGTACAGGCAGATCTGGGAGGAGATGCAGGAAGAGAGGCCCATCTGGATGATCCAGGAAGGATGGATTAGCCCACATCATGCAGGCGGCCAGCAGCCTGGGCAACAGCCTCAGCAGGGATGGCGAGGTCAGCATGTACAGCCACAGCGACAACGACAGGGACTGTGGCAGGGTCAACGAAGAGAAGGCCAGTACGGTTGGGGAGGCCAGCAGGGCTTCCAGCCGGAACGTCCATTGCAAAGCTGGCAGCCCTGGCAGGGAGAGCAGGGAGGACAGTTCGAGCGTGAACCCCGGAGGTGGCAAAGTCAGAGATGGCAATCTCAGAGATGGCAAGGTCAGAGAGAGCAGATAGGCGGGCAGAGTCGGGAAGGCCAGAGCGGTTGGGGTGAGCAGCGAGGAGAGAGATATTCCTATCCTCAAAATCAGCAGCTTTGGAGTAGACAGCAGTCAAGGGGATATCCTCAAAACCGACAGAACTGGTAGCTCATAGAATTGGTAGTCAATCTTCGAGCCCAACTGCAGTTTGACCAGGCCGAATCGAGGATATCGCCGGCTATAGCGGCAATCTCCTCGATCTCAATTGCCTGCAGCGTGCCTGTGGCGCACGTAGATTTGTGCCTGGCCTGCAGCTCACAGCCGAAGGGCATTTATCCCCATTACAACAATCTCTTTTCGGAGATGGGATTACATGGTCGAGGAAAGCTGGAAGTCAGGAAGCTCTAAAGAGAAGTTCGGCCTGAAACAGGTGGGCAGAGGGATCACAGGCATAAACTGGGCAATCTGGGCATTGATCATAGCTACACTGCTGAACTTCGTTCAGGCGATAACCACAGGAAGCCTGATCAGCATGCTGGCCTGCATAGCCTGCACAGTTGGAATTGCAGGTGTAGTCAAAGCTGTGGATTAGAAGAGATTGGCATCCTCTTCCCAGCAGCCATAGATGGATAGATGAATTAGAGCCGGATTGGCTTGGCCATCGGCAGAACCTAGATCAACTATGGCGTGTCCAAGGCGATGCCTGCGTCGACGTTAAAGTGAATTACCGGAAATGGAGCAAAAAGCGCCGAGATCAAACGAGAAAAGCCATCGGCTTGGATAGGCCCGATCGTCTCTTGCATTTTCAGAGCGGGTGACAAACCATGCATGCCCTGTAACCCTGCAACTGGGCATCTTCGCAGCTCTCAAACTGCATTGAGTTCTCCTTCTTGGTCTTCTTCGCAAACCTGCAGTCAGGGTAATGATACACACCCTCACGAAAGGCCTTTGAGCCTACAACTGGGATTTCTGTCAGGTTAAATGTGGAGAGGCTCGCTTCTGTCAGCGAAGTGCTGGGCCAATCGGATGGATTGAACTCGTTATCCAGGTCATCTAGCTCGGCAAGCCCAAGATCCAAGAGCACTTTATTGAGGTTCGAGGACACATCGATGAATCCATTGGAATCGGAGATATATGCCACACAGACGAGGCGCTCATAGCGGTCAGTCCTCAATGAGTTATGCAACTTGGCATTGCTTGCGTCTAGAACCACGGTCCTGTTGTACAGCATCTTCCATACGAACGCTTTTGCCTCCTTACCACCTGGCTCATCAATCTCAGGGCAGTTTATATCGGCAAGCCGGACGACCACATTATCTCCAGGCCCTATGCCGTTGACAAATTCCGTCTTGCTATCGATCAGGCTTTGATTTACGCTCTGGATGCTCACATGGAAAGTATCGCCATCTGATACGCCTGTTACAAGACCCTTGAAATCATATGGCACAGCCATCGCAGTGGATAATAGAACTAAGGAGCTTATCGCTACTATATGGAATACATTTGACTTCACCGATAACTTCATTAAGAACAATCACATCGAATCCATGACATTAATAGTTTTGCTTCATACTGACAAAATTGTAGAAGACTGGCATGGATGAATTAAGATTAGGATTTGCGCTGTTGCCTCACCGCTAAATGAATACGAATGGAATTTTATGGGATCAAATAA
>CAZXDN010000129.1:0-5409 GCA_964639235.1 uncultured Methanotrichaceae archaeon | reverse complement strand
TTTTCATGCTACTTTTTTTCATGCTACTTCTCTTATGTTATGTCCTGGACTATATGGTCCTTCTTGTTTTATCCCTCAACCGAATGAGCCAGAGTGCAGTCCAGAGGCCGGTCATGGCCAGGGCTGCAAAGAGGCGGGCGTATATCTCTGGCGAGGGCGCGCTCATGATCGACACAGGTACCTCTTTTGCAGCACCCAGGAAGATACAGCTGCATGCAAAACCAGCTGAGAACACGGAATAACCTGCAATTGTAGCCAGCCAGAAGCTTCCTCTCACCTTTCTGGCCAGGATGCCCATTATACCGAATCCCAGATCTGCAAAGGCCAGCTCTCTTGCTATCTCCTTCTGGTACTGCATGCCGATGCCAGTGGCCTGGTTTTCGTTATCGTTTTGAGTGATCTGCTCTGCCAGAAATGCATTCTCCACAAATCCGACAACGCCACTCACTCCCACAATCACCACTATGAACCAGTAGAGCAGCACCTCGACTGCTTTTTCTGCAGTCAGGCCTCGCCTTCTGGAGATGAGGTCTGCTGTAGAGGCGATGAAGACCAGACCCATATACCCAGACCAGATTGAAAAAGGAACTACAATCCCCCATATAACTATGTCTTCGTTAAACTTTAAGATTGCAGGTGCTCTTGATACGTAAAAGTTCTAAGTATTTCTTTTAATGCTCTCTGCTGTGCCTTTCCGGGATCTGGATAAACAACTCACCACAGAGGCGCGGAGACACAGAGAACGAAAGTCTAATTCGGGCAATAATACCAAAATCCCTCTGCATCTCTATGGTTTCATTAATCTGCGATTTTTATATATGTCCTACTTCAAAATCATATTTCAGGTATGACAGTAGCAGCACTGAATAGCATTAAAATATCTCTGTGCCTCTGCGTCTCTGTGGTGAATTAGTATAGGCTCATGACAAGCACAAATTAATGGATAGAATTACGTTTGGCCACTCTAAACCTATAGGTCGCAAACTGTGAAAGATCAAATCGACTCAATTGCTGTAGCCTGCCCACAGTCAGATCCTCCTTGATCATCGTTTCTTCTATCATCTGCCCGGCCCCCATTTCACGCTCGGCCTCTCCTTGATCCTGATTTCTGCAATACCTTGAAATGCATGCGCCATTTCTCTCAGGGCCTCAGATGATACAGGCTCGAACTCCCTTTCTCTTGGCAGGCCCTGCTGGATGGAGATACGCTCAAGCCTGTTTTCCGGAAATTCTGACTTGAGCGCCGAAAGAGTCTCTGCAATCTCTGAGATCTCGCGAAAAGACGGCATCTCTGGAAATACCGTTATCCTTGTCTCCAGTGGAATTCCAAGCGCCATGCAGCTCCTCAGGCTTTCAGCCACCCTGGCAGCAACTCCTGCCCTGCCTGTTGCTCTTGCGTATTCGGGATCGTGCAAAGCGGCCTTGATGTCCAGGAAAACTCTGTCCAGCAAATCGCCCTTGATGGTATCCGCCAATTGGCCTGGGTAATAGCCGCATGTCTCGACGCCCACTTTCAGCCCGGACTCTCTTGCTCTTCGGGAGAGCGCTTTGAGCGCCTCAGGCTGCACGAGCGGCTCGCCTCCTGAGATTACCAGGCCAGAGACAAACGACTCTGAGGGCTTTGCAGATGCCCAGAGGAGCGCGCTTTCAAGGGTGATCTGCTTCGATGGCAGCTGCTTCTCGCCAAATATTTTAAGCTCTCCTCCGACAATTGACAGGTTAACCAGGTTCTCTCCCTGTTGAAGCTCTCTGTTATGGCAGTGCGGGCACCTGAGGGGGCAGCCTCGAAAAAATACCACCAGCGACGGCGTTCCTGTCCAGTCGACTGTGGAAAGAGGTATTACCCCTCCAAGGTTCACCATCATACAGGTCAGTCCTGGCTCTCATCGACCAGATCAACTGGATTTCCTGCGATCTTCTCAGCCCTGGACTTCAGATCGGCATAGTCCTTATCAAACCGCTCTTTGACGAGCTCAAGCTCGTTCCTCGACCGCTCAAGGCCTGATTGCAGTCCTGCAGATTGGAAGCTCAGCTGCTTTAGCTCCTCTTCAGCCCTGGAGAAATCAGAGCTGCATTCAGATAGCTTTTTCTCCAAGACGCCAATCTCGTCCAGCGCTTTGGAATATCTTGAGCCGAGAGCCTCAAGAGACTTTGAATCCAGGAGATAGTCGATCTGATCCTGTACCTTCTCCATCTTCCTGTCTTTCAGGCCCAGTGCGCCCAGGTTTGTTTTCAGTTCAGCAAGCGCCCCTGAGAGGTCCATGCTCAGAGCTTCAACTGGCGACCTTGCCAGGAGGTCGAAAGCCTCGCTGTGCTCCAGAGGCAGCCTCTCGCTCGAGCTCTGCTTCGCAGCCCTGGAGATGGCCTTTGATAATGGGGATATCAGATCTGATGCCTCTGATTCGATGAATTTAGCTTCTCCTCTCTTAGCATCCAGCGCCTCTTTCATAGATCTGGCCATCTGCCCCTGATCGCTTGATGCCAGCTTTTCAAGTCTTAATTTCAGCTCACCATCTCTGGCCATCAGATCTGCTAGCTGGCGCTCGTCTTTCTCGATCCTGGTTCTGAGGTCTCTTATCCTGGATTTGCCCTCCAGGACCTTTGAGGCCAGAGCCCTGGAAGACTCAACTTCTTCAGACTCTTTCTTCTTTCGCTCGATGGCATTTCCCAGGTCCACCAGGAGACGGCTCAGGCTGGATAAGTCGGACTTCATATCTTTTGATTCTTCGGGAAACAGGACCTCAACGAACCTCTGCGACCTGCCGAACTTGGATACAGTGGTTGCCAGGTGCTTGACGATGCTTGAGTGGTGCTCTTCAACAGATCTCAGATCCAGACTCTTAGGAGGTGCAAGCTTCTCCAGAAGGCTCTCCATCTGGCTTTTGACTGCATCTCTTGCAGCAAGTCCTGCCTTCATCAGCTTTGGAGGGGTTTCCTCAAAAGGCGCTGCAGATTCAAGAGAGCGAATTTCCTTCCCAAGACCATCTGCCACATCGCCTATCTTTTCGTAGATCTCTTTGACATCTGCTTCGAATCCCGCCTGGTCAGACCTCTGATCAAGCCAGCTCTCCAGCTCAGAGAGCTTGATGCTCTTTGTCCTGCTCTGCTTTGCCTCGCCAGTGCGAAAGATGTTCTTGAGCCAGTTCAACTTCAAGTCACTCCTCTGGTCCTTCCCCTTTTCTGAGCTGAGCTACGACGCTCTCTGCTACCTTGGGCCCGATTATCTTGCTGATCTCCTCGGTGCTCGCGGCTTTGAGCTTGGCAACTGTGGTGTAGCCCGCCTGGTGGAGCTTCCTTGCTCTCACCCTTCCTATGCCTTTAAGCTCCAGAAGCAGCAGGAGATCCGGGCCAGCTCCATAGTGAATCCTCTCAGCAAGCTGCTCTGCCTTGTAGGTGGCCCCAAGCTCCAGGTGCTTGGACAGCTCTGACATTGAGTGCATGAGCCACTCAGCGGTCTCAGCAGTTCTCCTTATATCTCCGGGGCCTATCCTGTAGGTCTCGCTGATGTACTCCTCTTTGGCCTCGGTTATCCAGTCCATGAGCATGGCTGCAGTCTTGGCCTCCCTCAGGAGCCAGTCGTAGTTCTCCTCATGGCAAAGCTCCACCTGCTTCTCATCTATGAAGTCCTCGACCCAGCCGTCTGCTGACTGCACATAGAGCAGGTCCATGTTTGGAGTCATGGTGATGAGGTGCATCAATGTCAGATCTGTCGGATTCTTCCTGGCCTTCAGGTTATTGATTATGGTAACAGCGCTTAAGGGATCAATGTAGAGCTTGGAGACGAGCATCCCCAGCGGCGTCGGGTCCATCTCACCCTCGATCATCCCGCTCTCAGCCAGGAACTCCAAAACGCGCTCTAAGGTTGCGTCCAGGTGCCAGGGGTCCTGCTGGCGGGCGTAGAATGTGTCGGATATGAACTTCTTCAGATCTTCGACCGTATAAGCAAAGCCTGCGGTGATGGTCGACAAGAGGTGAGTCCTCAGAGCCGACTCGCTGGCAAGCTTCGACCAGATCTCCTCAGGCGAGCCCGTGATGTAGTGGTCCATCAGCTCCTTGACTTCAGAGCTGTTCTTGGCTATCAGAAATGACTCCCCATAAGGATCTAGCCCTGGGCGACCGGCGCGTCCAGCCATCTGTCTATACTCGATGACCGGTATTGGCACCATGCCCTTGCCAGACTCGTACCTCCTGTAGCTCTTTATGAGGACCCTCCTGGCAGGAAGGTTCAGGCCTGCGGCCAGCGTTGGAGTGCTTGCTATCGCCTTGATCGTGTTCTCCCGAAATCCCTGCTCGACCAGCTTCCTCTGCTCAGAGAGAAGGCCTGCATGGTGGAATGCAGCTCCCCTTGAGACGCAGTCTGCGAGCTTCCTGCAGGTCTCGCTGTCGCCTGTTGCCAGTATCGCTTCAGACAGGGCTTCCTGCTCAGGCCCTTTGAGGGAGATCATGTCTGCGACCTTGGAGGCTGTCGCCTCAGCATTACGCCGGCTGTTGTCGAAGATGAGCATCTGGGCGCTCTGGCTCATGGTGTCTCTTACAAGGGATGTGACCTCGTCCTTGGGGCCCTTGATCTTCGACTCGCCATCTGTGAAGTTCAGAACCCCGTTGCAGATGACTCCCTCTCGAAGCTTCGTGGGCCTCCAGTCGCTTGATATGAGCTCTGCGCCAAGCCACTGTGCTATCTCAGAGCCGTTGGCTACAGTTGCTGAAAGCCCGATGATCTGCATCCCAGGATTGAGCTTTCGAAGCTTGGTTATGGTCATCTCCAGAGTCGGGCCGCGATTTGCGGAATCGAGCAGGTGTATCTCATCGACGACTAAAACTGCAACGTCCTTGATCCAGCTCGCCCCATTTCTCATCAGTGAGTCGGCCTTCTCGGATGTGGCTATGATGATCCTGTTCTTTCCCAGGCGCTCATCCTTGCGGTCGAAATCGCCTGTGCTTATCCCCACATCGATCCCAAGCGACTTGAACTTCTTGAATGTGTCGTACTTCTCAGTGGCTAGCGCCCTCAGAGGCACGATATAAAGAGACCTCTTCTTCTCGACTGCCGCTTTGAGCATGGCAAGCTCAGCCAAAAGGGTCTTTCCTGCGGCTGTGGGAATCGATAAGAGCATGCTCTTTTCCTCCAGGAGCCCTCTTTCCACAGCCTCTGCCTGGGGTGGGTAAAGCTCCGTTATGCCTCGCTTTTCGTAAATTTCAATCGCTTCTTCTGGCAGCCAGGCCTTGAGGTCTTTTATATCGAGCATTGTTTCCTCAGTCTAATCTAGATTCCAAGGCCTTCTTAAACTTATGAATTTGACGGACAACAGAACTGTGAACTCTCTTCAGTTTTCTATAGGGATGTCTGTGGGCCTCCATAAGCCTTCCTATGCCGCTGGCTATGGAATCGATATATAACTGACTAACTCA
>CAZXDN010000128.1:0-5426 GCA_964639235.1 uncultured Methanotrichaceae archaeon | reverse complement strand
CTCTAAAGCCTCAGAGTATTGCGATCCACCTTGTGCGTCACTGTGTTCGCAGAGTAATCCTTCTTTGTAGTGACCTTTCCACCTGTCGCCTCCACCTTCATGTTCTCCTTGGCATAGCCCAGGTACTTCAGGAGCGAGTTTATGGTCTCAGTCCCAGCGCTGACGATGAGAGCTGTGATTATCCCATCCAGGACGTCTCCATTTATCACTCCAAGAGGCGCCAGAACTCTGAGCCCGCACCCGAAAGAGAGCACCAGGCCCGCTGCCAGAGATATGATGCTAAGAACCATCTTCTTGTCCTTATCCCCAATCACTTTTGTAGTGACAGGGTCCAGTAGCTCTATGAGCTGCTGAATTGCCAGGCCTGCGGCGAGCACAGGCACGAGTGAGAGTACCACCTGATCCAGTTAACCACCCCTATTGGCATCAAGTTGTACATGACAGAATAAAAATATTTCGGTTGAATCCAGGCCAGATCAGCTGATTAGCAAAACTGGGCAGTCTACTGCATTTCAGTTGATTTGACCTTTCACGATCTGTGATATCTGGGTTTAGAGTGACCGAGCGTGATTTAGATATCCATTGATTAGTTATTTGTCATGAGCCTATGCAAATTCACCACAGAGACACTGAGGCACAGAGATATTTTAATATTATTCAGTTCTGCTGCTGCCATACATGAAATTTGCCAGAAATAAACTTTCGCCCTCTGTGTCTCTGTGCCTCTGCGGTGGGTTGTTTTGTCCAGCTATTGTCTCTATGCTCAGCAACTCAATAGGGGTGGACTACCCAAAACTGCATCACCGGGTTATCAGAGTTACCGGGTTATCAGGACCACATCCGACTCCGCATCAGCAGCTTTTGGTGAGTTGATCAAGAACGCCTGGGCTGTGAATATGCCCTGCACTATCGCACCTGCTCCGCTCTTGTAGGGGCACAGCACGCAAGGCAGAATGTCCATGTCGAACTCCGCCCTGAAATTCCCTGCCCGGTCGGTCTTGACCTGCACTGCTCTCAGGTTGTCATCAGGATCTATCAGATCTACCCTTATGCGCTCGCCTTCCATCTGAGAGTCCAGCGATCCGACGATGGCGATCCTGTCAAGGACTTCTGTATCTTCGCCAAGCGAGATCCTGGCCCTGACCTTGGGGCTCACCTTGATCTGGACGCCGCCTATGGAGACCATCTTGGACCCAGGCATAAAATCGCCTACGGGCGCGTAATCCCTGGATATGAAGCCGGTGATCTTTATGCAGGCTGCCTTGCCTGAGTACTCATCGCTTTTCCTGGTTGGAACCACGATCGCCTCGCACCTCCAGGCCTCATGCGGGTCGAGCTTGATCCAGGATCGAGGGAAGTGCACGATGTAGCCCGCGGGCACGTCCAGAGCCTTGATCAGGACTGTCGTCTTCACATCAAGCGGGTTGCAGACAGAGACCTCTGCAGCAATCGGCTCAGGCTTCGAGGAGGCAGGCGCCTCGAACTTCAAGACATTCTCCTGGGCATAGTTGTTGCCGCCTGCAATCTCACCAGGCTGGGGCTCGATCCAGACCTTGATCGCAGTTTGCCTTCCAACAACAGGCACCCAGCCCGTGCAGGCGTCCTTGTGGCCCTTTGCAGGAACTGAAGAGACTGTGACGGTCTTTATGGGAGCCCAGTTTCCGTTATCGCCGATGTTCGGTGGCTCTATCGAGTAAAACGTGACCCGAACATCCCTGGCATCCACAACGCCGTCACACCTGATCCTTGCCCATATCCTGTTGATCTCCAGAGGCCTGGGCTTGTCCCCATTGCCCTTAGGCCTTCCCTGCTCATCCAGGCCCTCATCGTACTCTCCATACGGAATCCTGTCGATCCATATGTCAGGGCTCTCCCAGTTATCGTTCCAGGGCTCTATGTGGAGGTCGAAGTCTCCCTTGGCATCTCCAGACATCTTTTGCGACCACTCCACTCTGACCTTGCACACCACCTGCCCTTGATCAGCAGTGCACTCCAGCGCAGTTATCTTGAGAGACCGCTCAGGATCAGTGGCAGCCTCGCCGCCCTTCAAAACGCGTGGCTCATGCATCAGGGTTATGAACCTCATCTGCTGGTTTATGTTCATCCTTCCAGCCAGCACCTTGGTCACCACCATTCCGCCCACGTCCGCTGCTTCGCCTGCAGGCAGAAGCTCGTCGAAGATCTGATCTGATCTTCCAGGACGCTGTCTCGCCTCGATGAAGTAGCTGAGCCCATCTGCCACTTTTATCTTGATTAGGTGATAGCGCCCTTTGCAGTCGTTCTCCTTAAGTCCGTGAGCCAGTATCTCGTATTCCTGAGAGAACGGCTCAGGGCTCCATCTCAGCTCCAGGATGTTCTCAGGCCTGTACCAGCCAAGGTAGCTCATGTAGTACCCGGAGAAGAGGGGGTGATGGTCGTGCCTGCCCATCATGTCGAAGTCCTGGGCAGTAGCCACAGTTGGGTCGACGAGATCTGTGGAGTAGAGATCTTCAGAGAGGACTGCAGATCTGCAGTTTGCTGACAGGCTTTTGGGCCTGGAGACTATTCCGTGGCTCAGCTCATGCACGAACCTTCCCCAGTCTGCAGACTCCTGGATGGCCATGAGGTTGATCTCATGGTCGAGAGTTATGTCTATGCAGGTGCTGCCGCCCCTGTGCTGGAAGTTCTGGCAGGACCATCCACCGCGTCCACGAACAAATGACCCGTCGAGGTTTAAGATGCAGGCGATTGTGTCGTACCTGTTCAGGTCCAGGCCCTCGCTTGATGCCGCATGTGCTCCCTCGGCCATGAGCCTATCCAGAGATGTGCAGAGTATGTCTTCTGTCGGAAGGTGGACGTAGTCGCTCATCTTGCCGGAGAGCTCATGCCACTCGGCAGTAATATCTATCTTCACATCGAGCCTCTCAAAGCTCGCTTGCATGAAGAATTTGGAGATCTTTTCGCCTTTATCGACGACCTTATCCCTGGCGATGGCAGCGTTTTTTGGAAGCCGGTCAGATGGGCTGACCAGTATGAATAAGACGTTTAAAGCTCCAACAGGGCCCTTCTCCTCCGACTCGACCAGATTGCAGCCTGAGAACAGGATAGGAGGGCCGCCACCTTCGCCGCTCATCTCTAGACGATCTATCACCTGGAAATCGAAGGGTCCTATGGCCTTCTTCTCTCCCACCTTGACCTCTACGGGCCCAGTGGCGGCCTTCATGTCGGTTATAGCCCGAAGCTTGTTGTGGCTTGCTCTGACAACGATAGCTGGCCTTCCTCCGACTGTGACCTCGTTCTCCTCTCTCTTAGATGAGAAGTACTTGCCCTTGATCTCAACTATGGCCCCGGCATAGTCTTTGCGCGGCGAGATGTCCTTGATGACAGGGCCTTTCAAGAAAGGGATCACTTCGTCAAGGTAGTCTCTCAGGCCCTCAGGCTCATCTGCCAGTTCGGCAATACGGTCTTTCAGCTGATCTTCAGTAACTTTTTTAGACCCAGACATCTCAACACCCAGGAGTTCTGCCCAAATAACTCACATCTCCAGCAAAGCCTGGAAGCCAGCAGAAAAGAATGCTAGCTTTGGAATGGACGGCCTCAACAGCAAATAGATATTTAGCATACCAGAAATAAATTTTGGTTGTTGAGATACTGATCTCAGGTGCCTCTTCAGGTGCCATCCAGCGCATGCTATCTGTCCAAACGTGCTCTTCTGGCAGATCTCTTGGAGGCCTTCGAGATTTGTCCGGCAGCGCTGCCCTTTTTTGACTCTTTTGCATACCCAAGTGCCTTCAGCATAGAGTTAAAGCCGCCTGTGCCTGTTCCAATCATCAGACCGGTGACCAGGGAGTTCAGGAATACATCATCAGAGATGCCGACAGCATCGAGAATCCCTATCTCGCATGCCCAGGCTAGGAGAATGCCGGCTGCAGCGGATGCCAGGCCAAATGCAGTCTTTTCGCCTCCGTCTCCTGCCAGCCTGACCAGAACTGGACTTAGCATCTGCATTAGCTGCTGAACTGCCAGGCTCGATACAGATATCGCCACCAGGGTCATGGAGAGGGATTCCAACCGAGATCACCGGAGAATATTTGTATTACAGAGTTAAAAATGTTTTGATGTATTCTGCCCTCAAGGGTGACAGTTTATGACATCAAGGTGACCTCGAGGGCGTCACTTCTGCGGCCAGGCATCTGCCAGCAGGACCGCTGTCAGCTTGCCTAATGTTTGCTTCTGTAATCTTTGTAGCTGCACTTGGCCTTTCTGCGCTCTATCAGTGCGCTCTTGAGGCTGCCTGGACGTTCGCTGGATGCCCACTTGATCTGCGAGTCCGGAAGCTCGAACTTGGCGAGGACAGGAGCGTGGTCGGACTCAGGGTAAAAGATCCTCGTGGTGAAGACTATCGACTCGTCGTGCAGCAGCTCGTTGTGGATCTCTGAGCCTTTAAAGTAGGCCATGAGCATCCTGGATACGAGGATGTGATCGAGCATCTTGCCCTTGCCGTTGTGAAGGAATGAGTACCTTGCAGGCTCAGGGATGTTCCTCTCTGTGGGGACCATGACCCTCATTGCGAGGTCCAGGTTTCCAGTGTTCTCAAGGTCGCCCCTTATCGCCTCTATGGCCACCTCGTCGAACTCCTCGTTGAAGTCTCCGCAGACCACTATCAGGGCGTTGGGGTCGTCATCGAAGAGCTTGTCTATCAGCATCCTGGTTTCCAGCGCCTGCCCTATGCGCTTCATGGAGGAGATGAAGACCCCTTCAGCCCAGCCTGAAGCCGTCCTCCACTTGCGCTCGTCCAGCTTGTGGCCGGGAATGCTCGTGGGCCTCCTGGACTTCAGGTGCAGGTTGATCACGTTTAAAATCAGCCCATTTGGGAGCTTGATCCTGACGTGAAGTATGGGCCTCTCCCAGGAGACCTCTCTTGCCTCGTTCTCCTCAGGCTCTGCAGTCACCTTCTGGTAGCGTGGCGAGGGCGCGTAGGCGTGCATGTACTGGTGGTACTCCAAAATCTCGTACCTGCTTAAGACGACCAGGTTCCTGTTCTCGTAGACTTCGCCGTTGTTCTCAAATGTGCTCGATACCCTCTGATAACACTCGTAAGGCGTGCCCTCCAGAAGCCTGTTCAAAGCAAGAAGGCGCAGGTGGCCGTGGTCGTCCTGGCCGCAGACCTCCTGGAAGCAGAGTATGTCTGCGTTGAGCCTGACCAGCTGCGGTCGAAGTATTGGGATTCGCTCTTCGAGAGTTGGACTGCGGTCTGAGAAATCCAGGTTGAGCAGGTTGAAGGTGGCTATGTTCAGGTTCGTGGGCATTACGGCATCTCCTCGATGCTCAGTAAATGAAGCACATAGCGATTTACTTTGCGGTCGTCCTGGGATTGGTGTTTGTGGATCTGGCATGATCAGCTCAGCTCTATCTCAGAGCCTGATGGCAGAGATCTAGACCAGATT
>CAZXDN010000127.1:3863-5487 GCA_964639235.1 uncultured Methanotrichaceae archaeon | reverse complement strand
AGAAACAGAAGCAATGCAATTCTGAAGGGATAAAAAAGTAATTAGAGGTCTATAACAGTATTAACCTTATACTTTCGCTACTTTATCTGCTTTGGGGCCTTTCTCGCCCTCTGTTACCTCGAAACTGACCTTGTCACCCTCATCGATCGTGACACCAGGATTTAACCCTGTAACGTGAACGAAATAATCTTTTCCATCATCGCCAGCTATGAATCCAAAGCTCTTAACTCTGTTGAAAAACTTAACTGTTCCATTTACCATTTTAGTTCCTCAGTAACGTGTAGGTATGGCGATCATCTATATAACTCTATTTACCATTCGGCTTTATATTGACCAATTAAACACTTATTGAGTTCTAGATGTATCATTATTTTTACCGTAATACCTCGCAGCTTGCTGCAGGGTGCGTTTTTTGACTGATTAGTACAACAACCGGTCACACGGAAGGATCGGGCATAGGTTGTTTGGATCGTGATAACGTATGAAACGCAAGAAGCTATGTGCTACCAGAAGGCTGCGAAAAACTTATAGGACTCTACAAGATTACATCTCATCTGACTTCGCGGCCCTGATCAGATACTCCTGCACCGATTTCTTATAGCCTGCTTTGCTTGCCAGCCTCTGGATCTCCTTCCATATGCCGCTTCCGTACTGCATGGCCTTCTTGTCGTAATAGGCAATTGATGCAGGCATATACCTGGATGCCACGTCTCTAAGCGGCCTCTTGCGCACGCCGTCTCTTATTTTATCCTCAGGCGGCATCGCCCTTGCAACCTGGACCACTCTGATATCCATGTAAGGCAAGGAGAAGTAAGCGCCGTGAAGCGCAGCTACAGCCTGATCCCTGGCAGCCTGGTCCTTCAGGCACAGGAAGTCGCGCTCCATATCCTCTGCCAGGGTATTCGTCTGAAGGTAGCGGGCGTAGCCTCCGAACAGCTCATCTGCTCCCTGGCCTGCGAGAATCCTCTCATAGCCCTGTGACCCTGCTCTCTCTGCTACAAAGTAAAGGGTGGTGGCGACTGATGCGTCCACTGGCGTGATCTTGGGAATGGCCTTCAAAGCCTGGAACAAAGCCTCTTCCACAGATGCCGGATCGATTACAACTGAATCCAACGACAGGCCGAGCTCGCCTGCGACCTGCTTTGACCTTTTGAGGTCATGAGAGCCTTCAATTCCCACTGCCAGGCACGGCCTTTTAGCCAGGCGAGCCACAAGGGCTGAATCTACTCCACCTGATAGGGCGACGACTCCCTCATCGCTGCGAAGGTCCACTGCGACCTCGATGGCCCTGCCAAGATCGGAAGCCGGATATGTGGGATTCACATCTGCCACTATCTGGCCTCTGCAAATTGCGGCTCCTGGGGGGCAGTCTCCGCTCATTATTCCGAAATGATCTCTGGCGGCGCATTCGCTCCAGCGGATGAAAAACTCCCCGCCAAAGGCAGATGCTGCATTTGGGCCATCGGACAGCAGGTCCTCGATCTCCTGATTTGACAGGCGGCTTGCGTCAACCTCGATCCAGCCTTTAAGTTCAGCAAGTGAAGCCATAGATGCTTCCCCCTCATGAATGCAGATGGTATAATAGGATTGGCATCATAGGATTGGCATCGACGAATTATAGGAT
>CAZXDN010000127.1:1780-3763 GCA_964639235.1 uncultured Methanotrichaceae archaeon | reverse complement strand
GGCTCTGAGGTGAGCCTTAACTCATTGAATTTGTCTGATTTGATCTGTGATTCAGACGATTGCCTTTCCCTTTGCGATGTACTTGATCAGGTCTGGTGCAAGCCTGGTCTTCTTCTGGACCTCGTCTGCAACCTCATCAAGGCTCTTGCCTGATGTCGTCATGGACTTGATCTCATCGAGGGTTTTCTCCTCGATTGTGAAGTACTCATCCAGGTCCTTTCTGTGGCCCCAGACGTCTCCCTCTATGAGGTCTATTCCCTGCATGTCCATGAACACGCTTATGGCATCTGACATCGTCTTCCTGTACGACGGAGGCACCTGTATGGCTCTGAGCCTTGGGCACCTCTGCATGAGATTCAGGAAATCCACATTCGAAGCCCTGAATGCAAGGTGAACGATCTTTTCGCCGGGGCTTAGTGAATCTATTTCCTTCTTTGAGCTGACTACTCTAATCTTCATTGTTCCTCCAACTCTTCGACAATCTTTATCACGTCATTAGACGAATATAAAGCTTTCGGTTTTCGTACATCGTCGAAAATACTTGTGAGAATATTGAATCCAGTTTAAGCCGTTATAAGCAGAGTCAGCTTTAAAGAAGAGAGCGATGGTGCGCACAGCATGTCGGTTTATAATAGCTCCAATTGTTCACCAAACAGGATCGTCGTCTTCTCACATGGAAAAGCCTTTATCTTCAGTATGTATTCGCGACATAAGAGCACACGAGGAGCTGAAGACTGATGCATAAATGGGACCCCGCGTCATATGAGAAGAATTCCTCTGCCCAGCAAAAGTGGGCCAGAGAGGTCCTCTCCAAGATCTCGATTAGAGGAAACGAGAACGTTCTGGATATTGGATGCGGCGACGGCAAGATTACAGCGGAGATCGCCCCCCTGGTCCCAAACGGCTCTGTGCTTGGCATCGACAACTCCCGCGAGATGATAGACTTTGCCAGATCGAAGTTTCAGGGGCCTATCTATCCGAATTTATCTTTCAGCTACGGAGACGCCTCAGATCTCAAATATAGCGGCGAGTTCGACCTGGTAGTATCTTTCGCCTGCCTGCACTGGATTAAAGACCACATGCCGGTTCTGGAAGGAATAGAACGAAGCCTCAAGCCAGGAGGAGGGGTTTTCCTGCAGTTCGGAGGCAAAGGAAACGCTGTAGGAATCATCGAGGCAGTAGAGGAGTTGATCTCTTGCCAGAAATGGTCAAAATACTTCGAGGAATTCCAGTTTCCATACAACTTCTTTGGGCCTGACGAATACCGGGGATGGCTTGAGCAGACAGGGCTAAAAGCGGCGAGAGTGGAGCTAATTCCAAAGGACATGGTCCAGCCTGGCAGAGAGGGTCTTGCATCCTGGGTAAGTACCACCTGGCTGCCATACCTGGAAAGAGTTCCAGACGACATCAGATGGGATTTCATTTACGAGATAACCGATGCCTACATCAGCTCTCATCCAGTAGATGCTGATGGACTTGTGCACGTTGAAATGAAGCGGTTAGAGGTGGAGGCAAGGAAAAACTGAGCAGGGAAAGGCTCGTTAGCTCAGCATGTTGCCTCAAACATCCTCGTAGCCGTCTTCTTTGTCTTTGGGCGGCAGGTCGAACCTATCCCATACTGGAATGCCGTCGTAAGATATCTTCAGGACCCTGTGAAAGGGAATATGCTTGGCCTCGAAGCCGGACCTGATATCCATTCCTCCTGAGTCCAACTGCGTGATTTTGTCCCCGTAAACTGTAGATCTATCTCCTGGTGCACCTCTGTCGATGTAGTCCACGCCAACCTTGCCGAAGTCATAGCTTGGATCATGATATAGTCTGAGAAGTATGGCGTGGCTGGTTCTCATATCTGAGAGATGGGGCCACGCCACCATATAGAATTTTGTGTGGGCATTCCCAAGTAGTGCAGTCTGAGATCTCAATCCTCAAAGCTCTATTCGAGGATCGACACCAAAGCTAAACATCAAAGCTAAACATCAAAGC
>CAZXDN010000127.1:0-1680 GCA_964639235.1 uncultured Methanotrichaceae archaeon | reverse complement strand
AAGCTCTATTCGAGGATCGACACCAAAGCTAAACATCAAAGCTAAACATCAAAGCAAGATATCAAAGCAAGATATCAAATCACCACAAAAAGGTGGAGATCCTGGCCTTATTGCCAGCCGTCTATCTCCAGCTTAAACAACTTGACCAGGATGCTCTCTCCGGACCCAGAGGAATCTGTGTAATATATCACATTGTCCTGTGGAGAGAAGTCGGCCAGAGTGGACATGCTTGCTTTGACAATGATCTCCTTGCCGCTGCCATCCGGGTTCATCAGACAAAGGTTACTGCCGGATGAATAGAGGATCTTCTTCCCATCTTTGGACCAGGCCTGAGGGACCTCGACCTCATCGCTATCTGTTATTCTGGTTATGTTGGTTCCATTGGAGCTCATCAGGTATATATCGCCGTTTCCAGTGCTGTTGGATGAGAACGCTATCTTGCTGCTGTCCGGAGACCAGATAGACCACTCTGCGGGGTCCAGAGTCTTGTTAGTCAGCCTGGAGGAGTTAGATCCATCAGCATTCATCACGTATATGTGCTCAAACCCAAAAGACGTCGAAGAGTATGCGATCTTTGAGCCATCTGGCGACCAGGCAGGCATGTATTCGCTCTGTGTGGTATTTGTTATGCTGGTTGCGTTGCCGTTTTCATCTCTGATATACAGATTTGTGTTGAAGGCCTGAGACTCTCCAGTTTCCGCATCCCCGTACGCCATCATGTCCTCGTCGTTGCCGGAGTAGAGTATCTTCGTCCCGTCAGGCGACCACTTAGGGAACAATCCGTAGCCCAACATCCTGAATCTGCCTGTGTCTGTATCTACTGAGTATATCTCGCCCGATGCATAGATCGAGTTTGCACTGTTCATCGTCATCTTAATCGCCGATATCAGAGCACTTTTTCCGTCTGGCGAAACGCTGATGCTGGCAGGAATAATCACCGACCCCTCTGATTCCGAGCTGCGAATTAATTTCATCGAACATAGTTCAGTTGCCGTCAGGGCTTCTGTGCCAAGGACTGTGTTGTTCATAAGCAGGGCAACAATTAAGGAAAGCAAAATTAATTTTACATTCAATTGTAATCCCTCTCATTACAGCTCCTATGACAGTTCACTGATAAGATACTTCCTGTGATAGCTGGTAAAGGAGTTCTGAGGAATATCACGCGTTGTTTATTTGAATTATTTTTCAATTTGCTGCGGTGATACTGCAGTTTGAAGAGGATATAACTGTCGTTCTATTGGATCTGTACTTGACTTCATAGCGCGAATATGATTTATGGGAATAGACATCTCTTGCTTTTCAACTGAATGATCGGATGCAGACATCGTTCCAGGGAGAATCGAGACGTTCTAAAGAGAGTCGGAAATCAGAGATCGAAGATTAGGTGAAAGTGCCGTTTTCAGATTATTCCTTTAGCCCTCAGGGCTGCCTTTACTTCGGATACATCAGCCTTCAGCTCTGCTATATCGCTTTTGTCCAGGACTTTGTCTATTTTATCGCCAAGGTTCCGGTTCATATCTTTGACCTCGACCAGAAGATCGTCTTGCCCATGAAGCATCTGATCTTGCTTCTGGATCATCACGTCTTGCTTAGACAGCATCTGATCTCGCTTCTAAATCATCACGTCTTGCTTGGATAGCATCTGGTCTTGCTTCTGGATAGCGATATCCTGCTTCTGCA
>CAZXDN010000126.1:0-5524 GCA_964639235.1 uncultured Methanotrichaceae archaeon | reverse complement strand
GCCTCATCCACTGCAGCAGCATCCACTACTATGCCTTCCGCAACTGACGAGAGTCGGACTACAAGCCAGGATGTTGGCTCTCAGGCCACGGTCTCTCAGGACAAGAGCCAGAGCGCTGAGGCATCGCCAAAATCAAGGTCAGATGATCTGGCACAGCCTGATGTGCAGCCTCAGGAACAATCTGATTCTGTTGAGCAGAAGGCTGTATCGCCTTCTGCAGAGCCGATTGTGGAGAAGGAGATAGATGTTTCGAGCCCTGGAAAGAAGGTCAGCGAGCCTGTTGTCGAGAAGGAGATCGACATACCTCGCGAATCTTCTGGAAGCGATAGCTCAGAGTCGAGCGATAGCTCAGAATCGAGCAGCAGCGCCAAATTAAGTGACGGCTCCAAATCAGGCGGCAGCTCAAATCCAGGTGACAGCTCCAGCCAGGGATCAGGCTCTCAGGGTAAAGCGCAGGCTGCATCGAGTGAGGGAGAAAGCTCTGGCAGTAGCTCTCTGGGAAATGCTGGCTCTACTCAGCCAAGTGGTGGGTCTTCTCAGCCAAGCGCTGCGTCTGATTCTGGCAGCGATGCAGGCGTAGGTGCTGGAAAATCCAGCTCCTCCAGCACAGATTCAGGAGACGGCACATCCAGCACCAGCCAGAGTGAAAGCGTTAGTAGCTCCAGCGAATCGAGCAGCTCCAGTGGATCAAGCATCTCAAGCTCATCTGGCGATTGGAAGAGCAATTCTGAGATAGACAATCAGATAGACTCTCTGATGAGCAAGAGAGGCTCCAACAAGGAAGAGTCAAGCGATGGATCAGTCCAGTCCAGCGACATCAAGATCGTCTCAGGCTCCAAACAGCGCGCAGTCCTCGGCAAGAGCAAGCCCGGCAGCAGCTCTTCTGGCGGCACCTCGACTGCTCCTAGAAAGCTAGGCTGAGCCTGAGCAGCCGAATAAATTCTCCAGCTTTTTTTATTGGGTTTGACTTATGCTGATGTCATGTATTGATTTGTGAGCCTTGGTTCATGGCTTGAGGCGCGGCGACCAAAGACCGTATAAGTCAAGAACTGTAGAAAGATATTGTAGATATTTGGGAGAAATCATCAGGTGAATCTTCAGTGAATGTGAAAAGGGGGCTTCCAGTGGGCGCAGAGGTGCTGCCCAGGCCAGGAGGCGTCCGCTTTCGAGTTTGGGCTCCTGAAAGCGAGAAAGTTGAGGTCGTCATAGAGGATCATCCCTCCGGCCACCCAGGCGAAAGAGCCTTTGAGCTATCTCCAGAGCCGTGCGGCTACTTCTCAGGAGTTGTGGCGGAAGCGTGGGCTGGAACCCTCTACCGCTACAGGCTAGATGGAAGCGACCTCCTTCCCGACCCAGCGTCTCGATTCCAGCCCTATGGTCCTCATGGCCCTTCTCAGGTGATAGATCCAAACGAGTTCTCCTGGACCGACCAGGCCTGGCGCGGAAAAGGGATGAGAGGACAGGTGATCTACGAGATGCACATTGGCACATTTACCAGAGACGGAACATGGGAGGCAGCGGAAAGAGAGATTCCTGAGCTTGCGAGCCTGGGAATAACCATGATCGAGGTGATGCCGGTAGCCGAGTTCGCAGGCAGCTTCGGGTGGGGCTACGACGGCGTAGACCTGTTTGCGCCGACCAGGCTCTATGGAAGGCCAGACGAGATGAGAAAGTTCGTTGACATTGCACACTCTTCTGGAATATGCGTGATCCTGGACGTGGTTTACAACCACCTTGGGCCCGATGGGAACTACCTGAGCCAGTTCTCCAAGGACTACTTCACAGATCGATATGAGACCGATTGGGGAACTCCCATAAACTTCGATGGTGAGAACTCCCTGCCTGTGAGGGAGTTCTTCCTGGCCAATGCCGGATACTGGATAGACGAGTTCCACCTCGACGGCCTGAGAATTGACGCCACGCAAAACATCTACGACCGGTCGGACGACCACATACTTGGGGCCATGACCAGGAAGGCGAGAGAGATGGCAGGGACCAGGTCTGCAATCGTCATAGGCGAGAACGAGCCACAGGACGTGAAGCTCGTTATGCCAGTTGAGGAAGGCGGTTACGGAATGGACGCCCTTTGGAACGACGACTTTCACCACAGCGCAATGGTTGTTCTCACAGGCCACAACGAGGCCTACTATACCGATTACCTGGGCAGCCCCCAGGAGTTCATCTCCGCTGCGAAGTGGGGTTATCTCTACCAGGGACAGCGCTACAAGTGGCAGAAGAAGAGGCGTGGCACGCCCACATTTGGAGTTGCCCCTGATGCGTTTGTGACATTCATACAAAACCATGATCAGATAGCCAACTCCGGAAAGGGGCTGCGCTGCCACGTCATATCCAGCCCAGGACTCTGCAGGGCGATGACTGCTCTCATGCTCCTGTGTCCAGGAACACCAATGCTCTTCCAGGGCCAGGAGTTCGCATCTTCAAGCCCCTTCCTCTACTTCGCAGATCACAAGCCAGAGATCGCTGGGATGGCACATGATGGACGAAAGAAGTTCCTCAAACAGTTCAGAAGCCTTGCCACTTCAGAGATGCAGGAGGCAGTGCCACGTCCGGAAGACAAGAGGAACTTCGAGGCATCAAAGCTCGATTTCTCAGAGAGGGAGAAGCACGCCGAGATTTACGCGCTCCACCGCGATCTGCTGAGGCTCAGAAGAGAAGATCCTGCGTTTAGCGCCCAAAGGCCTGGGGGCCTGGACGGAGCGGTGCTTGGGCCCGAATCCTTTGTCTTGAGGTTTTTTAGCCCAGGCCAGGACAGGCTGCTTGTGATGAACCTTGGGAGAGATCTCCACCTCGATCCAGCCCCAGAGCCGCTTCTGGCGCCGCCAAGAGATGGGCTCTGGGAAACGCTGTGGTCCAGCTCAGACCTTCGATACGGCGGATGCGGAACTCCGCCGTTGGACGCTGATGATAACTGGCAGCTGCCCGGAAGGTCGGCAGTTGTTTTAGCCCCTGGAGGAATCAGATAATGACCGATCCAGTGCGCGCCATCTCCTGGCCGGGAGCTTGCGCCATCGAATCCAGACAGATCCTCAGAAGAGAGTGGATAGTCGCCAACGGCCTGGGCGGATATGCATCAGGAACAGTGGTTGGAGTGGCCACGAGGAGGTACCACGGGTATCTCATAGCCGCCCTTCCTGCGCCCCTGGGCAGGAGGGTCATGCTCAACCACCTCTTCGAGCAGATCCACCTCCCTGATGGGTCGACGATCCCCATAAGCGGCGGATCAGGAGAGTACAGGGCAGAGGCAACAGACGCATCTAGCTGCCTTAAAGAGTTCAGGCTGGAGGCAGGACTTCCTGTATGGCGCTACGAATCCGATGGTTTTGTCATAGATAAGAAGATTCTACTTCCATACAACCAGAACACTGTCCACATCAACTACCACCTCGTCTCTGGTTCTGGACAGGTGAGGCTCGACCTTCGACCTTCAGTTAACTTCAGGGCCCATGACATATCTGTGAGCAAGCCTCCTGAGATCCCCTATTCCCTCTCGGTTGTCGGGAACCGATACGAGATAACTGAAAGGCCTGACCTTCCCACTCTCAGGATGACTGTATATGGAGATAGATGCACGTTCACATCAGACGGCGGCACCACACAGGAGCTGTTTTACAGGCGCGAGGCAGACCGGGGATACGACTCCCGCGGCCTCCTCTGGAGCCCTGGATACTTCAGCACCGAGATCGCCTCAGGAAAAGATGCCACACTGGTAGCCTCGACCGAGACCTGGGAGGTTGTGATGGCTCTCACTCCAAGCGAAGCTCTGGAATCAGAAGGAGAGCGCAGGAGGAGGCTGCTTGCTGCAGCGCGCCCTGAGCTTCAGGAGGGACTGTCGTCTGAGCTGGTCCTGGCATCAGACCAGTTCATCATAACTCCGCTTGGCAGGGTGGAAGACGCAGCCAGAGCACGCGCTGCAGGAGAAGACGTTCGCACAGTGATTGCAGGATATCACTGGTTCACAGACTGGGGCAGAGACACCATGATCAGCCTGGAGGGACTGGCGCTCCTCACAGGCAGGCAGAACCAGGCCAGGTGGATTCTCAGGACCTTTGCCCAGTACATCAGAGATGGACTTATACCCAACATGTTCCCAGAGGGCAGAAACGAGGGCAGGTACAACACAGCGGATGCTACCCTCTGGTTCTTCCATGCGCTGGACAGGTACCTAGAGTACACAGGAGATCGGCTGACGATGAAGCTGATCCTTCCAAAGCTCCTGGAGGTTGTGGACCACCACGTAAGGGGCACTGCATTTGGCATAGGCGTCGACCCCAAAGACGGACTTCTCAGACAGGGCCAGGAGGGATATGCCCTCACCTGGATGGACGCCAAAGTTGGAGACTGGGTGGTCACTCCAAGGCGAGGCAAGGCTGTTGAGATCAATGCCCTCTGGTACAACGCTTTGTGTCTCCTGGAAGGCTGGGTTCGCGAAGAGAGAGGAGAAGAAGCTGCGCAGCATTTGTCAGAGCTTGCTTACAGATGCCGCAAATCGTTTAACGAGCGGTTCTGGTACAGTGATGGAGGCTACCTTTACGATGTAGTCGACGGCGCTTCCGGCGATGACAAGTCGTTTCGGCCCAACCAGCTGCTCTCGATCTCTCTCAAGCACGCAATCCTGGACAAAGAGCATTGGGAGCCGGTGCTCAAAGCCGTGGAAGAGAAGCTCGTGACGCCTGTAGGCCTTCGCTCTCTTGCTCCTGGCAGCCCGGATTACAAGACAAAGTACTTCGGAGACATTAGGGCGCGCGATGCAGCCTACCACCAGGGAACTGTCTGGGCATGGCTCATCGGTCCCTTTGTAGACGCCTGGCTCAAGGTATATCCAGAAGACAAGGCGGGAGCAAGGCGCTTCCTCGACGGCTTTAGGCCACATTTGGACCAGGCATGCATGGGATCGATAAGCGAGGTGTTCGATGCAGATATTCCCTTTACCCCACACGGCTGTATCTCTCAGGCCTGGAGCGTGGCAGAGGTGCTCCGAGGTCTGGCAAAGACAGCCTGATGCCTGGCAGGGCTGCCCGAAATATGGGCCCATGAGCTTGAGACATGAACTCATCCTCTCTTTTTTCGCTCTGAACAGATCCAGACATCGACAAACTTCTATCTAACGCCAAAATTTGTAAGCTAAATATCAAAATAAAGCCCGAAACGTACTCTAGGAGATCTGTATCTCGAATAATTTTCCCACTTTCATGAATCCCTGATGCAATAAGTTTTTATAGTTGGCAGGAAATTAGGCCTTTACTACATGGATAAAGATAAGGGATACTATGTTTAATGAAAATGCCGCGCCGCCTCACCTTTTGATAAATCAGATGTGCGACATGCCCCCCTTATTGCTTCACGCTCATGTTCATCCACAAAGATCAGACCGTACGTTCTCGCTGTGGCAAAGGTTCAGATCACATCCAAACACTCTGAGATATTATGCAGCCATATCCTGGAGCATAATCAAGAGCTACATGCTCAAGAGCTACATGCTCAAGAGCTACATGCTCAAGAGCTA
>CAZXDN010000125.1:0-5568 GCA_964639235.1 uncultured Methanotrichaceae archaeon | reverse complement strand
TCCAATTGATTTAAATCTTTCTATTTGCACGCTAATTACTAATTAAAAGGTTCCAAATAACTTGATCCACAATAAAATTATGCATTTAGAGCTAAATCCCAAAATGCCCATTAATTCCTAATTTCTAAAAAGGGGTTCGGGGAGAGGGGTAACTCATAAAAATCGCTGATTAACGAAACTATAGAGATGCAGAAGAATTTTGGACTTCTTGCCCGAATTAGATTTTCGCTCTCTGCGTCTCTGTGGTGGGTTGTTTTGGCCAGTTATAGTCTCTATCTTCAACAGCTCAATGAGGGTAGACTACCCATATACCTTCGATGAATATGCGCTTCCGCGCGCCAATGCTCTCCAGGTCGATGTTTTATGCACAATTGAGCTGCAGCACCTGGATCATCGGTTTTTAGATTGGCGGGCTTTGAACGCTGGAATGCAAAATGATCCCAGGAGCAAACTCGTGAACAGGCCCAGGATAACTCCAGACAGCAGCCCAAGGATCATGCCAGAAAGGAACCCTGAGAACAATCCCTGGATGAGTCCAGAGAAAAATCCCCAGAAGATGCCGAGCATCAGCCCCAGTTGCCATCGCGTCTGCCACAAGGTCAACTTGAAGGGTGCTTGAAAAAAGGAGATCATTTTCTCATCACCAGAACTCCTTCTTCCTCTTCAAGAACAGGTACAGGAAGAAAGGCACTCCCATGAAGGCTGTCATTATGCCCACGGGCAGAATCACAGGCGCCATTATGGTCCTGGCAACAGTGTCCGCACCAAGGAGCAGGAGCGCTCCTATCAGGCCTGAAGCCGGAAGCAGGAACCGGTGATCTCCTGATATGACCATCCTTGCGATGTGGGGAGCCACCAGGCCGATGAAGCCTATGGTGCCCGTAAAGCAGATCACGCTGGCGGTTATGAAGGATGCGAGCATCATTCCTGAGACTCTCACCATCTCGACGTTCACGCCAAGGCTTTTGGCGGTCTCATCTCCAGCGCCCAGGGCATTTATGTCCCAGGAGAGCTTCATGAGAATCGCAGAACAGGCAACAGTCACCAGTGCGACAAGACCTACCTTGTCCCAGGAAGACCTTCCAAGGGATCCCATCATCCAGAAGACCACCTCGTGAACCTGCTCTGCCTGGCCCACATACTGGAGAAAAGAGGTCATGGCTGAGAAGAAGTACATGATTGCAATTCCAGCGAGGACCATAGTCTCAGGAGATATGCCCCTGTACTTTGCCAGGCCATAGACCGCCAGAGATGCGATCATCGTGAAGACGAATGCGTTTCCTACGATCAGGTACTCTCCGCCGATGAAGCCTGCCCCCATGACTATGGCAAGCGAGGCCCCAAAAGATGCAGCCGATGAGATGCCCAGCGTGAATGGACTTGCCAGCGGGTTCTTGAGGATTCCCTGCATGGCAGCTCCGGCGATCGCCAGCCCCATTCCTGAGAAGATGGCCATCATCACACGATGGAGCCTCAGCTTCCAGACGATGGTGTTCAGGAAGTTGCTGGTCTCGAAAAAGTCCGGGAAGAACCTGGCCAGGATGCAGGAGTAGACCTGACCAGGGGTGATGTGGGCAGATCCGAGGGTCACAGCCACTCCAGCAAGCGCCACTATTCCCACTACGGCAATTATTAGGACCAGGAACTTCCAGGCCAGGAACCTGGAGTACTCCTCCTTCAGGCTCATGGCCGGCCTGGAAACTCCCGTCTGCAGTCTGCTCATACAAGATATCCTTAACTTTGCTGGATTTAGTTCAAACTCAGTTGATCCAATTTGGGATAAAAATTTTCATCCCTTTGTTCAATCCTGCTTGTTCGGCTCACCAGGAGTTGGCACAGAGCTGTTGCCCCAGGCTCCTCCATCCGGAATCCTGGCAACGGAGACGTCCTCTGTTGTGTTCTCGTACTCCTTCTCATCAACCAGGCTCCCGGAGGCATCGTAGAGACTTATTGTGTCGCCATCGTTGCCCTGGAAGACGCTGCTCTTGGAGACGAATATGAGGAAGAACTTCCCAGGCTCGATTGTGGTCCCATTCGGTATGACGTACTCTCCTGGAGTTGATCTGTATATGGCGTCCTTCAAGACGTACCCGCTTATGTCTGCTGTCTCGTTTCCTGAGTTGTAGAGCTCTATGAACTCGTCATCCATGCCGCTTATGTCGCCGTTGCCGTTCCAGTCCTTTATCGGGTTGGGCAGCATCTCGTTGATCAGCACGTTTGCGCCTGCGAGGTTTACCGCAAAGAAGATCGACGCCATGCACAGCAGGGCTTTCGAGCTAAACAGACCTTTCGAGCTAAACAGATCTTTCAAGCTGATCAAATCTTTCAAGCTAAAGAGATGTCTCAAGTCAAATTCCTCCTCTGGTTCAGCTCAAGCTCACTGGAACTTTGCGAATGCTTTCCTTGTGTGTTCGACGAAGATCTGAACTATGGCGTCGTTCTCGCCCATTCCCTTCAGGTTGGCATCTGTTTTGAAGCCATTTGCCTCAAGCATGCTCTTCCATGAGGTTGGCTCGTCTCCGTTCAGATCGTTTAAGGCGTGGTCTCCTGCCACGACCATGAATGGCATCAGCCTGACATTCTTGGCGCCTGAGCTGTTCAGCTCGGACAGGACCTGCTCATATGTGGGGTATCCCTCTACGGTTCCCAGGAAGACGTTCTTGTAATCAGCTTCCAGGATTCCGGCCATCTGGGAGTAGGCGCTGTTTGCGAAGTGCTCAGTTCCGTGGCCCATGAAGACAATGGCGGTCTCGTTCTCATCTCTTGGGCTTGCGTGAGGCGTCCTCTCGCTTCCCGTCGTATTCTGATCAAACTGGTTTGCGAGAGCTGCAGAGACGTTCTTGTAGTCCTCCATGCTCATCAGGAGCGGATCTCCAAGGACTAGGTTCTTGAACCCGAACTTGCCGTCGATTCCCTTGAGGCTGTCCACGATGTTGGCGAGGTCGCTGTACTCCTCCCCAGGGATCACGTGAAGCGATTGCACTGTGACGTTGACATAGCCCTCGTCGTTTAGTTTTGCAAGGGCAGTGAGTGGATTATCGATGGTGATGTTGTCCCTCTCCAGGATCTTTCGCCTTATGTAGTCGGACGTGAAGGCGATCCTAACCTCTGCATCCGGAAACTCCTTCTGGTAAATGCCCTCGATGTTCTTATAGGCCGCCTGGGCCTCAGGGTAGCTGGTGCCAAAGACCACCAGTAGAATCGCAGGATTGTCTTTTGCAGGCCTGTCCATTGCTCCATTCGTGGGAACAACCAGGCTGACGATAAATAACAACGCTAGTCCAATCATCTTTTTCTTCACTCGCGTCACCTATTAAACCTAAGTTGATTTAAAACAAGCAATTTGGTAATAGGATAAAAGCGTTGCGCCTTGAAAATTTGCCGAAAAAAGTTCTTATTAATTTAGTTTATATTCGCTCGAATTAGTGCTGTCATTATTAAAAGACTTTTGTTTTACAGTATTAGTTTACATGATGGGCTCTGGAGGCCTAAAAACTAAACAGCATTCTCTGCCCCGATCTACCAGTTATGGGACTTGATAGCTTATTCCATTTTTCATTCTCCGCGTGTGAGCACTCTGATCATCGGCGTTTACATGGGAGAAGACGCATCCTCATTCAACCAGGGTCCGAACTCCTATAGACCTTGGCAAAATGTGGCCGCAGGATGCTGGGTCAGGGAGCAGGCCTTGAGGATTAGAGGCACTCAGCTGCCAGTGCTAACCCAAAAAGAGGTAAAGCAAATCAAGTCACCGTCAGATCACAGTTGGGACGAGCGGCTAATCCAAAAATCCAAAAATCCAGAAATAGATAGAAAAGCGCAATCATATCAACCTGTACATAGAATATAAAAAAAGTAAGCGTAATTGATATAAACCTCAATGGTTAACTTGGAAATCGCTGAGATTCCTGGCAATCAGGCATCCCGCTCTGATAGGGCTGTCCAGCCAGGAGGACGGAGATGAAGTTTCCGCTTACAGTGTCTGCGAGTACAAGCTCAATTGGAACTAAAAGTACTTTATAAGTGCTTAATGAGCTAATATTTCCGGCAAAGTGAGGATGGAGAATTAGAATATGAAGGCCCAACTTCTCGACTTTCAAACAGCTCTTGCCCACTGGGATTTCAAGATAGGTCGCCTGCACCTGGCTTGGCATGTCCTGACAGGACCAAAAGCTTGTGGATTAGTATATGATATCAGAAATAGGGGAGAGAATATAAAAGAGATGCTCAGCAAGTTCGATGAGGTTCAAAACAGATGAATATGCCAATTATAATTCGGCAAGACCTCGCTTCGCATGGAGAATGGATGAGATTGAGAGGCACTCAGACAGTTTGCTCTAACCCAGAGAAAGCCAATCGAGGACAGTTCAACAGATTCCACATAGAGAAAAAATGGGACCTTTCCAGATAGGAGAAGACAAGATCCCAAAGAGACGCTGAGGCTTCGTGGAGACGCTGATGCTCAGTTGCTGAAGACGCTTATCTAGGGATATCTGCAGATGCACCGGTTATGCTTTGGATCGATCATGCACCCAGCTATGCAGCAGAACTTTGCCAGGTCTTCTTTGTTCTCGGATTTAGAGTTCTGGATCAAGTGATCTAAATTGTCCTTGATCATACCCAAGGTCACATTTTCGAGGCTGGGATATAGCCTCCTTAGATCCTCGTCCCTGATGCTTCTAGGATTTATCAGCCTTGCCATTCCGTAGATGATCTCTACCATCTTGTCGTAGTCGTCAGTGAAGGACCTCTGCGTGAATCTTCTCTCTTTAGTCTCCCTCAACCTTATGATGTAGTCCACATCTTCATGCATGTGTCTCTTATCTGTCTCAGACATAGGCAATTGACACCCCTCCCTAAACGCTCTACTCCTCACACCAAACAGGCAGAAGCTTCTAAAACATTAAAAAACAGGCCCACCGCCGTTTTGGAGAGGCCGTAACTTTATGTAGCAATTTCGTTCATACTATTTAAGTTTTCGTGAGATCACTAACGCTACAAATGATGACGATAATATCATCTTTTGGACGGTCGCCAGAACAATTCTAAAAGCCAAAAATGTGAATGCAAAGCCAGATCAATGCTTTTTCGAGGTAGTGGGCCGATATTTCTATAAAATTGCCAATCCCGATATCCTTGATTGATCATTCCTCATTCCAAGATAAATATCTTCTACCTGTGATTCTCTACTCATTTATGTCAATGAAAATTGAGACTGCTGACCTTAAGAACGACTGGTCGTTGGGAAAGCCCCAACAACGCGAGATCTTCTCTTGAGTTCTTTATTTATTCGCTCCATTCCGTTAGCAGTCCTGATCCTTTTCCAATGGCTCTTTGGAAAAGCTTTGGCAGTATATCAGATTTGTTGTAATTTCGTGCAACTTCGATCCGTGAACATGCCGTTGGATGTCGGTTTCAAAAAACTCTAAATCAAAATTACAGCAAATCCAGCACACTGACAAAGATGCAGCACCGATGATTTCCTTGATTATGCCCTCAAACTGTTATTCACAAGCGAAGTTCCACCACAGCGTATACCTCCTCCAATAAAGGAAGCATAATTATCCG
>CAZXDN010000124.1:1595-5735 GCA_964639235.1 uncultured Methanotrichaceae archaeon | reverse complement strand
TTGAAATAGCATATCGGATATGCACAAAAAATGTGATACGTTACAGCGGAAATTGTGAGAAAGGCGTCATTTGAAGATCTCGCCTGCCTCCTTATACCAGAGGAGGAGGTCCAGCTCAGCCATCGGTATTCCTAAGCGCTTTGAGAAATCTCGCATCCTGGACTCGATATCCAGATATGCCCTTTTGGTCATGGACTTGGGTATCTCGTCAATGACCCCAAAGAGCTTGAGGTTCCTGAGTATGTGCCTGTCGAGTATGGCCAGGTCGTCTCCAAATCCGATGTTCCTCAAGAAGTGGCCTGCTTCCTTGTACCCCAGGCCTTTGATGTTCTCTACGAGCCATTCTCTGGCCTTGAGGGGATCGGAAAATCCGGATATGATCGACTTTATTGAGAGCGTTCCAGATTGAGAAAACTTGGCTCTGGCCTCGCAGATGTACTCCGCCTTCCTGAACTTGAACCTGACTCCGTCAAGCTCGCCCAGGATCTCATCTGGCATGCCCCTGGTGACAAGGCATTTCTCGTTCATGGACTCGATAGCTGCCCAGCAGGTCCTGGCCCTGGACTGGGGGGTGAGCAGGCAAAAAGCAAGCTCAGTGAAGATATCCTCATCAGTTCCCGTCTCCCACTTAAGCTTGAACTCACCAAGCCTCTCTCTGATCTTTTCGCGAACGGGAGCGTACAGCGCCATAAGATCGCGAACTCTGTAATCGTCGTCTGGCAAATCCATTCTCCAAGTCACCTCTGCGGAAAGATCCACAACAGCGATCTGGAGTTAGACTTGCAGGCTACTTAAGTGCATCCGTAGACGTCAAGCTGCTGCGCCATCCATTATTCCCATCTATCATCCGAGCCACGCTCTGAGCGTCATTTCAGCTCCAGGTTAACCGTGCCCAATCCCGACTCGACCTCCACGTTCATGAAGATCTCAGAACTGCCGTACTTGCCGTTGACATACGACCCATCACGTTGGGCGATCAGGCCTTCGGAGACTCTGACCTCGCCTATTCCGTGCCTGACCTCGACCCTGGTCGCAACATCCTCAGGAATCCTCAAAGTTAGAGACCCCAAGCCGGATTTAATCTCGGCGTTGACTTCGCTTTCCAGGCTCTGAGGAAGGTATATCGTCACGTTTCCCGTGCCCGACTCGACCAGAAGCCCTTTGAGCGATATGCTTCTAAGGTCGAGGAAAAACTCGCCCATGCCCTGAGCGACCTTTAGGTTTATAGGAATTTCATCTCCAAACACGAGGTTCCACTGATAGGTGACGTTTCCCTCAGGCACAGTCGTTCCTGCTGCCCTGTTGCCAGGCTGTGTGACTACCAGGTTGCCAGCATCGCCCACCACAGTGTAGGCCACATCAGGCTTCCAGGACGCTACATTGTAGAGGAAGCTGGCATTGAGAAGCTTAGCGCCTCCTCCGGATACCCTGAGTTGGCCAATGCCCATCTGTATGTTGGCGTACACGGACTTGGCATCTCCGGCATCAACAGACGTGGATTCATTCCTAAGCTCGCCTGCTTGCTCTTTGTTGAGTTCGATACAGCCTGTAGAGGTCATCAGAATGACTGCTATCGATAATACGCATATGATGAGCGACGGATTCATCTTCACAGATATGCACCACCGATGCGGTGATAAGTTATTACGCATTGGTAGCATTTAACGTTATCTTACATTCCAAATATGCTACAAAAGGGAGCAATTAAAACGAAGACCCAGGGATCTATCTACAAGAATCGTCAGAATGATATCGCGCAGGCACATCATATGGGCAGGCCAAGCCAGCTGAAGACGCCTATCATCCTCAAGCCCACATAGAGCATGACCAGTGTGAAGATCTGCCTGAGCCTCTCTCCTGGGAGCTTGTGGGCATAATTGGCTCCGACCTGGGCCATTGGAACGCTTGTCCCCGCCAGCAGGGCAAACTGCAGGAGGTCTATGTAGCCTATGGAGTACGCGGGAAGCCCCGGAACACCTAAGCCGTTTACGGCATAGGAGATGATCCCGCCTATGGAGTTCAGGGCTATGGCCACGCTCGATGTGCCCACTGCCTGGTGCATGCTAAATCCCATTGCAACGACCATCGCCGGGACCATGAGCATGCCCCCCCCAATCCCGCTCATTCCTGAGACGATCCCTATTGGAAAGCCCCACAGGATATAGTAAAAAAGGCCTTCTTTTGGCTTTCCAGGCTTGATCTTTCCTGAGAAGACGAGCCTCAAAGCCCCTGCAGTGACGGCCAGGCCGAAGATGACTCTCAAGATCTCGCCAGGGAGGTGAGCGGCAATTGTGCCACCCAGCAGCGCTCCAGCCAGGCCTGAGAGACCAAGGGCAATCCCTGGCTTCCAGAGGACAACGCCCTGGCAGCTGTGGCCCCGGCATCCGCTGGCAGCAGTTGGAAGCACGACTGCTAGGCCAGTTCCGAAGGCCACTCTTGTGGCCAGGGTCTGGTCCAGGCCCATAGCGGACAGAGCCCAGAACTGGACAGGGACCATTATGAAGCAGCCGCCGACTCCCAGAAGCCCTGAGGCGAACCCCACCAGCACTCCGGTGGCAAGCAGGATCAGGACATAGAACGTCTGGGGGTCCAAGCCGGGGATCAGAAGTGGCCTCCTATACCTCAATTATCCCAAGGGATTTGTGCCTGGCCAGGATGTCGTCTGCCAGGCGGTCCAGCTCTGTTAGGTCCTCCTCTTTGGGGAATCCCTTTGCTACAACCGGCTTTTGCACCTCAACCTTCAGGTTTGGAATTGCAGCGGTTATCTGCTCCACCATCTTTCCGCCCCAGCCATAAGAGCCGATGATCGATGCAAACCTGGTCTTGGGCCTGAGAGCGTTTGCCAGTATGGACGCGTACAACGCCAGAGGGTGCGCTCCTGCAAGTATGGTCGGAGATCCCACGACGAGAGTTGCTGCGTCCACAAGCGACTCTGCCAGCTCTCCAATGTCGGTCTTTGTCAGGTCGAACCTCCTGACGCCTATTCCCCTCAGGATCAGTGCATCTACGAAGTACTCGACCATCGCAGCTGTGGCGCCGTGCATTGAGACATAGGGCAGCACCACCTCGTTCTTGACCTGGTCTGAGGCCCAGTCGGCGTACGAATCGAAGATGAACTTCGGCCGGTTGTACATTGGGCCGTGGCTCGGAGCTATGATCTCAGGATTCAGGCTCTTGACCCGATCGAGGTGCCTCTTGACCTGGGGCCTGAAGGGCATCATTATCTCAGCATAATACCTCTTGGCAGACCCGTACACAGTCCCCTCATCAAGAGCGTAGAGGTCGCTTGTGGCCAGGTGAGACCCCAGGAAGTCGCAGGTAAAAAGGATCTTGTCCTCTGGCAGGTGGGTGAACATTGTGTCTGGCCAGTGCACCCAGGGCGCATGTATGAACTCGAAGGTCTTTCCTCCCAGGTCCAGCTTCTCTCCATCGCTCACAGCCTGAACCTCCTGGTCAGAGGCGATCTCAAACTCGATCAGAAGCTCCTTGCACTTTTGAGTTGATTTCACCACCATGCCCGGGTACAGGTCCAGCAGGATCTCGATTGTACCTGAGTGGTCCTGCTCAGCATGCTGAGAGACCAGGTAGTCGAGGTTCTCTATCCCCAGATCGTCCAGGTTGTCCACGAGAACGTCGGCCTTGGTGAGGTCGACTGCATCTATGAGCGCAGTCTTCTCAGAGCCGCGGACCAAGTAAGAGTTGTAGCTCGTCCCGTTTGGCAGCGGTATGAGGGCATCGAAGAGCCTCCTGTCCCAGTCTATGGCTCCAACCCAGTCAACGCCGGGCTTGATCTCTCTAATCAGGCTCAATTGTCACACCACCGGATCAGATCTTCTCGAAATCGCTCTTCGAAGCTCCGCACTGTGGGCAAGACCAGTCATCTGGCAGACTTTCAAAAGGAGTGCCGGGCTTAACCCCGGAGCTTGGGTCTCCGAGATCTGGATCATATATGTACCCGCAGACGGTACACCTGTATTTTTGGGCCATATTCAACACATCCATATTCAAGTTGAGGATTTAGCTGCAGTTTTCGAGTTGAGCATTGGACTCGATCTTACATAAAGATTTTCGGCAATGTTTGCCATAATATTATGCCCTGTCTCCATTGCCCTTAGCCTTCTCGACTCCAACTGGTCAATG
>CAZXDN010000124.1:0-1495 GCA_964639235.1 uncultured Methanotrichaceae archaeon | reverse complement strand
GCCCTCAATTTTGCCATCACTCTCGCCTTTGCCTTCACCCTCAACCCCGCCTCTGCGGAGGATTTCTGGACGCTCCAGGCTGTTGAAAGCGTGAATCATAACCTCGCTTATCGTCGGGTGAATTATCTGCGATCGGATCACAGGCATCAGGTCCTGGTAGTCGGAGTTCATCAGGTAGACGACCTGCTGGACAAGCTCTGGGGCCTCTGACCCCACCACAGAGCAGCCCAGGATCCTGCCGGTCTCCTCCTCTAAAATGACCTTGACAAATCCGTTCTCCTCTGCCATAGAATAGCCCTTTGCAGTCTGGATGTACGAGGCCTTTCCCACCAGGATCTTTCGGCCAGAAGAGATCGCCTCAGCCTCTTTCATCCCAACTCCTGCCACAGGAGGATAAGTGAAGACTGCATGAGGGACTGCATGATAATCCGCCTCCTGCTTCTCATCGCCGAACATGTTGTGCACAACCACAGTTGCCTCGTAGTTGGCGGTATGCCTGAACATGCACTTGCCAATGACGTCTCCAAAGGCCCAGATTCCTGGAGACGTGGTCTCAAGCCAACCGTTCACTTTTATCCAGCCATGAGGGTCGGTCTCAACTCCAGTCTTCTCAGGCTTGAGGAAGTCTGAGTTGGGCGTCCTTCCAGTAGCTAGAAGCACCTCTTCAGCCTCGAACTCGTGGATTTTCCCGTCCTTCACCTTCCTGGCAGATACGACCTTTTTCCCGCCACCGGCCTTGACCTCCAGCACCTCGTATCCAGTCAGCAGGTTCATGTTCTTGGACAGGGCTTTCTTGATTATGGCGCAGATCTCAGGCTCTTCCCTGTCCAGGACGTTCTGGCTTCGCCCCAGTATTGTCACATCAGTCCCGATTGCTGAGAAGAAGTGGCCATACTCAGAGCCGATGTACCCAGCCCCGATTATGATCAGGCTCTCAGGAGGTTCTTCAAGCTCAAGCAAAGAGGCGTTGTCCAGGTATCCAGCCTCCACCAGGCCCTTTATCGGGGGAACGAGCGTCCTGCTGCCTGTGGCTATGGCGATCTTGGGAGCGGTCAGGGTGATATCTCCTATCTTCAGGATGTGATCCCCGATAAACTCTGCCTTGCCTTTATGCCAGGTCAGGTTCTCCTCCAGCTCCAAGGCGCGCTCGATGTTCGACCTGCCTCGCTCGACTATAAATCGCATCCTCTTCATGATCAGAGGGAAGTCCACCTTCTCAAGGCTTGCCTCAACTCCTACAAAAGCCGCATCCTGCAGAGACCTGATGACATCCGCAGGGTATATCAGAACTTTAGAAGGAATGCACCCAGTGTTCAGGCAGGTGCCGCCTATGGGACCGGGATCGACCAGTGCGACACTCATGCCTTCAGCTGCCGCACTTGAGGCGACGTGCATGCCGGACCCTGCACCAATCACAGCTACATCGTAGTTCTCCATCTCATCACTCTATCGATGATAGAAGCTCGCAGGAGATTAAATTTGGCATTAACACCAA
>CAZXDN010000123.1:0-5890 GCA_964639235.1 uncultured Methanotrichaceae archaeon | reverse complement strand
ACATCATCTGCTCAATGCCGCAAACCTCATGTAATTTAAATCACCATGTCCCAAGGGGACTACCTAGATGTACGTTTACTTTTCAGGCAAAGAGGTGGCAGTTTACGTGGAGGAGGAGTCCACCTTCACCTCTAAGCACACCGGGTCAGAGCTCAGAAGAGTTCGTGTGGGGCTGGTGGTACAGTCGCCCCAGGCTCACGAGATGCTGATGACTGGCATAAAGAAAGCAGAGATGGAGGACATCTGCTCTACAAATGGCGAAGGCAGGATCACAGGGAGGTGGAAGATCACAGAGAGCTCCTTCAGCACGGTTGGCAACGAGCTTTCTCCAGATTACTGCCACATAATACAGCTGGATGAGGTAGAGGAACTGAAGGTTTATGGTCTAAATCTAGGGGGCTTGGTGCTTCGTCCGTACTTCTACGAGGAGGAGTTCGACTGCGACGACCTGAGCATCAAGGCTAGAGTGCTCGCCTCTGAGGAGCAGGACGCTGAGCTTCGAAGGCTGATGAAGCAGGGCGGCTACATACAGGTGGTGAGGCAGGGCATAAGCGATGAGCTGCGGCAGATGAGGTTCAGCAAGACCATTCTCTGGTCCAAGCACACAGACGGGATAAAATACGAGCTCGTGCTCATAGACAAGAGCTACGACGAGAGAGACCGCCCTCTGGCAAGGCTCTTCCAGCCACAGATGTCCAGGATGCAAAGCCTGATCGCAGCTCAGGCTGAGGTTATAGATGAGATGCTCAGAGCCCTGGTGACCAGGGGGATACTCAGCGAAGAGGACGTATCAGAGATCAGGTCTGAGGCTGAAGAGAAGGTCTGGGACAGGTCCAGAGAGTTCTACCAGGTAGACGACATAGACGAGTTCATGAGGCCTCAGCCCAGGATCAACTGGGACTGAAGTTGGCTAGAATTTAGGCGCATGCGTTAGCCAATAAGGTGGCTTTGAGATTATGCCAAGCGGCAGATACACCAGGATAGAGATAACCCCAGAGGCGTACATGGGCCTTGAGGCAGAGGCGATCATCCAGGGCAAGACCCTGAAGAGGCTGGCCTCAGAGCTGATCTTGAAGGGGATCTCCCAGAAGGCCTTGAGGTTCATACACGAGGAGCTCGAGCCAGAGGACCAGGATCTGGCATGCGAGGATCAGGAGCCTTGCCTCGACAGGGCAAGAAGGCCCAGGCTTTCTGAGAATATCGAGGCCATAAGCCAGATAAAGCAGCTATGGTCCAGGAACCCCAGGCCCTCTCAGAGGGAGATTGCCAAGCAGATAGGGTATCCTGCCTCTTCTGCAAAGTATTTCATAAAAAAGATGCTGGAGAGCGGAGAGCTTGAGGCGTAGTGCCCCGACCAAAGAGATAACGCCGCAGGCTCGCCCTCTTTAAAGTTCTTGTCTGTTCAGATTTCTGGCTTCGTGCGGATGTAGCATCACTGAGTGAGCCCTATGCGCCACTTGAGCATCCTGTCTTCCACGATGTACCTGAAGGTGCGGTCTATCAGGAGGCCGAGCAGTCCCAAGATGATCATGTAGAGCATGACCTGGTCCATCTTGTGCAGGTAGTAGAACGACCATATCTTGTATCCAAGGCCGCTTGTGCTCACCCCGAACATCTCTGCAGCCACAAGGCACATCCAGGCAATTCCCATGGCGATTCTCACGCCACCTGCAATCGATGGCAGAGCGTGTGGAAATGCCACGTACCTTATCAGGTCCCTGTCTTTTGTAGCCCCAAGTACCTTTGCCGACTCCACGTAGACTCTCGGCAGGCTTCTGAAGCCCACATAGGTGTTGATCAGTATTGGAAATACGGCGCCTATGAAGACTATGAACCCTGCTGACTCGTGGGTCAGGCCAAACCATACTATGGCAAATGGGATCCATGCCAGGGGCGGTATGGGCCTGAGAAGCTCAATTATCGGGTCGAATACCCTGTCTGCCGTCCTGGACCACCCCATGCCCATGCCTATCGGCATTGCCACCAGAGCGCCTGCAACCATCCCGATTGCAAAATGGAGGAGGCTTGTTGGCAGGTCCTCTGTCAGTATCGCCCTCCAGCTGCTGGAGAAGGCGGTCAGGACCTGCAGGAAGCTGGGCAGCATCAGGGTGTCGTTTACCATCATCGCCGCCAGCTGCCAGATTGCCAGTAGGCACGCCAATGATAGCGCCTGGACCCACTGCTTCCTCACAGAGTCTACAAGCTCCTCTATCACGGCCACCTCAAGACGACTTCGCCTTGGCATAGAAGCTGGTGTCGAAGAGGTCCTCTTCTGTCAGCTCCTTTTGGGTGTAGTTCATCTGGTAGTCGATTTTGGCGTACTCGACTGTTGATGGTATCTGTACATTGGGGTCAGAGACCCATCTGCCGTCCCATGTCTTGATCGAGTCCTCGACCATCTTGAGGTCCTGGCCAGTCTTGTTGGCGTATATTCGGGCAGCTTCTTCTGGATGAGCGTTGACCCATTCAGTTGCATTGATGTGAGTCTTGACTAACTGCTCTACCAGGTCTGGGCGCTCTCTGATCAGCTTTCCGCTGACGACCAGGCTGCAGCAGGCGTGGTTGGGCCACATCTCGCCCGACTGGACTACAGACTCGCCTCTTCCCTCGTCCTCAATTATCGCCGGGCTTGGGTGGGGCAGGAGCACTCCGTCAACCTTGCCTGCTGAGATGGCAGTGACTGCATCTCCAGGTCCCATTGCCAGGATCTTGATCTTGGATTCGTCTACTCCAGACTGCTCCAGCCAGTGCTTGAAGACAGTGTCCTGTATGGAGCCTGGCGGGAAGGTGCCTATGCTCAGTCCTACCAAGGACTGGGGTCCGGTGTACTCGGTTCCAGGCTTCAAGACCAGGTCTGAGCCATTGGTGTTCACAGCAGCCACGATCTTTGCATCCAATCCCTCAGAGATGGCTGAGATAGGGGGAGCTGTTCCAACATATGCAGCATCCAGGCTTCCTGCAAGCATTGCCTGCATCTCAGGAGGTCCAGAGGGAAACTCGAAATCCTTTACATCAGTTATGCCATAGGGCTTGAGATCCTCCAGGAACCAGCCCTTCTCCATAGCAACCATCTCTGCTATCTGATGGGTGCTGGGCTGATATCCTATTCGCAGAGTGGTGGCGTTGCCGTCTGCCTTCTCTGGATTAGAGATGCAGCCAGCAAAGACCATCACAGCTGCCAGGATCGCCACAGGAATTAGCTTCTTCAAGCTTGATCACCTTTAAAGACGACTTCTCCTTCATGGGAGACCAGATCCGTATAAAGCAGTTTCCCGTCGCGAGGATAATTGGTCCCGGAACGGATAACGTTTTGCTCAATTCCTACAATAGTACTCTTGTGTAATGCGAACTTCAACATAAATTTTTAACTCAGCCATGCGTCTATAATATCTAATCGGGATATTTCTTCAAGAGTGCCTCAGTGCAGTCCTCTTTCATCAGGTGTCCCTGAAAAGTTGAAATGCGGCTCTCCTTGTTTATCTGGAGTACAGAAGTACTCGAACTTCGATAAGTTGATAAACCAAACGCGACGCAGCATCCTGAGGAGCTGGATCTTCTTGTGCAAGTCTTTTCTGGACATATCCAGGAGAATAGAGAAGGGCACGGCCGTTGTCATGACCTCCCAGGAGGTCTGCGACATGGTGGCCTCTGGAAAAAGGCCTGAGGCAGACGTGGTCACAGCTGCCACAAGGGCAGTCATGAGCGGGACTTACTCTGTCCTCTCATTTCCAGTGGCAAGGCCCGGATCTTTCCTGAGGGCAAAGTCCGCTTGGATAAACGGAGTTCCTGCTCAGGTGGGGCCTTGTCCAAATGAGAACCTCGGAATTCTGGACCTGATAGTCTTTGGCACTGCACACAGCGTTCTTGACCCGAGATATGGTGGAGGCCACCTCTTCAGAGACCTTGTGGAGAGACGATCTGTCCTGGTGGAAATAGAGCTTCCAGACGGCAGGCGCCTCAACTCAGAGGTCGGGCTAGATGAGATGCCCCACGCCCGCCTCTTCGGCTCAAGGCACGCTTTTATGAACTACTCAGCGTTCGTAAACCCAGGCAAGCTGCCGGTGTCCACTATATTCCACTCAGAGGGATTTAGCCCGAACAGCAGCGGAGCGACCTTCTCAGGCTGCGGCCAGATAAATCCCCTGAAGAACGATCCGCTCCTGGACGCAGTTGGCATAGGTACAAGGGTCCTCATAAACGGCGCCAAAGGCTATGTGCTCGGCCCAGGGACGAGGAGCACTGCCCAGAGGCCAAACCTGTCGGGCTTTGCAGATATGCACGAGATGGACCCTGAGTACATGGGCGGATTTCTGACATCTGCAGGCCCTGAGTGCATAGCCTCCTGGGCGGTTCCAATTCCAGTGACTTCTCAGTCCATTATCGATGCCATAGCTCAGCTCGACAGGGAAATTCCTCTTCCGATAATGGACGTGAACACAAGGCTCCAGATAGGCGAGGCAGATTACGGCCAGGTGTGGGATGGCGTGGACTTAAGGGTAGAGTTCGTGTCTGATAGGTGTGTGGGCTGCGAGAGCTGCAGCGTGGCCAGGACCTGCCCGATGGGCGCTGTGAGCTTCGAAGGCTCCAGGGCAAGCGTGGATGAGACGCTCTGCTTCAACTGCGGGGCCTGTGTGGCTGTCTGCAAAGGCAGGGCATTCAGCTGCGAGATGGGCGCCATCAGGCTTAAAGACAGGTCAATACCTGTGGTCCTCCGCCAGTCGGACAGGAGAAGGGCCCTCAAGCTAGCAGAGCTTTTAAGGGAAAAAATCCTGGACGGCTCCTTCAAGGTCTCCCAGATGGCTGAGAGGATATCTCTCTGAACCTCTCAAGTATCTGGTGCGGCAAAATGTCGATTATGGGCGCGTCTGCGTTTCCAGGCTCGACCTTTGCAACAACCACACCGCCCGTTTTTATTGCCAAAGCCAGCTCCTCCTGAGTTGAGGCGCTGCGGACGTTCTTGATTCCTGACGCTTCTGCAACTCTCGCCAGGTCTGTGCACTTTGCAGTTGCAGTCGGCTGGCAGCCTGTGGAGCAGTAGGCGCAGTTGTCCATTATGACCAGAAGGTAGTTCTGAGGGGCAAAGCTGGCAATCGTGGTCAGTGTGCCGAGGTTCATCAGGACTGCACCATCACCATCTATCGAGATCACCCTCTTCTCAGGACGGGCCAGAGCAAGTCCCAGCCCAATTGAAGACGATAAGCCCATGGAGCCGAGCATATAGAAGTTTGAAGGGCGATCTGCAACAGAGTAGAGCTCTCTACTGGGAAAGCCGAGGTTGCACACAATCAGAGCGTCTTCTGCGCTTGAGGCCACAGTCCAGATGGCATCGATTCTCCTCATCTTTGCCCCCAGAACCCGATCTCCAGAAGGATTGCAGCTGGCACGCACTCTATCTCAGACGTCTCCCAGGCCAGGGCGATTGTCTCCTCAGCTGAGTCGGGCTGCGGAGCGTAATAAGGAACTCCCATCAGCTCCAGGATGGGCTCAGTCAGGCGGCCCATAGGCACCTGGCCTATGATCTTCTCGCCGAGACCACCTCTGTGGCTGATCACCATCAGGAGCGGAATTCCGTAGAGAAGGTCGAGCGAAGCCAGGGCGTTGATCGAGTTTCCAAGGCCAGAGTTTTGCATGAGGAGAGCAGGGCGCATGCCCCCAAGCCAGGCTCCAGCGCACATCCCGACGCCTTCCTCCTCGCGGGTCACAGGCACGTAAACGATTTCTGGATCGTCGGCGATCATGGGCAGGAGGTCTTTGAGGTTGACGCAGGGGACGCTCGCCACAAAGTCGATGCCTGCGCGCTTGAGGCCTGAGTACACGGCTGTGCTCGGGTCGGTGTCTATCATCTCGACCTAATAGAGGCGCTATGGATAGATCAAAGTGGTGATTGAAT
>CAZXDN010000122.1:1663-5958 GCA_964639235.1 uncultured Methanotrichaceae archaeon | reverse complement strand
CAGAGCTCTAGTGGCCACAGAAGTGCGCGGCTTTGTGGAGGCGTGTGACACGTCATCAATTATGCTCCAGGAGACGTGCCCGGAAGAGAGCCTGTTGGCTTCGCCCTGATGCTGAAGGCCTTTGAACTCGGATGCCACACCTGGCGGAATCGGCGCCTCAACACTTCTCCCTGAGGTGCTCTCGCTTCCCTTTGTGTAGATCACAAGAAGGCAGTCAGAGCGCTCTGTCTCGCCCTCGCCTCCCACAGGCATGCTCAGGATCGAATCGATCTCATCAGTGCCGATGTGGTCGAGAAGCTCAAGCCTCCAGCCAAGGCATGAGGCTGATATGCTCAGAGCCGCTATTGCATGGCCGATGTCGAGCATACAATACCTGAAGGCCCTCTCGCCATATTTCCATGCCTCCTTCCAGAAGATGGACGACAGCCCGACTAAAAAAGCGTCGTCTTCCAGGCAAAGCCTGTCCCAGAGGCCATCTGGAATCTCAGAGATGAGCTCGAGGCCGTGCACCTCTGGTGAGTAGTGGTAAACTCCGGGGAGATCGCCTATTCCATCGACACTGCTGCAGATCAGGTAGCTTTCAGTGGGATGTAGGTCTCCGCTGGATGGATTAACTCTCAGAGACCATTTTGCGCCGCCGCTGCTCTTCCAGGCAGATATGGCCAGGCTTGAGTAGAAAAACCTGGATATGCCGTCGCGGTTTAAGCCAGAAGTCCCTTCAGCCTCTTGCTTTTCAAGCTCGATCAGCTTTGATCCCAGATATCGCCTGAAGGGTTTAGGCTCGTTTGCCCAGTCCATCCTCCCAGGGCCGCGAGCGTATGCCCCAGGGCGGTGCTTTGTGGCTCTGTGATACTCCAAGACTGTCTCCAGGGCATCGTTCGCTGTCATGTCTCCATCTTCGAATATTATCTTCTACTGTATCCATCCTCTGCTCAATGCCAGAACGCTTCTCTGCTCAATGCCAGAACGCTTCAGCGGCTTAGCTTGCAGAGCGCCTCCCGCATTTCGGGGCCCTTAGCGTCTCAGAAGGGCTTTATGGGCTGCTGCACTGCCGACTTCAGCGCGCGCTTGTAGAACTTGGTGCAGTACTCTTTGACCATCCTTCTGGCGCTGAACTGCGGGGCAGTGGTCTTTATAGATTCTTTCATCACCTGGACCCAGCCCCTGGGCACGCCGCCTATACCTCCGCTATAGTACAGTGGAATGATATCTCTCTCAAGGATGCTATAAAGTTCTTCCGAGTCCTTATTGTCCGAAGCCTCGCCTGACTGCTCGCCGAAGCCCCAGCCGTTCTTGCCGTTGTAGCCCTCAATCCACCATCCATCCATGGCGCTGAGCTGAGGAGTGCCGTTGACCTCTGCTTTCATGCCGCTGGTCCCCGAAGCCTCAAAAGGCGGCAGCGGGTTGTTCAGCCAGACGTCTACTCCGTGGACCATGTACTGGGCGAGCTCCTCATCGTAGTCCTCAACAAAGGCGACCCTGCCGCCGAATGAGGCATCTTTTGCAGCGTTGAAGATCCTCTGTATCAGGAGCTTGCCTGCGTTGTCGTTCGGATGGGCCTTTCCAGCGAAGACTATCTGGACTGGCCTGCTCTCGTCAGTCAAGATCCTCTTGAGCCTGGGCTCATCCTGGAGGATCAGAGTCGCCCTCTTGTAGGTGGCAAACCTGCGAGCGAAGCCTATCGTCAGTGTATTGGGATCGAACATGATGCCTGAGGCCATGACTATGTTCGGGTCAGCACGGTCATAGAACCATCTCTCCCTCGCCCTCTCCTGGACGTTTCCTATCAGCACCATCTTCAGCAGCCTGTGGGTTCTCCAGAGCTCTTCATCAGGTATATCGTCCACAAGCTCCCAGATGTATGGATTGTCGTGGTCAGATAGCCAGTTTGGACCGAGATACTTATCGAATAAGGCCATTAGCCTAGAGTCCAGCCAGGTTGGAAGATGAACGCCGTTTGTGATGTAGTCTATGGGCACTCTGCTTTCGGGCAGGTCAGGCCAGAGGTGCTTCCACATGTCAACCGCAACCTCCCTGTGCTTCTTGCTGACGCAGTTCCTGTAGACAGACATCTTCAGGGCAAAGGCAGTCATGTTGAAGCCAGCCTTTGGGTCCTTAGGATCCACGCCCATCTGGAAGAACTCATCCTGGCTCAGCTCCAGAAGAGGGATATAGGAGTCGAAGTACTTGGCCATGATGTCGAATGGAAAGACGTCGTGGCCTGCGGGAACAGGAGTGTGGGTGGTGAAGACTGTGGTTGACCTGACAGCCTCAGCTGCATCCCTGAAGCTCAGCCCCTTTTGAACCATCTCCCTTATCCTCTCAAGTATGGCGAATGCTGAGTGGCCCTCGTTTAAATGCAGGACCGAGTGTTTTATGCCCAGAGCGTTCAAGATCTGAGTTCCGCCGATGCCGAGAATTATCTCCTGTATCAGCCTTTGCTCTCTATCTCCTATGTAAAGCCTGGAGGACATGCCTCTGTTCCAGGGATCGTTTCCTTCAACATCGGTATCTATCAGGTAGAGGGGCACTCTTCCTATCTGCGCCCTCCAGACCTCCAGGTATATGGGAAGCTCGATTATTGGGACCTTGATTGACAGCGGCTGACCGTCATCGTCCATGACCTTGCAAATCGGGGCGTGCTCCCTGTCCAGAGCCTCGCTTTCGCCCATCTGCCAGCCGTCAGGAGACAATCTCTGGCGAAGGTAGCCTTCAGGGTACATGAAGCCGATTCCAACAGTCGGAACTCCGAGGTCGCTGCACTCCTTGAGGAAATCGCCCGCCAAAAAGCCGAGACCTCCTGCATAGAAGGGCAAAGAGTGGTGCAGGCCATACTCAGCAGAGAAATAGGCAATGGTGGAGGTCTCAGGGTCTGCGATCTTCTGAGCAAACCAGCCTCCTTTTACGTCTAAGTCAGAGTGGAACCTGGCCATCACTGCATCGTAATGTCTGAGAAACCTCGGGTCTTTGGCAGCCTCGTCCAGAGCCTCTTTCTTCATGCTGTGAAGCTTTCCCACTGGGTTTTGGGTGGCCTGCTCAACGCCTGTCCTATTGAGCATGTAGAAGAGCCTCCTGGCCTCAGGGTGCCAGGACCACCACAGGTTGCAGGCTAGCTCTGCCAGGCCCGATATCCTGTCTGGAATATACGGAAATTTTCCCTTAAAATCATCCATGAGATATTGCTCCTGATCTAACTATGATCTTCCCCTCACCTAACTATGCGTGGATCTATTTAAATGCAAGGATGGTAATTAAATAATTTTAACATAGAATATTCATGATCTCAGCACAGGACCTCAAGCTCATCGAGTTTTGGCTCGGCTCTGGATGGTTTTAAGGCTGTTTTGGACTATCTGCGGAATCAGCTCATCTCATACTGATTTTAGCATGATTCGGGCGCGGTCTGGATATTTGTCACGGGATAAGCCTGATTCCAGCTACAACTAACGACACAGCCGCCAGCTTCATGGCGAGCTTGTCCCTGCCCATCTCCTGGCAATAATGTAGAAATTGTTTTAACTCCAACCAATGCCTTCTGGCTTAATAGGATAGGATGCCACTTTGCAGCGCTTAAGAAGTTCGCTATCAAGAACGCCAGCTGTAAAAACACGAGGATTTGGGTGGCGCTATTGGCGCTATATTTCAGCTATAGAGGTTGTCCAACACAAGGTCCACTGCCTGAATCTAATATAATTTCGGAAATTGCCCGAAAGGAATATAAGATGTGAATGCAAGATGTTATTTGCTTAGCTATGGCTGCACAGTGCGCTCATTTCCATGCTAATGCTTGGCAGAAAGGGAGGAAGAAGATGCAACAGGCAAAAGGCGGAGATACCGTAAAGGTCCAATACATCGGCAGGCTTGATGATGGAAAGATCTTCGATTCCTCAGAGAAGAGCGGACTTCTAGAGTTCAAAATTGGGGACGAAGAGTTCATCCCTGGTCTGGACGATGCTGTGATAGGCATGGCGCCAGGCGATTCAAAGACCGTCAGGATTCCTGCAACCAGGGCTTATGGGCCTCATGCCGAAGATCTGGTCAGGGAGTACGACAGGAGATGTCTGCCTTCTTACCTTGTTCCTGAGACTGGAAAGGCCATCCTCATCAGACAGTGCAGCGGCCTGGTTCAAGCAGTGGTGACAAAGGTGTCGGACTCGAAGGTGATTTTGGACCTGAACCATCCACTATCAGGAAAGGACCTGACATTCGACCTTCGGATGATGGAGGTAAACTGAAGAGTGCTGAGGCAACTGAAGAATGAAGCAACTGAAGAATGAAGCAACTGAAGAATGAAG
>CAZXDN010000122.1:0-1563 GCA_964639235.1 uncultured Methanotrichaceae archaeon | reverse complement strand
AACTGAAGAATGAAGCAACTGAGGAAAGAGGCATTTGAGGAAAGGGCTAACTGTGGCTGTGAAGATGCTTATGGCTGAGGAGATGGCTTGAGATCAAAAGATGCCTCGAATCCTGAGCTGCGTGTCTGTTTCCGGACTGCTCTGGTTTTCCTGGCCCTGGCGTTGATCATCTGCTGCTGTGGGTCTTATGGCCAGGGAGATTTGGGCAGCCTGGAGACTGTGATCTACAGGAACCTTTCTTTTAACCTGAGCGACGGCTCAGTTGTGGATGCCCAGCTGACAGTGCCTGCTGCGACAAACGGGACGTTTCCCGGAGTGCTGCTCATTCAGGACAGCGGCGCTATGGACATGGACGAGTACCACCCTGCACAGGTGGCCGGATCAAACCGCTCATCCAGGCCTTTTAGGCAGATTGCTGAGTACCTCTCAAAGAGAGGCTTTGCAGTTCTCAGGTACAACAAAAGAGGAGTGGGCCTGGGAGGCGCAGTTACGAACTCCAGCGTGCTGGAGAGAGCGCAGTTCGAGGACCTCCGAGACGATGCAGAAAGGGCATTTTCTCTGTTGTCGATCCAGCCAGAGGTAGACAAAAACGACTTAACCTTAATAGGCCACGGAGAGGGCACTGCGATCGCGTCTGAAATTGCAGCCACAAACTCAAGCGTAAAACAGATTGTGCTTCTGTCGCCCTTTGCCCTGAATCTGACAGAGATGATGTATTTCCAGATAGTCATCAGACCCACAGCATATGCAGAGGAAGCAGTAGACGTAAACCATGATGGCTTTCTCTCTGTGGAGGAGATGGAGGCAACTATCGGGTCTGAAGCAGAGCCAAACGCGCCACTCAAGGCATCAGGCATGATAGAGAGGAGCACCGGTACATATCGTTGGTATATGGGCCTTGACTCTGATGGCGATGGCCAGCTGAGCATCCAAAATGAGCTCAATCCCGTGCTCTCAGAGCAGTTCGAGTCTGCAGCTTTTGGTCCGGGGCCTCAAAGTCGCGGCTGGACCAGATCGAGCTCAGGCCTCGGAGATAACCTGGAGATCATAGTAAACATCTCATCTAGCATTTTGATTCTCCAGGGAGAAAATGATACCCAGGTGCCGCCCAAGGGAGCGCTCCTGCTTGAGCAGAAGCTCATGGCCTCAAGGCATCCAGACCACCTGCTGATCACCTATCCGGGACTGGGCCACAGCTTCTACCCAGCCAGTGGTTGGGTCCAGCCTCTGGGGCCAATGGAAGACGAAGTTTTATCAAACTTGCACTCCTGGCTGTCTGAGAGGGCAGTGCGCATATCTGGCCTGCAGCCTCTGCCTGTGCAGAGAAACTCTCCGGGAGCCTGGCAATCGCTTATCGGCTGGGTGCAGTCGCAGATCGATCAGATAGATCGCCTCGTTGGAAGATGATGACAGACCCCAGGCAGGCAGCTTGGAGCCCTCCTGATGCTTTTATCGAGCCTTCGAGTTAGGGGTTTCTTCTCAGATCTAGAGAGATCCTCAATCCTTAGTTTTGCTGCGAATTCGGCGATACGAATCAATTTTTCTTTATTTTTTAAATAGCGC
>CAZXDN010000121.1:0-5962 GCA_964639235.1 uncultured Methanotrichaceae archaeon | reverse complement strand
GCCGCCGGAGGCGGAAACCTGAGTGTTGGATATGTCTTAATTGCGTTAGATAAATCACAAGAATCTGCTCAAATCGATTTTTACAAAAATAACCATCGGCTATCTGGGCCCCGCGCGTCTGGGGATCTCGCGCGCTTAAGCCCTAGTGCACTCAGGCGCCGCGCGGGCTGCCCCTGACCCCGCAAGCGGGGGACAACACAGATGAGGGTGCTGGAGTTGATCGACCTGATCATCTGGATTTATATCCCTGTTCTCGAACACACATTATCTTTTCCAGGATCACATTGAAGCGCAAAGGCCAAAGATCTAAATGCTGATTGCCCTCATGTTGAAATGGCTTTAAACGCAAAAGCATGAAATCAAGTTCCTGGTCATAAAATCCTGGTCGAGATGGGCCTGGCCGGATTTGAACCGGCGACCACTCGGTTATGAGCCGAGCGCTCTATCCGGACTAAGCTACAGGCCCAGAAAATTTATGGCGCCGCCAACAGGGCTCGAACCTGTGACATTCTGGTTCCTGCGTGCCCTTTTAGGACGTAACAGCCAGACACTCTACCAACTGAGTTATGGCGGCCCGAACTATCCCCATAACACACAATGATTTAAGCCTTTTGATTAGAGGTGTATACATGCGCGTCCTGAAAGAGAACCTCCGAGGCGATGAGGGGGAGATATCACTCCTGCCAGAATCCCTGGATGACCTGTGGCACCTCAAGCACCTCATAGGCCGCTGGGACCTTGTTTTTGCCCTGACCCACAGAAAAGTTGCTGCAATTGCTGATAAGGCAAGGCCTGAGAAGATGGAGAGAAAGACGGTGCGCCTCGGGGTCTGTGTGGAGGACGTTGAGTTTCACATGTACTCCAACTGGCTGCGGCTCCACGGCGTGATAAAATGCGGCCAGGACGTCGGGTCCTACCACACCCTCAACATCGAGGTGGGAACTGAGCTTTCTATAATCAAGCGCTGGAGGCCAGATCAGATCCAGAGGATAGCGGACGCAGTGGCTGAATCCAGGCGGCCCAAGGTCGTCTTGGCGCTGGTTGAGGAGGGCGAGGCAACCATTGGAGTTCTGCGCCAGTTCGGAATCCAGACTGCAGCAGACATAAGAATGGGGAGCGGAAAAGGCGCTGGCGAGGACAGGAGGGGCCAGTTCCTGCGCGAAGTGGCCAAATCCATAGATGAGGCAGCCGAGGAGGGCACCCAGGTGATCTTGGCTGGCCCTGGGTTCGCGAAAGAGGACCTGAAGAAGCTAATTGACTCAGAATATCCTGACTTGGCCAAGAGGATCACAATGGACGACGCATCCTCCATAGGCGTCTCAGGGTTCCAGGAGGTGCTTCGCCGCGGCGCGATCACCAAGGTTCTGGAGTCGAGCAGGATAGCGCAGGAGGCGAAGCTGATCGACGACCTCTTCAGGGAAATCGCAACTGACGGCAAAGCCGCCTATGGCGTAAAAGAAGTCGAGGCTGCCATGAGCTATGGCGCTGTAGAGACGCTCTTGGTGTTGGACGAGTTTGCCAGGAGGCCGGATACAGACAGGATGATGCGCGAAGTGGCCAGCGCCAGGGGCAAGGTCGTCATCTTCAGCTCCGAGTTTGAGCCCGGAGATCGGCTGAGGTCGCTGGGAGGAATTGCAGCCCTGTTGAGGTTCAAGATAGCGGGACCCAGTTGAGATTAGCATGACCCCTTGAGATTGATTCTTGATGCCGCAGGAGACATAATTTTTATACATACCGCCTTCAGGCAGAGATGATGACCAAGTGCGACAAGTGCAGCTCCAGGGCGATCATATTTCAGAGGTACTCAGGCATGCGCCTGTGCGGGCCTCACTTCGAGGACGATGTGGCCAGGAAGGTCAGGCAGAGCATCAGGGAGACCGGGATTTTTGGCCACGGGGCAAAGGTGGCAGTTGCCTGCAGCGGGGACAAGAACGGCTCCGCGCTCCTGTGCCTGCTGAAGAAGATCTTCTCCAGGAGAAGAGACGTCGAGCTTCTGGCGGTCATGGTAGACGAGGGGATATCCGGCTACAGCCTCCACCGCCTGGACCTTGCTAGAGAGATTGCAGACAGGCTTGAGGTGCCTCACCAGACCTACAGCTTCAGAGACGAATTTGGCATAACTGCGGATGAGCTGGCTCTTGAGGAGAAATCGCCCTGCCAGTCGTGCAGGTCCATGAGGTATTCCCTACTGGGAAAGATCTCCTCAGAGATCGGTGCAGATGCCCTGGCTCTTGGCTGCAGCCTGGACGACCTGGCACTGGAGACCTTCAAAAGGTACGTAAGCGGAGAGATGGAGTCCCTCTCAGAGATCCAGGGCCTGGGGCTGGATCAGGTCAGGGTTATAATGCCTCTTAGAAGGGTGCCTGAGAGGGAGGTCAGGCTCTACGCCATATTAAACGGACTTTCGCGCGGACTGTCGGACAGCTGCTTTCGCGCATCTTCCCAGGCTCATGCCCAGTGCGCGCCTGGCACGTGCCCTCACCAGAAGGACGCGATCTCGGTTGAGGTGGATAAGGCCCTGGACGGCTTTGAGTCGCGACATCCTGGCACCAAATACTCTCTTTTGAAGAGCCTGGATAGGATAATTGAGCTTCAGCAAAGCGATTCTTCTCAGGGCGGGGTTGCCAGATCTGGCGCACGCCGCCTTCACAGGCGAGGGCAGACGCAGATAATGCGCTGACGCCAGGCGCATGGGGCAAAGCCTTTAAGTCAAGATGTCATGTATTTCGGGGTGGGCCTCGGTAGCTCAGCTGGTCCAGAGCGGTTGACTTGTAATCAACAGGTCGCGTGTTCGAATCACGCCCGGGGCTTGAACTTTGGGCCTTTGCCTTAAAGTCAATAAGTATATTCTGGATGTGATAATATCTCCTCAGATCATTTAAAAGTTTGTTTTACAGCAGCTCTCGTCTTGGCCCTGCTGGCCTCATGCGCTGCTGCAAAGCCTTCTGTTACTGGAATTGGCACATCCGAGAACAACGACATCGAGGAGCTAAAAGATTTTCTTTCAGGAACTCCAAACCAGTCCTCTGCGGCATTGAGCGCTGATCTTCTTGCGAAGAGCGCCAACGCCACAAACTCCGCCAACTCCACCAACTCTTCTGGCACTGCAGTCCAGTTCGCAATCACTCCCAATGCCGGTTTTTTTGAGAATAACTCTGTTTTTGGAGAGTTCTTCAAAGACTTCTTCAGCGCAGGTGGCGAAGAGAACTCCAGCTGGGTTGAGAGCTATGTGAGCTACTCTGTTCCATCTCCTAAGGCTGGCAGACATAACTTCAAGCCGGTTTTGATAGACGGTCCAAACTTCTAGGACCGCCTGCTCCTCTTGATGTCGAGCCTTGTCTTGCAGCGGGGGCATGCTTTCGGTTTGCTCACTCTCGTCTCCCAATGGTAACCACACTTGGGGCACTTCATTTGCTTCATATTTTGAAAGTTGTAATAAGAGTATTAATAACTTTCCATAGATATGAATATGATTAAGATCACTCTGAGCGCAAAGCCTATAATTGAATGGCTTAGCTAAATATGAGGTCTTATGAACGAGATTTTGGAGATCCTATCTGGGAACGCCAGGGCAACTCCAGCTGAGATATCTGCACTTCTTGGCAGGCCTGAGGAGGAGGTCGCCAAAGAGATCGCAGCTATGGAGGACTCCGGCGTCATCAGAAAGTATATCACACTGATCGACTGGGAAAAGACTGGTGAGGGCTACGTCTTCGCAAACATCGAGCTGAAAGTGGCCCTACAGCGCAAGACCGGGTACGATGCAGTAGCTGAGAGGATCGCCAGATTCTCAGAGGTCGACTCAGTCAGGCTGATCTCAGGCGATCACGACCTCTCGGTTACAGTTCGCGGGAAGTCCATGAGGGATGTTGCCTTCTTTGTGGCAGATAAGATAGCTCCCCTGGAGGGCATCCAGTCCACCTGCACCCACTTCATACTCAAGAGCTACAAGGAGCACGGCGTTGTTCTCACAGACAAGCCAAAGCCAAAGCGGCTGGTGGTAACCCCATGAAGCAGAGGCTAAAAGAGAGGATGCGCTCCTGGGACCCCTCATCTCATCTCTCTTCCACTGTCCAGTCGATGCCGCCTTCTGGAATCAGGAAGTTCTTCGACCTTGTCTCTGAGATGGACGGCGCGATCTCTCTTGGTGTGGGAGAGCCCGACTTCGTGACCCCCTGGCACATTCGCGAAGCCTGCATCTACTCACTGGAGTCGGGGAGCACCTCCTACACCTCCAACAAGGGCATGCCAGAGCTCAGGGAGTCCATCTCCGACGAGACCAGGTCCGATCTTGGCCTGGACTACGACCCTGCTGAGGAGATACTGATCACGACAGGAGTTAGCGAAGCTGTGGACCTGGCATTCAGGGCGACTCTCAACCCAGGAGACGAGGTCATAGTGCCAGAGCCCTGCTATGTGGCCTACATGCCTGATATTACTCTCGCCGGAGGAACCGCCAGGCCCATTGCCACCAGGCTCTCAGAGGAGTTCAAGGTGAGGTCTGAGGACATCAGGTCCGCGATTACGGATAGGACCAAGGCCCTGGTCTTGAGCTATCCCAACAACCCCACAGGTGCCATAATGACCAGGTCTGACCTGGAAGAGGTGGCAGACGTGGCTGTGGAAAACGACCTTTTGGTCATCTCAGATGAGGTCTATGGCCAGCTCAGCTACTCAGGAAAGCACAGCAGCATAGCCCAGCTTGAGGGTATGAAGGAGAGGACTGTGATCTTAAATGGCATGTCCAAGTCCCACGCCATGACCGGCTGGAGGATAGGGTATGCAATGGGAGCACCTGAGATCATATCTGCCATGACCAAGGTTCACCAGTACACAATGCTTTGCGCACCTGTCATGGCCCAGGTTGCGGCTCTCGAAGCTCTCCAGAGGGGAAAAGATGAGATGCTCAGAATGAGGCACGAGTACGACCTCCGCAGGCGTCTGTTCGTCTCAGGCCTCAATAGGATTGGCCTCGACTGCTTCGAGCCCAGGGGAGCTTTCTACGCCTTCCCATCGGTGGCGTCCACTGGGCTCTCATCTGAGGAGTTCGCAGAGCGCCTGCTAAAGGAGGCAAAGGTGGCGGTGGTTCCTGGGTCAGTCTTTGGCCAGAGCGGCGAGGGCTTCCTGCGCTGCTCTTATGCCACCTCCAGGGAGGAGCTGATAGAGGCTCTGGACAGGATGGAGAGGTTCCTCGGCCGCCTCTAAAGCACATGCTCAAAGCGAACCTGAACTCCAGGGATGTCGACAGGCTCCTGCTCCCCCTGTCACGCCTGGGGCTTCACCCGACCGCCTGGTCAGTTCTCGCATTGGCTGTAGCATTTGCAGGGTTTGCGTCTCTCGCATTGCACAGCCTGGCCTTAGGGCTCGCATTTTTTGCCATATCTGGATTCATAGATATGGTGGATGGAGCTGTGGCGAGGGCTACAGGAACTGCTTCGACTAAAGGAGCATTCGTAGACGGAGTCCTGGACAGGTATGTGGAGGCTCTCCTGGCTCTGGGAATCATGATCTACCTTGGCGAAATGGAATACCTTTCAATCCCTGTGCAGGTCTGGGTCTTCGTCCTCTTGTTCGGCTCGCTCATGACCAGCTTCGTCAGGGCCTATGCAGATCACCGCGGCCTGGTAAAAGACCCTGAGATGCAAAAGAAGATGGGGGGTCTCGTAGAGCGCGCCGAGAGGCTTATCCTTTTATACATAGGAATGGCGCTTGGCCTCTACAGCCCAGAACTGCTTGGCTGGATGGTGGTGGCAGTCGCTCTCCTCTCAAATGCGACAGTCCTGCAGAGGATGGCCTTTGCATTGAAGCAGGGAAAATAGCATCCAGTATTTTCTTTTGACCTCTCTTTTGTGATTCTTTGCTGTTTTATGGTCAAATATGTCCCTCTGAATTTGAGCAGAGAGCTTATGACTTCACCACAGGGGCCAGAGGCACAGAGACATAGAGACATAGAGACATAGAG
>CAZXDN010000120.1:4978-6150 GCA_964639235.1 uncultured Methanotrichaceae archaeon | reverse complement strand
GAGCCTGTTGAGGTGCCTGTTGAAGAGCCCACAGACGAGCCTGAAGTGCTGGCGCCGCTGCCAAGACTTGCAGCTGACTGACCTGCTGTCTGATCAACTGGGCCTGCGCCCCCTGAAGCAGTCATCTGAGCTGTCCCGCTGGCGCTGGCATTTGTCGCTGCACCTGCGTTGTTCGAGCTATTTGTCACATCGCCTGAGCTCGAAGCAGTGCTTGAGCCAGATCCAGAAGCCGGTGCAGTGCCTGTCACAGTCCCTGACCAGGTCTCACCGCCAGCTGCATAGGCGTTGTAGTTTCCAGACACAGACTTGCCAGATGTCGTTAGCTTTAGTCTGTACAGGTCAAGCGTGTTAAGTGTGGTCACTGAGAGGTTGAGCCCACTTTCTTCAACCGAGCCGCTGACTGTGACCCCCTGGGTCTCATTCTCAGAGCTCATGCTGCCGTATCCAAGGATCACCGCGCCGTTTTGGAAGAGGCTCAGATCCATGTGCCTGTCTGCTGTGTCTCTCAGATCAAGAGACCATGTGCCAGTGGCGTTTATCGCCTGACTTGAAGCTGATTGCGCAGATGCAGGGCTGTTTGCTGGACCGGTTGCATCAGCTGCAGAGCTTCCTGTTGAGGTGCCAGCTGAGCTGTCCACAGGTCCGGGATTTGTGATAACTCCTGCAGACTCTGCAATAGCCTTGTCCTGAGCGGTCCCAGACCCAATGTTCACTGTACCATCTGAGTAAATGCTATTGGCAAGAGAGGAATCGGTAATTACTCCTGCCTCCTTGGCCTTCTGGACCAGCTCCAGCGGCAAGGGCATTGACATCGACTCTCCAAGCTGACCTGGGTCCAGAGGATCAGAAGACGATGCCAGAGTCGCTATTCCTAAAGCCGCAAATGCACATAGCAGCGCAAATACATAAATCCTCATCTTTTTGTCTCCTGCAGATATATAATTGAATCTAAGAGCCAGATGGCCTTCGTGAAGTCACCTGACTGCAATATTTTGGATCGCATTTGAGATGCTCCCCAGTTGGATCATTATTCCGATATTGGTATTCGACAAAGATGCATGCATTTGGTTAGAGATAACGTTTATGGTCGAAAATAGGAGAAGGCCAATCTGAAGATCAATCTGAAGATCAACCCGAAGATCAATCTGGAGATAAATCTGGAGATAAATCTG
>CAZXDN010000120.1:3164-4878 GCA_964639235.1 uncultured Methanotrichaceae archaeon | reverse complement strand
AATCTGGAGATAAATCTGGAGATAAATCTGAAGATCAATCAGGAGATAAATCTCAGAAGTAGATTAAGCTGATGAGTTCAATCCAAGCAAGCTCAGCAGCTCTCCTTCAGATCTGTCAAGCCACCATATGAACCGCAGGGCATTTGCCAGCAGCCTGGCCTGGTTTATGGGTCCAGGCGCTCTCATCATGTAAAATCCAACTCCGAAGAGGTAGAGGCCGCGCATCATGGCTGGAAAGGCAAAGAGCTCCTCACGGCTCAAAGGAAGCTCGGACTGGTATGCCTTTAAAAATGCGCTGGCCCTGGTCAGGTCGAGGCGGGGCATGATCTCGTCTTGCCTCTTGTATCCGGGCCTGAGCACAGAGAAGCTGAGCATTCCCCTGGCCACGTCATAGGCCCTGTAGGATAGGGCAATATTTCCGAAGTCCAGAAGGGCGATTGCTTCATCGCCCCTGAACAGAAGGTTGGACGGCTGGAAGTCCCCATGTGTCAGTACGAGCGGCTGATTGGACAGCGCCTGGACGCCTTTCAGAGAGAGTGAGACCTGGTCGCAGAAGAATTTTATCACCGGATTAAAAGCCATCAATCCCAGATCGCCTGCTTTCGACTTGAGGTCAGACTCGAAGTGGCCCTTGAATCTGCCTATTAATGAGGAGAGATGGTCAATCTCGACTTTACGATACGGCAGATCGCCTGCATCAGCTCTGCACCTTGCAGCCTCTTTGTGGAACCTGGCAAGAAGAGCTGCTGCGCTTCTCGTCTGGGACAGGCTCCTGGCGTCGAACTTCTCGCCCTGGGTGAACTTGTACAGCTCCCAGTTGTCGTCTCCGAGCTGGAGCCTGAGACTTCCATCTATTGTGCGAATCAGAGGGGGTGTGGGAAAGCCCGACCTTGCCAGCCTGTCTACCAGGTCAAGCTCGAAATCTATCGACTCCGGCTCGAAAAACTCGCTTCTCCTCCTCAAGAAAAACCTGCCCTGGTCGGTTTCCACAAACCAGTTCTGGTTCATCATGCCGCCGGCGGCAGGCGAGATATTTTTTGGACTGCCAACAGCGTATCTGGACAAAACCAGCTCGATTGCTTCTATATCGCTAATTTCTGGACTTGCCAATTAGCCTCCTGCCATCGCTCCAGGCCATGCCGATTTTTTCTCCCAGGGACCAGTAGCTGTTGTCTGGCATAGTCAGCATGATTGGGTTGATCTTCCTGGCATCGAGCTTCCCGTCGGTGAGATAGCGTCCCTCTGTGTAGGCTCCAGCAATCTCCCCTATGAACAGGTCATTTGTCGGAAGCTCAATCGTGTCCTTGAGATTGCACTCCAGGCATAACGGACAGCCAGCTATCATGGGCGCCGACCTGATGCGGCCGTAGAAGATGTCGAAGAGGCCGGACTTGTCCTCCTTTCTTCCTGACACCAGTCCGCAGTAATCGACCTTCTCGACCATATCTGCACTGGGGAAGTTGACGCTGAACGCCTTGTTCTCCATTATGCCCTCTGCAGTATAGTGGTTCTTGTTTATGCCGATGGCCAGCATCGGCGGGCTGGCGTTGGCCCTGGTGATCCAGCCAGCTGCCATGAAGTTAGGCCTGCCCGAAACTGTAGTCCCGACCAGGGTCACAGCCATGGGGCATACGAAGACGTTGGCGCCGATCTCTATCTTCTCTGCATCTTCTGCATCTTTCGTTCTTCTGGAGTCTTCCATAATCTTGCCCTG
>CAZXDN010000120.1:0-3064 GCA_964639235.1 uncultured Methanotrichaceae archaeon | reverse complement strand
AGCTCTCTTCCTATGGAGAACGCCTTTCCCAGCCGCCTGCCGATTCCATAGTACTCTCTGTTCTCAGGCGCGAAGATGGCAGGCCTGACCTTTTCTATGTCCGGCAGGCCGCCTTCGCCAAGCACCCCTTCTTCGGCTTTGACGTCTGCTATCTCTCCGATGAACTCAGTGTGAAGCCCAATCTCAATCGAGTTTATCAGCCTGCACTCCAGGACAAGAGGGAACTCCTTCACGTAAGGAGCGTCAACCAAGTCGCCCTTGATTGGGGTCAGATTTGCCTTGGAAAACTTGTCCTCGGATTTGCCTGTGGCCATGCCGAAGTAGTCTGCCTGCTTTATCTGGTCTTCAGATGGAACGCTAATTGTGAACGCCTTTCTCTCAAGGATGTTTCCATAGGTGTACGTCGCTTTCCTCAGGGAAACTGAGACGCAAGGAGGCACAGAGCAGCAAATCCCACCCCAGGCTGCAGTCATGACATTTGGCTTTCCTGCCTTATCGTAAGTTCCTACCACAAGGACGGGCGTGGGATATATCAGTGTCTTAGGGCCAATAGATTTCTTCACAGAGATCCCCTCCTTTATCGGGTCTGAGGCTATTCTGAGCTAATCGGACTTAAAATTTTGTACACCCATTCGATGGGTTCAGGCGTGTAATTCGGCCAGAAGTACAAGTTGGACATGCAAGTCGACCGAGCATCATAGACCAGTAGCTGCAGACCAGCCAAGCATTCGCAGATCGATCAAACATTCACAGATCGATCAAACATTCATAGATCAACCAAGTATTGAATATCCAATCATATAGTTTTTTCGAGGGCATATGCAACCTCGAAGGCCTCAGCGCTGCCCTCAACCTTGAAGCCGACGAACCCGCACCCCAACAGTTCTAATTGCCTTTTGGTGTCCAGGCTATTTATCCTTAACTCTCCTGTAGCCTTTCGCAAATGCATTTCCGACGTTTTGCCTGTTCCTGATCTATCCAGGCCGGTGCCGGAGAATTTCAGGCAATGACCTGCAGGAGCTGTCAGATCTCTGTGCATTATGTATCTCAGCATGGAGCCGTACTTGATCTTCAGGCCCCTTATCACGAAGCCCTTGGAGAAGAAGTTCTTCAGGCTAAAATAGTTCTTTGGAGATACCGTTGAGCATACATGCCTGTAGCCCATCTCCTTGAGGACGCCCAGGTGAAGCTCCATCATCTTTCTCTGAAGAGAGCATCCACGAAATTCCGGATGCACTGCCAGAGCCTTAAGGTGGGCTGTTCTCTTCAGGTCTTCTGCGGAAAGGCCTATGTCCTCACCTAAATTTTCGCTGGACTTGCCTGGGAGGCGAATTATGCTGTAAGCTATCAGCCTACTTTCTCCAGACACCCTATCTTTCACAAACACTCCTATGAACGAGCGCTCTGTAATGAAGAGGTCGCTGAGGGCATATTCTGAGCTGATTCGAAAGAGGTCTTTATCAGGAAGGCTTCGAGAAACTATCTCCTGAAGCTCCAAGATATCCTGCAGATAGGTTTTGCCTATGAATGCCAGCTCGCAGTCTGCAGTTTCATCTCCCTCATTTCTGCGCCCAGATGGTTCCACAGATCTCTTCTTGAGTGTACTGCGCTCTATTGGGTATCTCATCTAGCCCTCTGAATGCTCCACTTCTCTCTGAAAGCTTTTTCGTACCCATGCAGATGCAATTTTTAACTCGCAGGAACGGAGAGGACGGAACGGGAAGTCCCAGGTCTTTAGGCCGGGGATGAAAGTGGAGGCCTCCCAGTCCAATGAAGCTTGCCAATAACTATTTAACCTAGAGGTGCAATTATCTATTGATGCTTAAAACGTATCGGTATAGGCTCTTCCCAACAAAGTCTCAAGTTCGAATACTGTCGAGGCAGCTTGAGCTTTGCAGATGGCTCTATAACGATACGCTTGCATACCGGAAGAATGCCTGGGAGAACGATGGGAGACCCATTAGTCGTTTTGAGACTCAGAACAGGTTGCCACAACTAAAGCTATCCAAGCCCGAACTCAAAGAGGTTCATTCTCTTGTTCTCCAGAATGTGATTATCAGAGTAGAGCTTGCATTCAAAGCCTTCTTCAGAAGAGTTCAATCAGGTGAAGAACCTGGTTATCCCAGATTCAAAGGAAGAGGCAGATATGACAGTATCACATACACTCAATCTGGGTTCGGCATCGCATCCGGTAAGCTCCACCTTTCCAAGATATGTGATATCAAGATCAAGCTTCATAGGCCGATAGGAGGTAAGATCAAGACATGTGTTATCAGGAGAATGCCGACCGGGAAATGGTTTGCTTGCTTCTCAGTCGAAACTGAAGATATTCCCTTGCCGCTCTGGAAAGATGGTGCTGCTGTGGGCATAGACGTTGGCCTGGAAAGTTTTGCTACTTTCTCTGATGGGGAAAAGATAGCCAATCCCCAATTTTTCAGGGAAGAAGAAAAGGAATTAGCCAGAGCCCAAAGAAAGCTTTCCGCTACACAAAAAGGATCTCCCGAATACAAGAAGGCTCTCAAGGTAGTTGAGAGAATACATGAGAGAATTGCCAATAGACGAAACGATTTTGCCGAACAAGTTAGCCGTCAGCTTGTTGATCGCTTCGGCCTGATCTGTTTCGAAGATCTCAGCATCAAGAACATGCCTAAGAACCACTGCCTGGCAAAATCCATCTCGGATGTAGCTTGGGGAATGCTGGTAACTAAGACTGCGAGAAAAGCAGCATATGCTGGCTCAAAGGTTGTACTGGTAGATCCAAGGCAAACATCTCAGATCTGTTCCAGGTGCGGTGCTATAGTCAAGAAAGATCTCTCTGACCGGATACACCATTGCTTGATATGCGGATTGATCATTGACCGAGATATCAATACTGCTATAAATATTCTGAGATTGGGGATGCAATCTCTTCGTAAAATCGATAGAAGCCCCACACTTTAGGGTGGGGAACATTCACACATGCATCAATTCCATCAGTCCTGCTGCCAAGAACACAAGCATGCAGATGCAATTTGACTTCAGTTAAGAGTGTGCTATAGACACTTCAGCTTAAGAGAGTGCTGTA
>CAZXDN010000119.1:0-6272 GCA_964639235.1 uncultured Methanotrichaceae archaeon | reverse complement strand
GAGGAAAACTTCAGCAAAGCTCGATGAGATCTTCGGAAGATATATTTTTAACGAATTCCCAATCAGAGATATCACCCAGGATTTCCTGACGATATCGAAGAGTTTTGGCCATCTAATTTCGTCAGCTTGATGAACAGAAAAGTTTATAGACATTTAAAAGAAATTAATCCTAACTTATTGGTGAATCAATTGGAGCTAAATACGCTTGGGAGTTGGGGATAAGTGGGTGTTCTAGAGAGTGGTGATTGATCCATGAAGCTTTTGATTATTCTTCTGATAGCAGCAAGCCTTCTGATGGCAACAGGCTCGGCATCGGTCAAGCTTGCGTTTGTGGATTCCAAAGAAGATCCGGGTTCCATATACTCAGTGGACCTCCAGACGGGCGCCTTGACCAAGATCTTCACAAAGGAGACTGGAAGGATCTATACATTGGCCATAAACAACAAGGAGATCTACCTGGCAGACCAGGTGAAGAAAGAGATCCTGGAGACCTCTGTCTACTCCGATCAGGTCAAGTCAATCTTCGCTCACTTCACTAACGTAAGGGACGTCGAGATCAGGAACGTGCAGGGTAACACCTCCAGGATCTACTTCAGCGACGCCACAGGAGCTGGAGGAAATGGCGTGATCTACTATCTCAACGGCTCAGGTGGGGCGGTTCCCTATTACAACGTGGGCTATACCCTGAATTTCACTGACGTTTACGGCTACTGGGACGGATACTTCGCCTTCGACGATGAGAACAACCTCTATCTCAGCAACGGCAACTGCAGGCCTTCCAGCATCTACAAAATATCAGGCGCAGGCCCGGACCGCGTAGAGGGCCAGGCATCCAGGATCTACACAGATCCAGACGGACCGATAATGGGAATGCAGTTTGTGGCTCCAGGATCGATATACATTGCGTCCCACGGGCACTGCATATACAGGCTGGACCTGAACTCAGATAGGACAGGTGTGACCAAGAAAGAGGAGGTCTACAAAGGAAGCGCCATCTGGATCAATGACGTTTCTCTGATAGAAGGAGGCAGCCTCAATAAATCTACTGCAGCCATGCCTGCAGGAAACAAGTCAACGGGAACATTGGTCGGGTCAGTACAGTCCACCGTCTACCATAATCCGAGCTGCAGATGGGCAAAAGAGATACGGCCTCACAACGAGATCTGGTTCTCAAGCTGCGAGGAGGCAGAGGAAGCTGGATACGCTGCGTGCAAGGTCTGCAAGCCCGACAGGGAAGGCTAAGAGATATCGTTTCGCTTCCATATTCTCCTTTTTTCCCATAAATGCCTCCCTGCCTACTGTGCTTGCCTCGCCCATTGTGCTTTTCTGCTAATATAATTTGGTACAATTAGCCGCTCATGCTGTCAACTACATTTCCATTTGCGTCCTTTAGAGTTGCAGAATCTCCATCGTTGTTCCACACGGGCGCGCTCTTTCCCATGTACAGATCCTCATCTGTGTCATATCCAGTGCCTGTGAATACCGTTACAGCTGATCCGGGATAAAGCACGAAATCCGGGAACGTGTAGCAGTTCCTCTCGCCATCATCTGAGAGCGTCCAGCCTTTAAGCTGCACCTGGTCAGACCCGGAGTTTGTTATCTTGACCCACTCGCCGTTGAGGTTATCTCTGTCATCGCCAGGCGAGTTAAACTGGACAGATGAGATGCTCACCGAATTGTACGAATCGCTGTCTGAGGTTACGTCCGATGCGCTGGTTGGTGCGCTTAAACCTGAGGAATCGCTATCCTGGACAGAAGAGCGCGTATCGGTTGCTTTCATTAAACTGCCGGATCTGACGAAGAAAGAGACGCCATCGGTGGTCACAGTTGCATTGCCGTCCAGATCAGTCCTCAAGACCTCCGATCCAGAGCTCTCAAGCCTGCGAAGTGCCTCCTTTGAAGGGTGACCGTAAGGGTTGTCAGTTCCAACAGATATCACGCTGACCGAAGGGGATACGGCGTAGAGGAAGTCATCGCTTGAAGACGTCCTGCTTCCGTGGTGCCCCACCTTCAAAATGTCGCTTTTGAGGTCTGCACCAGAGGATATCATGTGGTCTTCAGCCTCAAACCCAGCATCGCCTGTGAGCAGGAACGAGACCTTTCCATAAGTGACCTTGAGCACCACTGAGTTCTCGTTCAGGTCGTCTCCAAGCCCGCCAGATGGGGGAGAGAGCACCTCTATTGCGACTTCAGGGGCGAGATCGATGCTCATGCCCTCCTCTGCTGCCTGGTAGGGGATGTCCTTCCTGTCTACCAGGTTCAGGAAGTTCTCATATGTCCTGGTGGTGTGAGCCTGGCCGCTGTCCAGCACTTTTTTGACCTCGAAGCTCTTGAGAACAGAGATGAGGCCGCCTACGTGGTCCTCATGGGGGTGGGTCAGGACCATGACGTCGATCTGCTCCACTCCAAGGCTCTCCAGGCAAGAGACGACTCTAGGTCCCATATCTTTCACGCCGCCGTCTACCAGCATGTTCTTATCTCCAAACTGAACCAGGATCGAGTCTCCCTGGCCTACATCCAGGAAGTAGACAGTCAGGTTGCCCTTTTCTGGACCAAGTTGATCCGAAAGGGGGCTCGCAGAGCAGGTGATGAGGTTGAAACCTTCTGCCCTGGGCCCGTCGAACCATAAATTGTTGATTATACCGAACGAATTTATGCCAATTGAGCCCCAGGGTGCTGCCTGAGTCGCAGGCAGCAGCAAAGAGGTCAGTATGACGAACAGATAAAAGGTAGCTGTTGGCTTCATCAAGAGGCCATGATTTTCAATCAGGTATCTTAATATTTCGAGCCTCAACAGCCAAGCAATAGCCGAGAGCCAAGCAGGCAGGACCCTTTATATGCGGTTAAACGGATTTTTGGCTCTTTTTCTTCAGCCGTTCTATGATCGCTGCTGACCTGGACTTAGCCTCAGCAGTTGCGTTCTCGTCTCTTCTTATGGTGATTTCGAGAACGTCGCCCTCCTTAGATCCTTCTGGCATGATGGATACAGGAATGTCGAGCTTTATGTCTTCTTCATCTCCAACAAGCACTACTGCTATTTCTCCTTCGATCCTGTCAAGGGTGGCCCTCATCTCCATCTCCTCCGTGCTTCTCTTCTCCTTTGTCTTCTCCATCTCTTCTAAAGATATCCCTTTTTCCGATAAGCGATCATTGGCAAGGAAACTGCTGCTCTCAGATGATGCATTATCGTCTATCATCTTTTCGTTTATCATCTTTTCTCGCACAGGTTGTGCAGCAGGTGCTGATATCGCGAGGCTCAGATTTGAGGCTGATGGATTTTGACTTGAAGGATCTGTCAAATCGGGGCTCAGCTCAGCCTCGATATCCGAGCCACTCGCGAGATCTTCTGCCCCTATTTTTGCTATGGACAGGAGGATGGCCAGGCACAGGATGAACCTCAGTAACTTAATCTCCGACACCTCACAAAGCCAGCTTTTGCACTCAAAATGCTGAGTATACTCTGCGATAAGACTGCTTAATAGATTAAACTTTCTGAAGATGTCTGGTTCATGCAGATGGCCATTTGATAAACGACGTTATGCTGGACTGGATCATAACCGCCCTGTAAATCGCGATAAGCCCATTCTTCGCCGTGATTTTCAGCTCAGTTTATCCGCCAGCCAATCGCGAACTTATTTAAAAATCTCATCTGAGGCCTCGTCCAGGACATGGCCTGCGCCCTTGTAGATGACCATCTTCTTGGGCTCTCTGGCCATCTTGTAGATCGCCTCTGATGCCAGGGGCGAGAGTATCTCATCTTCGCTGCCGTGAATGGCGAGGACTGACGTCCCTGGCCTGAACTTAGAGACAGCCTCAAAGCCGAAGCTCTGCAAAGCGAGTGTGACTACAGTGCGGACAGTGCTTGAGAGGGCCGCAGCCTGCATAACTGCGGCTCCTCCAGAGGAGTTGGCCCACAAGCCCGATCTTCTCAGCTCCACAGCCTTCCAGGCAGTCGGTTCCAGCCAGAATATCGAAGGCTGCTTCGTCGAGGTCAGTGGGATGGCGCAATCGATTCGAAGAGAGCTTATGCCCTTCGCCATCAGGTCGCGGCAGAGCCTGGGGTAGAGACCTCTGGCAGGAGCATCAAATCCGGCGCCAACGCGTCTACGAAGATCACTGCCATTTGAAATGTCCCAGAGCTGTAATGTCTGCACTCGATCCTGCCGCGATCTGTTATGAGCTCAGCTGGAGTGCAGCCATCTTTTGAGGGGCTTCCAACTTCTTCGCCTTTCAAAGGACCTGAAATTTAATCTCAAGATGAATCGATGCCCACAGTTGAAAAGTTAATGAGGAAACTGATTTCTATCTGGCAAGATTATATTTATAGATGAATGCTCCACGGTCTCCACTATCTTCTCAATTCCTCTATCTTCTCAATTCCTCTATCTCCTCAATTCCTCTATCTACTCCATCTTCGAGGCATACGAATTCGGTTCTGTTGCATATAGAGCGTTGCAGCAAAACCTGTGGTTACATGATGGCGGCTTTCACTGCCGCTGCCCCATATGCAACAATAAGTATACTACATCCTTATATGCGTTGGATATCGAAGACGAGGTGGGCAAAGGTCGGCAGGTTCCAGGATTGCATGAAAGGATTCGATGCCGCTCTGGCGCTGTGATGCGTCTTGCACTGCGATTGCGTCTAGTGCTACGATCGTGCAACTTTGCAGTGGTTCGCTGCAGGTAAAGAAGTGAGTGGAGGCACATAAATGGAAAGTCCGGGTGGGTACTTGTGTGGATTGGCAATTTTATCCGTCATTTTTGCGCTTTTGCTGGGAGCGGCGGCTGCTGCAGATGCCCCAGTCAGCGCTAGGGTAAATGCTGCCAAGATCATAGGCGTAAGCTACCAGGGAGAGGACCAGTGGGTTGAGATAGCCAACGAGGGAACTGGTTCAATGGACCTCACAGGCTGGGTGCTCATAAATGCAAAGGATCAGATGTACTCATTCCCAGCAAGTTTCACCCTCAAAGCGGGCTCACTGGTCAGGGTTCACTCAGGAAAGGGCAGCAATACAGCTTTTGATCTGTTCAATAGCTCCCTGGTTTGGAACGAGAAGGGAGATACTGCAACTCTGAAGGATGCAGCTGGAACGACCGCTTCCGAGTACAATTATCCAATAGAGGTTTCGTCTCCAGGGAGCGTGACCAAGATCAATCCCCTCGTCCTTGCGAACACGGTCTCCATCGGAGGGACGTCTCACTTGGAAACCAACATCCCTGTACAGTTAAGCGATCGTCCTTTCATCTGCCACGGAGGGCCGCTCAATTGGGCGTGGACCAGCGGGTTGAGATAGCCAACGAAAGCGACGAATCGAGCGCCTGACTGACCGCTCTACACTCAGAGGGGCGAAGGAGGCAGCCGGGAGAGCTGAAAGCATAGATGCAAAGATATACATAACAATCGGCATAACATTAGAGGCCATGAGCGAAATAGTCTTGCAGGTGCCGGATGATGCCTTGCTGGCCCTGAAGATGTCCCCCGATGAGCTGGGGAAGGAACTCAGGTTGGCTGCAGCAGTTAAGCTCTTTGAGATTGGAAAGCTTTCGTCTGGAGCTGCAGCCAGGCTTGCAGGAGTTCCGCGGACTATCTTCCTCACAAAGCTGGCGAGCTATGGCGTTGATACCTTTCGCCTGACAGAAGAAGAGCTGAAGGCTGAGGCGAGCCTTGCCTGAAGTCATCTGCAATACATCGCCTTTTCAGTATCTGCATCAGATAGGCCAGTTAGGTGTCCTTCCAGCTCTCGCAGGGCATATTACCGTTCCTCCTTCTGTCATGGCTGAGCTGGATGCGGGCATTGCGAAAGGGCTTGACCTGCCGCATCTGGAGACGCTTAAATGGATCAGGATTAAAACGCCTGTTAGCCTCCCTGCGGTGTCTCTTATAACCGATCTTGGGCCCGGCGAATCCCAGGTGCTGGTGCTAGCTCTTGAAACGCCTGGGAGCATAGCAATTCTGGATGATGCCCTGGCACGTCGAGTTGCCGCTGCAAAGGGAATACCTATCAAGGGCACACTAGGGTTACTTCTAGATGCCAAGCGTGCTGGACTACTGCCTGCAGTGAGGCCTTCTATCGAGATGCTTCAAGATCTGGGCTTCCGGTTAGCTCAACAGACAAGGGATGCAGTATTGAGAATTGCTGGAGAATATTAGGATTCAATTAATATCCCTGTGGCTGGAAACCGCCAGGGAGATAGGCAGAGAAATCCCCTCATCAAGGTAGTGTGCCCAGTTAGCTGTAAATTCTCCTGAGCCCTGTATCTCAGCCATCT
>CAZXDN010000118.1:0-6533 GCA_964639235.1 uncultured Methanotrichaceae archaeon | reverse complement strand
TAATCCCAGGGTTCACTCATTCAGCCACTGGTTAGTCCAGTAGTACCAGTTATCTGGATTGCTGGACCCGTAGTAGGCGTTGTTGTACTTCTGGAGCGCCTTGGCTGTGTTCTTCTGCTCTAAATTGGACTGCGGATCGCTGAAGGAATATGGGTTGTCCTGGGCGCTGTATACGCTGTTCTGGCCATCCTCATCGTTCAGCCACTGGTTAGTCCAGTAGTACCAGTTATCTGGGTTATCCGATCCATAGTAGATGCTGTTGTACTTCTGGAGCGCCTTTGCCGTGTTCTTCTGCTCTAGCTCGGCCTGCGGGTCCTCGAATGAATAAGGATTCTGGAGCATGCCGTATGTGCTGGTACCATTTTGCACAGACTGGTTGCCATCATCATCTAGGCTCTTTAGCACCTTCAGAAGATCTGCCCTCTCCTGCGCATTCTGAGGAGCGCTGTACGCCTGAGAATTGGCATTGATTGTGCTTAAATCCACGGCACCAGCAGCTGCAGCAAGTCCAGCTGAGAGCAGAACTGCAAAGCACAGCCCTGCGGATAAGAACCCCATCCCCTTAAGTGTCATCTTTTACCACCAGTTATCTTTCCTCTTATCTTTCCTCGAACTCGTCTCGATCTTGATTGTCGTCTGTCTTACAGCCGCAACTAGTCCTCTATGAATATATGAAGGTAAAGATCATATGAGGTCTCTGCGAGGCTCATATATGAGATCTGGCAGAACTTCTAGAACAGAGATGCCCAGGCGAAAAGATCTGAACGCTTTGACCAGTCCCGGACCTGCCCAGATCCGCACCGCCTCATGAGGAGAAGGCTGCACTAGCACAGCTGCAGCACATCGCCGCGAAACAGCCTCCTGGACAATAGCTTTTTTAGCCTGCAGCCAGAGCTGCAGCAGATAGCGCAACCCATGTCATGACAGTGCCTCCAGGCCCCGTACAGATCTGAGTTGGGAAATCTATAACTTGTACCAATTATATCAGATCTCAAAGAACAGCCGGAAAAACGGCCAGAAAGACAGGAGACTATGCCAGAGAACTTCGACCGCCATAGGGGATACGGTTCCCAAGCAAAGCCCAGCCAGGACCAGAGAAAGCAAGGAGGAAAGCCAAAGCCCACAGGAGACCGGGGCCCATACTTCCTGCCCAAGCTCCTCGGCCAGGAGATCAGGATACACCTCATCACCGGCCAGGAGATCAAAGGGACGCTCAAGGGATTCAACTCCTATGAGCTGCTCATCGTGCCTCCAAACTCCAGCGAGCTGAGCCTGGTCTTCAGGAGCGCCATTGCAAATATAAACTTCAGCAGAGAGCTGGCTGAATCTTCAAAGAACAATTCCCAGGGGAGATAAATGCCTGAAACAGCTTTAACATGCTTCATAACTCTAGGCCCATAGGCTGCATCAGCATATGATTTAGCAACAGAAAATTGCTGAGCTTTGAGAAAGAGAGAGAACGTCAAACTTTGAAAGGAGAAGGCCAAGCTTTGAAGCTGGAAAGGGCTTTTTACGAGAGGGAGACTCTGGTCGTGGCCAGAGAGCTGCTCGGCGCCCATCTGGTCCACAGATCAAGAGAAGGCACAACAGTAGGCAAGATCGTGGAGACAGAGGCGTATATCGGGCCCCAGGATAAGGCATCTCATGCATATAATGGAAAGCTCACCAAGAGGACGAGCACTTTATTTGGCCCAGGAGGCCATGCATATGTGTATCAAATCTATGGGCTCTATTATTGCTTCAATATAGTAACCCGGAAGTCTGGAATGCCCGAAGCCGTATTTATCCGAGCGCTTGAGCCAGTTGAAGGCATCGATCTCATGTCAAGGAGGAGAAACCTATCTCATGCCCTGAGAAGCAAAAGCAATCTGGAAAACCTCGCCAATGGTCCGTCAAAGCTGTGCATAGCCATGGGGATAGATCGATCCCTGAATGGCACAGACCTGTGTGGAGACGATATTTACCTGACCAGATCATGTAAAGGAAGCTCATGCAATGGAGAAGATTCAGAAAGAGGTGTGATTTGCACGCCAAGGGTGAACATAGACTATGCCGAGGAAGCGAAAAATTATCCCTGGAGATTTTATCTAGGGAACAGTAAATGCGTCAGCAAGCCCAAGCACAAATAAATTTTATTTAAAAATATTTTATAGATGGAGAGAATGCTCATATCCACCCGAAGAGCACAGGCACAGCCACTGCGATCGTGGGCACTGCCACAGCTGCCCACACCACCTTATTGGCATCGAAGATCTTCTTTCCATCCAGCGGCCCTGCAGGTATGAGGTTAAACGCCGCCAGATTGAGGTTTATGAAGAATGCGTAGCCAGCAGCGCTCGCCATGAGAGGGCTGGTCAGGACGCCGCTCGCCGCCATGAAGAAGAACAGAACCGTCAGGAGGATGTTCGTCATGGGGCCTGCAAGCGCTATCCACAGCCACTCTCTTCTGGCGTCTGACCTTGGAGAATCGAACCTGGGATCGTACAGCGGGTCCTCCTTCTCTGGCGCAGAGGAGGGGTCCCTTCGTATCATGACGCCTCCAGGAGCTGCAAGTATGAATCCTGCAAATGCCATGATCACTATGAAGGCCAGGCCCTGCATGTTGGCCACATAGTGGGCCTGATAGCCGTACATCTGGGCCACGAACTTGTGTGCAAGCTCGTGCAGGAGAAATCCTGTTCCCACCGCCACTGCAGATATCATGACCACCTCGATGCTGGGAACTCCCCGGCCGAGCAGAACCGAGAAGCCTGCAGTCAGTGCGATGAAAGAAAGCACCAGATCTCTTATCTCCGATCCCCCAATGCTGCCAAAGGTGCTCATGAGCCCATCTTGAGGAAGAGACTATTTCAAACTGTTGATTCAAAAAATGAAAATAAAATACAGCCCTCAAGAGGCCTTGTTTATAAAGGCGTTGAGGTTGTCCACGAAGCCGTTGCAAGTTCCGCTCTGGCATGGGCTGGTAAATACCGGGTTGTACTGAGCAGGGGTCACTGCCTTTGTGAGCTTGGAGTTGTCACAGCTGTCGCCGTCAAAACAGACTGTGGTGGTGGAAGGCGTGGGCTTGTTCCTGAACAGTATCCTCCTCTGTATCTCATACGAGCCCAAGAAGACGTCTTGCTCTTTGAGGCTCTTCTGTCCAGCAATCACCTGCTTGGCCTCCAGGCTATAGTAGCCAGTGAAGTTGTCAGCGGTCTTGAACTCAGCAGACTTGGCCATGATCCCAGTCTGGTGAAGGATGAAGCTCTGATCCTCGTACTCCATAGCCTGCAGATTATAGCTCTCTTTAACCTTGGCTCCAACTCCCCCGAAGACTGCTGAGCTCTTGAAAGACTCTGTGCCCTGCAGAGCATCGCCCGCCTGGAGAGCCTGGTAGTTGTCCACCTGGTCTTTCTCCTCGAAGTTTGAGTTCCTGCCCTTGGCCTCGTCCACGAGATACTCGTTCTTGACCAGAGCATCCACGCTTCCGCTAACTGACACGGCCTTGTTGGACTTGATCCCAGAGCTCATGGACCTGACGTCCTTGTTGATCTGGAACTGGCCAGTGCCTGAAACCGCAGTCTCTGAAGCATAGTCATAGCCCTGGACCTGGAAGACGGCCATACCAGACCCCGGGCTCTTGCATTTGGCAGATGCAGTCACCTTGAACCGATACGCTCCGGATAGGGCCTGTGTATCGGGCGTCACCTCCAGCGCCTCAGACCTGGTCGACCCCGCAGGAACGGCAACTGACTTGGAAGTCCAGCTAAACCATCCCAGGCTGCAAGAGCCAGTATCAATGGACAGATCCACATCTGCATCGGTGCTGCCATCGTTCTTCACAGACACAGTATATTCAAGCGCCTTGCCAGGTGTTATATAAATATCTCCTTCAGAGCTGGGACCGGCCACAGCTGCAGTGACGAAAAGACATCCGTCAGGCAGAGAGCTTGACTCAGGCAGGGGGGAAGGATAAACACTTCCCACAGATGATATCGCTGAACCTGATGTAATTGATGTATCCATTACAGATCCGGTTTGACCTGAGCCTGTATCCTCAACAGTGGCTGATGCAGGATACAGAGCAACGATCAACATCAGAAGAAGTATTCTCATACTAACCCCCTTGGAAAAAACGAAAAAAAGGATAGAAAGCTTAAGGCCTAAGGCCCTAGCAGTCTATGCCTTCGCACGGGGCCTTGATCTCTTCAGGCACCGGGTTCTCATGGAGCTTGATCAGCTTCTCGGCCTCGAACTTTCCTGTGAAGGACTCGTGGGCCTTTATGTCCTTGTAGAAGATCTTATGCCACGTGGCGTCTGTGCCCCATGTACCGTTGAATGTGTTCTTGGTATCCATGCCTATCAGGTGTGCAGGATTTGCTCCCATGAGCTCTGCGACCCTGGTCTGGTTCCTGCCAGCCTTCTTGAGATCCTTTATCAGCTGCTCAGGAGTCGAGTTCTGCGGATCGTAGGGCGTTGTGGAGACGAACCAGGACTTCTCATCCTTCTCCATCTCGTTTACTGCGAACATCTCCTGGATGTCTGCGCCCATGCCACCGTAGAAGGCCTTGGAGTGGATGTACTTTCCACCTACCAGAGGCGTCGAGCCTGAGTAGGTCATCTTCGTGGCCTCGTACAGGTTGAGGTTGGACTCATTTCCGCCGTTTACGGAGGAGAGGTTCCTCTTGAGCTTATCCGCATCCTGCGAGTAAGCATGCTCCTGGTCGAGCTCGAAGTCGCCGTCGCCATTCATGACGTTGTAGTACTCAAGCGCGATCTTCTTGTCGATGACTGAAGTGCTGACATCTACAACTCCAGTTCCGGATACCTTTTGTGCTTCACAAAACTGCTCGAACTGCACTGGCGGCACGATTGGTGGTATAGCCAGCCCTGTGCCACAACACGCTAGAAGTGCTGCGATTGCTATCGCTGCTACTACTCCCTTCATGTTTCTATTCACCCCCTAATTTTACTCAGACGACCATCTTAATCCCTTCTCACCAAAAAGGTGAGATATAGCCCCAGGAAGTCCCAGATCCTGAGATCCGGTATCGTCTTTTGCCTTGCCTGAAGCTATTTTATACCCTATCATCTTCATTATTTTAGATGCAAGGCAGCCAATCGACGCTTATCGCGCCGCATGTGCTGTTGCCCCAGAGCTGGATGAACTTCTCGATTGAGAATACTCCAGTTAAATCCTCAACGGACCTGCCCCACTCGTTGTGGCGTCCCTTGGAGTTGACAGCTACATCCCTGGAGATCCAGCCGATGTGTGCAACGCCTATGACGTTGGAGTTCAGGTTAGCCTCAAGGACACCTGTGCAGCAGTTGGTTACGCATGCGTTGTTGTACAGCCTGGTCTTGACCTCGGTGTTCTTCTGCAGGTGCTCTGCATGGGTGTACATCTCGGTTAAGACTGCACCAATTGCGTAGTTCTGGACGCACAGCTTCTCGATCCACTTCTGGTTGTACTGGCCTGTCTGGTATGAGACTGGCATGTACTCGAACTCGGCTTGCTTTGAGAAGTTGATGTAGTCCATCTCACATGTGCCTGTCACATATGCACAGTTTCCTGGAACGCCTATCTGCCTCTCAGCTTCGACCTCGGTATTCTCTGTGATGACATTTCCGCTTCCGGACTCCTTCTCCACCAGCTTGGCTCCCTTGTAGCCTTCCTGGGTCGAAATGATCATCTCCGTGTTCTTGTACCCGACGCCCTTGACTGACGCCTTCTCGTACATGTAGTTGGCTGCTCCGGCCATGCCTACCAGGGCCATCGCAATAATTACCAAAACAACTAGTTCCTTCTTCATTTCGTTCCCACCTCCTTATACCCTTGTATCAGGACTGCTTGCCGTCCTCGAACAGCGCTATATGATCCATCATGGCAGCACCTCGCACCTGAGGTCGAGCCTCAGATCGAAGTTTTGTTCCACCGTGAAACGAGGAACAGTTGCCATTTTAGTTACCCCTGCCCAAGAGCAGCAGCCGAAAGCCGATAGAGCCATTTCCTCCAGCATGGTCTGCGTCTGCCTAACCAAACATTCCCCAGCAGTAATATGACTAATTAGGTTAGGCATGTCCATAATCTTGAGATTAATGACATATAAATCTATCGAATGGGCTGTATAGGGATTCAGGCTATCGCATAGGATCATATTTCATTTAGCCTATGCGACTTTACAGTTTATAAACTTTTTGGAGGTATATAGAGATTTTTAGCATACTAAGCAAAATATAAGCAGACAGACTTTAAATACAGAGAATTAGCGCGCTGCGATAATCATCATGGTAGAACGTTAAGTAAATTAGCCAACGCGCACAGATTATTATTCCTTTGACCGTAGAGTATAAAAGCTTGAGAACTGGACTTGCCCACCAAACTATAATGAATAAACAGCACAGATCTGTGCTGCCAGTTAGAAGACCTTCGGACTGACGAAGAGACAAAATGCGCTTCGACGATTTATTAAAGCCAAAAAAAGCCTAAACAAAAAGGCGGCTCCATCACTGGAGCCTCTTGGTATAGAATTTAGATGCAGGGCAGCCAATCA
>CAZXDN010000117.1:0-6674 GCA_964639235.1 uncultured Methanotrichaceae archaeon | reverse complement strand
CTTGTTATTTTGCTAAAGTATATTGCCTATAAGAGGATATCCTGTGTTTGGAGGAGGATATGTCTTTTAAAGTGTTAATGGCAACGTTCATGTTGATCCTTGTAGCTTCCATTTCAGCTGCATACGGCATCGATGTGAACGTTTTTGGCAGAGATGGTGATAGCATCGGCTCAGTCAATCTGGATCTCAGCGCTGCAGATGACGCTGCTGTGCAAAGCAGCATCCTGGTAAGCAGAGCCCAGCTGGATCCGGTAATAAGTATCAACGGCATTGGCAGCATAAACGAGAACCACCAGGTCACAGACAGCTCAGGAAACCACGCAGAGATACATGCGAGGGTGATAAGCGGTCTAAACCCGACGTACTCCGATTCCCTGATGCCTGCTGAAGGCTATCAGAGGTACTCGACAGGCGAAGTTTCGGCCACTCAATCCCTTACAGTCGAGAATGCGAGGTACATAATGTGCTCCCAGAGGTCGTCAAACCTGAAGGGAAGCGAGGCCAGATCCAGCATAGAGATCGAAAGAGGCTCGCTTATGAACTACCTGGGAACCGCATCTGCAACTACTGATGGCATAGCAACGACGTCTCAGAGCTTTGACAGCGCCTCTGGCAAGGGCGTCATTATCGAAGAAGTGGCTTTTGGATCTTCCAAAAGCGTCAGAGGAAGAACTGAGATTATCGATGGGTCTATTGACGACTACCACGATTCGTCTGCCACTGCATCGCCCTCATTTGCATCGACATACCACAGCTTCGAGAAAGCCTCTGGATGGGGTATCGATATTGAGTCTGCTGCTTTACGCTCAGGAGAAGAAAAATCAAGCGCCAGCACAATGATTTCTGGCACCATGAACAAGCCTGACTCTGGTTCTTTGACAGACTACACTGGCACAGCCAGCTCCTCTGACGATCCATATACAATCGCCAGTCAGACGATTGCCTCTGCATCCGGAAAAGAGATCAATGTCAGAGTCGGTTCTTCATATGCTGAAGATTACAAATGCAGCTCTAACCTGAATATCCAAACTGGATCCCTAAAGAATTATGCAGATATGGCCTACGCGCCTCTGTCAACCACAATTGCTCAGCAGGAGATACTCACAAGCGCATCCGGAACTGCAGTTAAATTAACAGGACATGCCTCAAATGCAGATGGGAGCAAGGCAGGTTCAAGCATGTCTGTCGAAGGCACCAAATCCAAACCTGGGTCGATCAGCATGTACCGTAGCTTGGCCGCTGCAAAGGCCACGACCGCGACAGAAGGTTTAGGCCCGACAGCCAGCGTACTACAGGGCAGCTTTTCAGGAAGCGCTTTGGCGTCAGGAACAACCATTGAGCTCAAAAGCTATGCAAGAGATGGTTCAAAAGACAAAGTCCAGGCTAAATTGCATATCGATAATGGAATGCTGAGAGGATACGTGACAAACACCGCATCTGCTAACGCATCCATAAAGGAGATCAGCGCATCCCAGAAAGCCATCAGCGCTACAGGCGATAAGATTAAGCTGCACGCAAAAGCGTCTACCACAAATGGAGATAAAGAGACTAACACCACGAAGGCTTTAGAGCCAGATAATGAAGCGTTCTGTAATAATGCAATCGTCTCTTCAGGCGTTCCTTCTGTGGATTAGGGAATTTGGTGGACCCAGCCAGGTCCCATGAAAACAATTCCCTAAATTTTTTCCCGTTCTATTCAGAAGGGGGTCTAGATAGCCAGAATGAAGTCGAAGATAATCGGGGAGTGATTTATGAGAGCTAAAAATATGCTATTTTTAATTTATTTTTCAGATTAGAGATTTATGCCAATATTTATGAAAATTATTTTATAGAACATACTGTTAACGATTATACCTTCCTAGATCACCGAAAAGGTAAATATCCTACATCTTCTAAATGAGAATTGGATGCCAAACTTCAATGTCCTCTTGGAAGGCGCCTGGATAGTCAGAGATGTCAAGACTGCAGACGATGCCATAGGTGTAGCCATCTCAGAAGCCGGCAAGCGATTGAACCAGAAGAAGATGGAGTTCGTAGAAGTCGAGGTGGGCCAGTCGACCTGCCCCAACTGCGATGAAGAGCTGGATGGTGTCCTGTTGGTAGCGGGCACGGCTCTGGTTGGGATGCTGTTCGAGATCAAGATCTTCAATGCTGAGAGCAAAGAGCACGCTGGCAGGATCGCCAAATCGATGATTGGCAAAGCACTGGGATCCATACCTCTTAGGATCGTAGACGTAAACCAGATTGAGTAAGGTAGTGGGATGAATGCGCTGTAACTTGGTATAGCCCTAAATCATCCATTTCTTACTATATGTACTCTCTACCCGGTACCTGCTCCATATTTAACTCAATTAAAATACGAGCCGGCATATTATCGTCTTCATGCAGCGACGCCTTGCATGCCATTCAGCTTACTGTGGGGCACGTCGCCGCCAGTTGCCTCATCTGGCTTTTTGAGCAGCCTTGATCTCGGCTGTGTCGGCCTTAACCACGACCATCGCGCTTTCCAGATCTCTATGCTGCCAATGCCGTTTGGCCATCATAGCCCTTTCTTGTTCTCTATATGCAGGTCAGCTATCTCAATTCCTTCAGGCACATCGAAAGGTTCGCATACACATCATGCGGAGGTTCGCATACACATCATGCGGGCCATGCCAAATCTGCAGCTGTGCCCACATCGCCATGTCGGTCTCAGGTTACTTTGCAGCCGTGGCAGTGATGGAGATGCTGTTCAGGGGCCTGTCCCGGAGACCTGTTCTCTCAAACGATAAGGTTATTAATCAGGAGCAAATACCTGGCCGGATTGTAGCTCTGGCGGGACTATTTTCACAATCTCCCAACCCACATGCCCGCCCAGAGCTCTCCTTTACCCTATGTGGGATGGCATATTATAGCGCGTTTGGAGCATATTAGATTAACGCCGACAAGGCTCTCCATAAAGCAGGCTCTAGCTGGATTAGGGTGATTGAGATGAGATTTCTTGGTCGCTCTCATCTCCTCTGGCGATCACCTCGACTCAGGCGTCTTCCAGGTTCCGGGTATACTCCACTCGCTCAGGCAGAGGTGGAGAATAGCGATAAAACAGAGAGCAGAAATTTGAAGTACTATTAGTTGACATTATTAATATTTGTCGGGGTGATGCTTTGGAGCCCAGGTTCTTGAGGATGAACGAGGAAGTGAGCGGCAGGTATCGCGATATGATCCAGGGAGAGAACAAGAGGATGTTTCAGCTGTCGATCGGAGATGAGGAGATCCTTCTGCCTAAATCTGTGGGTGACTCAGTGCTGAGAAGCCTTAACCAGGGAAACTATGTGCTGAAGATATCCAGGACGAAAGATCTCTACGAGATCAGGCCTGGATAGAGAAGACAAGGATATCAATCCGAGAACTGAGGATTATCGTACCGAGAACGAGCTTGAATCAGAACCAGACACTGGGAACTTCAATTTAGAGCGCAGTTGGTGCTCAGGGCCATTCTGTCTTAAAAAGTGAATCTGGCGGCCTTATTTAGGCTTAAGCCCAGGCCGCTTCTCTTGTATCCCTGAATTTTATCCCCATGCAACTACGGAGCCTGCAGGCCGCTGTTGTTATACTGGCTGCTGGATGGCCAGTTTCCGATTGCTGTATAGTAGGCATCAGCCGGGTATTCGCCTATTCTTCCGCTCGCATCTGGTATCGGGGCACTCGTAGCTGAGTTGTTCCAGCTTCCATCTATGGAGTGAACTGGCTTTGTAGCTCCCACTACCTGATAATCTGAAGCTGGAGAAGAGATTGCAGTCTGCCCTGCTGGCTGAATCTTGAACATCGATATCGCAGTCTCATTGTTGCCGAAGACGAACGTCAGCTGCTGGTTGAAGTTCTCTATGGCGCTGCTGAGCTGGGCTTTGGCTTGGGCTGCGGCTTCAGTGCTGTACTGAGTCAGGCCCTGGAGCTTTCCCATGTACAGGCCAATGCCAAGTCCATCTGAGAAGCCCTTCTGATAATCTGTAAGCTCTGCCATTGCGGGCGCTGTAAGCATGGTGAGTGTGGCGATAATCGCCAGGGTTGATTTTTTCATCTATTTAACCTCCAATTTCTCTGTTTTCCCCGGCTCATGGTATTCTTCCGGCTTATATATTCGTTTTCTTTACATATGGTTTACACATCGTTCAGCTGAATCTACAGCCAGAATCTCGCAATTAAAATAGAATAAGGAGACGATAATTGAGAGTCGGTCGCTGAGAATTTGTCGCCAGAGATTCAATGGTCAAAGACTGATCACCTGGAACCTGTGGCCTTTGGAGGCTGCTTATCTCTGGTGCAGAGGTAAGTTGCTATGAAGCCATTGACATAGCGCGCAGCATCTATCTTGAACCCTGCGTGCTCCAGCAGCCCTTCCATTATCCAGCTGGATGTGGAGTTTTCTTCTTTGATGTGGCAGGCGGCGTCTTTTACCATGTCTACCCTGGCTGATGCTTCTTCCTTGGCTGATGTCTCTTCCTTAGATGATGCTTCTTCCATATCAGCCAGATATCCATCGAAGAACTCCTCGTAGTTTCGGCAGTCGAACGAAAAGACTGCGTCCATCAGGTAGAGCCTGCCCCCACTTTTGAGCATATCGTGAACCCTCAGGAGGGCGACTTGCTTCCAGAAATCCGGCAGATGGTGAAGTGCCAGCTGGGTGACGACTGCATCCAGCTCAGGGCCTGAATGCTCGTAGCTCAGAAAGCCTGCGAGCTTGAAGTCTATATTTTCTGCGCCTCTATCTCTTGCTTTCTGGCGAGCATAGTTGAGCATAGCCTCTGAGACATCTATAGCTATCACTTTAGAGCAGTGCCTGGAGGCGGCGATGGCAAACTCGCCAGTTCCAGTCCCAATCTCCAGCACGATCTGGCCAGGCTTCAGATCGAGCAGGGACAGAATATTTTGAATTTCTTTGCCCACGTTTCTGACAGACCGCATCGCCATATCATATCTCTCAACCTCCGCAGCGTCAGAGTAATCGGTGCCCACCTGCTTTTGCTCTTCGTATCTCCAGTTCCATCTGGCGCCCAGGCCACTTGAGTTGCTCATCTTATCGAGAGATCTAGAAGGTTGTATTTATGGCATTTGATCTCCTGATTCGACATATTAATATCGAACGCATGCACCTTCAGGCGAATATCAGGTGTAAGTTTAATAGCCCTTCAGGCCTAAGTCTCAACTGAGGATGGAGGAGAGGGATACAGGCACATGATGCACAGACACTTGATATGCAGACGCTTGATATGTAGACGCTTGATGCATAATCACTTGATGCATAATCACTTGATGCATAATCACTTGATGCATAATCACTTGATCGGTGATCAGGCCTGCAGGCACCTTCGCAAATGCATCTTTGCGACTTTGGCCATGTTGGTCATCTTTGAAGTTGTGACAGGCTATGCGATGTCTTCAGCTGATCTTCAGCAGGTGGCCCAGGAATCGGGGCCGTCTGTGGTCATGGTGACCTCTTACCGCAACAATGGGTCAGCTGTCGCTCAGGGAAGCGGCTTTTTCGTAAGCGAAGGTGGCGACGTAATCACCTGCTATCATCTGATCGAGGGCGCGGACAGCGCGTATGTGATGACTGCAGATGGCGCTGTGTATCCAATAGAGGGGATCACAGAGGAAGACAGAGCTGCAGATCTGGTCAGGCTCTCTGTAAACCTGTCTCAAAATTCGTCTGCCCTGCCTGATGATGTCAGCTATCTGGCGCTTAACACAGCCCTTCCAAAAGCAGATCAGGAGGTCGTCGTGCTGGGACCGCAGACGAATCTGGGTCGCCAGGTGCTGGAGGCGAACGTCTCTGCAGTTGTGCTAGACGAAAGCCTGGAAGACGTAATCCTGATCGACAAGGCGATCTCCCCTGAACTATCCGGAGCGCCTGTTCTGAGCGAGAATGGAGGCGTCATAGGGATTGCAGGCACAAGGATGGAAGATGGGCACAGCCTCAGCTTTGTGATCCCCGCGGGCAGGATATTTGGCGGCCTGTGGCAGTCGCTCATCTCCAGCCGTGACAAATGGAGGCAGTCCAGCCGTCCTGCGGCCTGACGGAAGTCTACCCAACGCAGTCTATGTCTCTGGGACGGTACTGCGCATCGCGCTCCTTCTCAAGTCCCTGGGGCGAGTCAAAGTGCTCCTCATAAGGCTTGATGTCCAGGATAGGCGTACCGTTGAGTGCATCAAGTCCGGTGACCTTGATCCTGGTGCCCTCGATAGATAGAACCTCCGCTACAGTGACGCCTATTGGGTTTGGCCTGGAAGGGCTCCTGGTGGCCAGCACACCACGTTTCGGGATGGACAGGTCCCCCATGGGGTGCACCCTGGCTACATACCCCGGCGACCTGTCGATGTGGTAGATCACCAGTATATGCTTGAACTTTTCAAGGCCCTCCAGAGCTTCAGACCATATCTCATCCAGAACCAGCACAGACTCGGAGTTCCTGATGGACTTGGGGAGTCCAGGCTCATTTGAGGAGTTGAGAACAACGCCTATCGGCCTGTAAACTACATCTGATTCTCTGCAGGCTTTTTCTTGCCTTGCTGTCGAATTTGAGGTCATGAAGATCGTTCCCACAGCCCCATGAACCTTGGAGAACTCATAGATTGCGGATAACGTTTATATCGTTCGCACAATTATAACTGGACCTGAGAATGTGGATCTGAGAATG
>CAZXDN010000116.1:0-6700 GCA_964639235.1 uncultured Methanotrichaceae archaeon | reverse complement strand
TCAAGAGCTACATGCTCAAGAGCTACATGCTCAAGAGCTACATGCTCAAGAGCTACATGCTAGACAGGGCTCTTGGTTTTTGGAGGTGGAGCATTTGAAGCTGTACTCCCAGTCGGGCGTTTTGCAGCCTGTGCCTCCATTCGATTTCTCCAAATCGCTTGATTTTCTGGGAATCTTTGCTCCCATGCAAGACGAGCAGATAATTTCCGAAGGGTCTCTAACCAAGGCGATCTCCATCGACGGCAGAGCTATCGTCTTTCGAATCGTCTCCTCTGGCACTATCGGCGACCCGCAGCTCACCTACAGGCTCTTCTCAGACAGCCCAATAGATCTTCGCACCAGGTCCTTAGTTGAGGAGAGAATTGCATTCTTCCTCAGCCTCGACGAGGACCTGCTTCCGTTCTACGAATCCTGCGAGGGCGATCCCTGCATCAAATCCGTAATCCGCCTGCTCTACGGCTACCACCAGGTCAAGTTCCTGACCCCATTTGAGAACGCCTGCTGGGCAGTCATATCCAGGAGATATCCTGCTGCAGAGGCAAGGAGGCTTAAGGCTAATCTGATCAGTGATTTCGGAAGCTGCCTTGAGGTGGAAGGCCTGGAATGCTGGGCTTTTCCAGATGCCAAAAAGGTTGCTTTAACAGAGGTCTCCAGCATCGCGGAGACTGGCCTCGATCTGCGCCTGGCTGAGAGCATTAAGTCCATAGCTGGAGCATTTAGCGATGTGGAGGAGGCGTTCCTCCGCACTGCAGATTATGATGAGGTAGAATCCTGGCTTCTCGGCATCAATGGGATCGATAGCTTAACTGCTTCGTTCATAATGCTGCGAGGTCTCGGCAGAATGGAGAGTCTGGACCTTGACGAGAGGGGCTTATTTGACGCAGCCTTCAAGGTCTATGGTTGAGGCTCAGCAAAACTGCATTTTCTTGAGCTGCTGCCCTAAAAATCCCGCGATCCTCCCAGGAGCTGTTCTGGATATCCTTAAGTAGATTACATCGGGATAAAATATGATCAAGTTGACCTGAAGAGAGCGCAATCTTCACCCTGGTCGCAAAGTCAGGCATGAGGGACAGATATAGGCTCCAGGATGCAATGCCCGATAGATATTATAAATATTTCTGGATGAAATGATATGATGCATGATGGAACTCGAACCAGAGGCGGAACAATGCCTTCAGACCTTCAAGAGAAGGTCGATAAGCTGTTGGACGAATTCATGGCAGAGGTCGATGCCATCTCTCAGGATCGTCACCTCCAGAGGGGAATCGCCAGAAGCCAGCTGCCCTGCAGCATGATTGCAGTGATAGATAGGGCAACCCTCTTCATCGTCGCGCAGTTTAGGTCTGAGGGCAGGTTGTCCACCTACTTCTACACCCCTGACTCCTCGTTCGAGCCGAGGAAGGTCATAAACAGCGCTATGTGGGAGTTCGGATTCGAGGACCCGTTTTTGATCCAGTTCCCTGCAGAGCTTCTCGATCGAGATAGTGCTGATAGGAAAGAGGCTTTGAGCAAGATTGCATCTGAGCACATAGACTCGGAGTTCCTGAGGTTCGAGGGGCTCCTGAACCTGCTCACCACCAGGCCAATATTCGGGTCAGCTCCTCATGCTTTTGGCCAGGGGTCTGTGCTCGTGCTCTCTTCGCCTGAAGGAAGCTCGAAGCTGGTAGAAGAGGCCATTTCCAAGGCATCTGAGTCTGCAGGGCTTGTGCCCAACTTTGCAGTGGACATAAGAGAGGGAAAGCAGGCGGTCAGGGAGCTTTGGCTCTCCATAAACGAGTCCAGAGTGATCATCGCAGACCTGGCCGGCCCCGATCCTGGGGTGATGTACGCCCTGGGGATAGCTCACACAGTTGGAAGGGACACTGTGCTCATACACCCCCAGGGCTCCAGATATCTAATGAACATACCCAGGACCTACAGCCTGGAGTACAGCCCTGACAGTCCCGAACAGGAGAAGCTGCAGGTCGAACTCTCTGATATCCTGAAATCCATGACTTTGCCCATAGCATCTCTCTAAGGCCAGAGCTGTCTGTCGGCTATGAGGCAAAAAAGCTGCCTATAGGCTGGGAGGGAAATTTGTCTGGCAGCTATGAGGCAAAGCTATCTGCGTATCAGATGCAAATGATGCTTATGTTAGACTATGGCCTCATAGCAGAAGGTCGCTGCTGCTTCGAAGCATGCAGGGCAGCTGGTCTCATGGGACAGAAAGCCTATAGAGTTATATACGTCCTGAAGTGATACGAAATCCCGATTCCAAGTTCCGCTTACAAGCTTCACTTGCACCCAGGAGGGGAAAAGAGGTTGAAAAAGATAAAGATGGCAGTTGCAGGTTTAGGAAACTGCGCAAGCTCTCTGATCCAGGGAATTGAGTATTACAAAACTGTAGATGAAAAGGATTGCATAGGTCTGATGCATTACGATGTTGGTGGTTATAGAGCTAGCGATATAGATATTGTGGCTGCCTTCGATATCGATGCGCGCAAGGTCGGAAGAGACATCTCAGAGTCCATGTTTGCTGCACCAAACTGCACTAAAGTCTTTTATCCCAATGTTCCCCACAAGGGCGTAGAAGTTTCAATGGGACCTGTTTTAGACGGCGTGGCACCTCACATGCTCAACTACCCTGAGGATAAGCGCTTTGTCGTGGCGGATGTCAAGCCCTGCAACGTCGAGCGCTGCCTTGAGGACAGCGGCGCAGACGTGCTGGTGAACTACATGCCTGTGGGCTCAGAGAAGGCCTCCAGGTTCTATGCAGAGGCTGCGCTAAACGCTGGAGTTGCCTTCGTCAACTGCATGCCGGTCTTCATAGCCTCGGACCCCAAGTGGGCGTCCAGGTTCCAGGAGGGCAGGGTTCCGATAGTTGGCGACGATGTGAAGTCCCAGATCGGAGCGACAATCGTGCACAGGACTCTGACACAGCTCTTCAAAGATCGCGGCTGCACCATAGACAGGACCTATCAGCTCAACATTGGCGGAAACACCGATTTCCTAAACATGCTCAACAGAGAGCGGCTCAAGTCCAAGAAGATCTCAAAGACGGAAGCCGTGCAGTCTGTTCTTGAAGTGCCCATGAACGACGACGACATCCACATCGGGCCCTCTGATTACGTCCCATGGCAAAAAGACAACAAGATCTGCTTCCTGAGGATGGAGGGCAGGGTCTTCGGAGATATACCGATCAACCTGGAGCTGAGGCTCTCTGTGGAGGACTCGCCAAATAGCGGCGGCTGCGCCATAGATGCTGTGAGGGTGGCAAAGCTCGCATTGGAGAGAGAAATCTCCGGGCCGCTTCTTGAGATCTCCGCCTACACCATGAAGCATCCGCCAGTTCAGTACCCGGATGAGGTGGCCAAGGAGATGCTGGAGAGGTTCATACAGGGCGATCGCAGCGAAGGCGAGGGACAGACGTCCACCCGTCCAGAGGTCATAACAGTTAAGTAAAATGCATATGCCTTCCCGGCACAGATCCGGAACTTATATCTTTATCCAGATCTTCCGGTCTCTAGGCTTAATATGAACCAATCCAGGGCGTTGGACGACCTCGATGTGACATTAAAGGGAGCTGTGCTCTGCTGCGTATGGCGTCCTGCAGCGATCTATGTGCAAGCTTTGCAGCGTGCGTCCTGGAACGATCTCTGTTTTAACCTCAGAAGGCGTTTTTATATTCATATTCGAACTGGCCCTCTAGCTGGTTTGAGAACACGTTTGAGAATCCATCAGGGCCCATTGGTCTCCAGGGCCGTCTCCAGGTGTTGGTAAATGTCAGAGAAGAAGCGAATCGATTTAAATCGCATCCCTATACCAAAGCAGCCTCCAGAGATCCGGAAGCATAACTTCAATGAGGTGGCATTGGGCTACACAGAGGAGCAGGCAAGAGCAGAGGCAAGACGTTGCCTCAAGTGCAAGAACCCCAGCTGTGTGAAGAGGTGCCCGATCTGCCTGGACATCCCTGGCTTCATATCTGCCATAGAGGAAGGGGATATGCCAAGGGCTGTGGCCATTCTCAGATCCAAGTCGAGCCTTCCTGGTGTTACAGCCAGGGTCTGCACAAAAGACGAGCAGTGCCAGAAGGGCTGCGTTCTCACCAAGAAGGGCGGCACCATCTCCATAGGCGGCCTGGAGAGGTTCGTGGCTGACTGGGAGCTTGCCCAGCCCCAGAGGACTAGGCCAGAGCCGGTCGAACCCACAGGCAAGAAGATCGCAGTTGTGGGCTCAGGCCCTGCAGGAATGACGTGTGCCGCCAACCTTGTAACTAGGGGCCATGAGGTCACCATATTCGAGGCCCTGCACATACCAGGTGGCGTGCTGGTCTACGGAATTCCCGAGTTCAGGCTCCCAAAGTCCCTGGTCCAGACTGAGATAGACTATATAGTCTCCCTTGGAGCAAAGATCAAGCTGGACAGCGTTGCAGGAAGGCTCATTCAGGTGGACGAGCTCCTCCGGGATTACAATGCAGTCTTCCTGGGAATTGGCGCCGGAGCCCCGGTGTTCCTCAACATCCCAGGAGAGAACTTGAATGGAGTGTACAGCGCAAACGAGTACCTGACCAGGATCAACCTGATGAAGGCTTACCTCTTCCCAAAGTACGACACTCCTGTTAAAGTTGGGAAGAGGGTGGCTGTAGTTGGAGGAGGAAACGTCGCGATGGACGCTGCCCGGTGCGCTCTGCGCCTTGGAGCAGACCAGGTCTACGTGATCTACAGGCGCTCTGAAGAGGAGATGCCAGCCAACCTCGACGAGAGGGATAACGCCAAGGAAGAGGGAATAATATTCAAGCTCCTCACCAACCCCACCAGGTTCATAGGAGACGAAAACGGCCAGCTAAAGGCAGTCGAGTGCATTGAGATGGAGCTTGGAGAGCCAGATGCCAGCGGAAGGCGCAGGCCAGTTGCCAGGAAGGGCTCTGAGCACATCATAGATGTCGATGTGGCAATTCTCGCCCTTGGAACGAAGCCAAACCTGCTCGTCTCCATGAATACTCCAGGCCTCGAAGTCTCCAAGTGGGGCACCATAGTTGCAGACCAGAACGGGAGGACCTCCAAGGAGGGTGTCTGGGCTGGCGGTGACATAGTGACTGGAGGAGCCACAGTCATCAGCGCAATAGTTGCAGGAAGGCGCTCTGCCTCAGACATAGACGCCTGGCTGCGGGGAACGAGCGCTTAAATGTGGATTCAGGGCGCAGCCCAAAATCAAGGCGTAAACGGTGCGCTGTGCTCTGACGCCTCCAATGGGGAACATTTAAACCTCATGGAGAGCAGTTTCGATCGGTGGTGGTTAGTAGGATGAAGCTCAAGTCATTGCTGTTGTTATTTGTGGCACTGTTGTACCTGTCTTATCCTGTGCTCTCAGATGGCTGTGGCTCCAACTGGCTGGGAAACGATGCAGTTGGCAACGATCCAGATTTCAACTACGCAGCCAGGGTGAACGGCCAGACCCAGTCAACTGCGAGCACCGCTTCGAGCACTGACTCAGATGTGTCCAGCACCTCTGGCACCAGCGCCTCTGACAGCCGTCCGAGAATTCCTCCTGACGAGAGAACGGTCACAGCTGCTGCGAGCACTGGGCCTAACATGAGCATGCCTGACCCAAGCCCCAAGCCACTGGTCCAGGCTGTGGAGAACAACACCTCTGTGGCAAATGCAGATGCGGCGAATGCCGGGTCTGAGGCAGCTGGGGATACAGAAGAGGCCATGGATGTTGGTGGAAAGTGGACCATCAACCTGGGCGATACAGGAAGCTATCTGGACCTGATCTTCATCCAGTCAGGCGACAGCGTAATGGGCTCAGGGTCTCTCGCAGAAGGGTCTGCTCAGACGCCAGTAATAGTCAGCGCATCCCTCGACGGAAAAGAGCTTGGCCTCGACGTCAAGTCATCAGTTCCAGTTTACGAGGGAAATGTGAACAAGGAGTACAAGATCGAACTCCATCTAGGCAACCAGACAGTATCAGGAACATACGAGGCCTACGACAACAACAAGCTGGTATCAAAGGGCAACGCAACTGCCAGCAGGGCTGCATGACCTGGTTATAGGTGTTAACACCCAGGTTAACACCCAGGTCCACTGCACAGAAGCTGCTTTTGGCAGGAGTTGCATCAGCATATGGCAAGAGCTGCTTCAGGCAAGAGTTATATCCGCATCAAACAAGAGATATATTAAGCAGGTGCTGTAGAATTAAGCAAGTGCTGTAGATGTGGCTGCTGTGCGGCGATCTTGCTCCAGAACTGCTTCAGAATAATTTGATGACATTGTGGGGTTTTAATTTGAACTACAGAATCGCTTTGATTGCTCTGATGATCATATTGCTTCTGCCGCTTCAGGCATCGGCAGGATGCGGAAGATGGGTGGTCAGGGACAACACAGACTACCTGGCTGACCCTGCTTTCGATCTCACCACTGACGATGCCTCAATTGCCGGCAGCGCAGCCTCTGATGCAGAGTTAGAACAGGAGAATCAGACAGGCGCCAAAAATGCATCGGATACTGGACCAAGTGGGAGCACATCAGCTGCGCCTGCAGCTGAAAGCGAGCCCCAGCCACAAGATGTATCCGGAAGCTGGTCGTTCTCCTTAAACGAGAGCCGCCTGGACCTGATACTGATACAGTCTGGATCGAGAGTACAAGGATACGGAAACCTGGATTATCGAGGCCAGAATCAAGACCAGAAGTCCGCCTTAACGGCAATGGGCGCTGTATCAGAT
>CAZXDN010000115.1:4904-6788 GCA_964639235.1 uncultured Methanotrichaceae archaeon | reverse complement strand
GCATCGAGAACTCTTGAGTTCAAACCGCCAGATGAAAATCCTGAGAAGACCACCGAGTGGATGGCGCCTATCTTTGCGCATGCAACCATGGCAATGGCGGTCTCAGGGATCATGGGCATGTAGATTGAGACCCTGTCGCCCTTCTGCACGCCCAGAGACTTGAGGCCGTTGGCAAGCTTGTTGACCTCTTTGGCCAGCTCTGCGTAGGTGATCCTCTGGGTTGGTTCGTCAGTTGGCTCAGGCACGAAGATGTATGCTACCTTGTCTTTCTTTGCTGAGAGGGCGTGCCTGTCAATTGCGTTGTAGGCCACGTTGCACTTGGCGCCTACAAACCACTTGGCATATGGCGGCTGCCAGTTGAGCACCTGGGACCAGGGCTCGAACCAGTCTGCGTAGGTATTGGCCATCTCTGCCCAGAACTGGATGTAATTGTTAGAGCACCACAGGCGCATCTCCCTTTCTGAGGAAAAACCTCTGCTCTTCATCCACTTCATCGCGTTGGAGTTCTCAGAGAGCTGCTTGGGCGGCTCGAAGATCCTCGTCTCCTCCAGCAGGACTGAAGTTGTTGCTTTTTGCTCAGCCATTTTGAACCTCCTCTTGTAAATGCTGTTTCCGTTCCCCTTCTGAAGGCCTCTTGACTGGTTTGATGCAGAAGAGCTCCTCTGAGTTCCATGCCTTGCCTGGGTCTTAGAAACATTAACGAATGATAATTTTCATAATTAATAAGGATAATGGTGATGCAATTGATATATTATCGTCCCATTTTAAATGCCTGAGCGGGCAGAAAGACTCTCTAAAATCTGTTATTTGAATTCAGAGTACGCCAGGTTATAGACCTATTAGAATAAGATAGTTGATCAATTATTTATTTGTCATCTTTCCAGGCTCATGTTCTGGCGTCGCGATTGATCTGTGCCCTGTCAAGGCCGTCCCTATCAGGTAGAATGGGTTCGATCCTGCGACCTTCACCCTGATATCGCTGCCTAATGGCGGCTCTCCTGTCACTACAACTCCTGAGTAGTTACTTGACCTTGCCTTCATCGTCTTGCCCCTGCCGCGCTCTGTCACCAGTACATCCAGGATTGATCCTTCATAGCGCCTGTTTCTCATTGAGGCCGTCTCTATCCAGAGCTTGGTGATCTTCCTCGACCGCTCCTTCTTGAATCGGTCGGGCATGTCGTAGAGCTTCGACGCCTGAGTGCCAGGCCTTGAAGAGAACCTTGTGACGTTGACCTTGTCGGGTTCGATCCTTTTTATCAGGCTGTATGTGGATTCGAAGTCTTTCTCAGACTCTCCTGGGAAGCCAGCGATCACGTCTGTGGCGATGAATATCTCCTTAAAGGCCTCTCTAAACCTGGATATGGCATTTTCAAAATCGCTTGCCGAGTAGTTCCTTGCCATCTCTTCGAGAACGCTGTCCGAACCTGACTGCAGGGGCATGTGCAGGAATTTGTATACCCTGGGGCTCTTGAAGGCCTCTATCAGGTCTCCCAGTAAGGGCATGGCAGTATCTGGGTTCATCATGCCCACCCTGACCTTATGCCTTCCCGGAATCTTCGAGATCTCGCCAATCAGCTCTGGCAGGCTGGTCCCGATGTCCTGGCCGTAGGCTGCTGCGTCCTGGGAGGCCAGCTGTATCTCAACTGCCCCGGATGCCAGTAGGCTCCTGGCCAACTCCAAAACCTCCTCCAAAGGCATGCTCTTCAGGCTGCCGCGCGCCTTTCTGACTATGCAGTAGCTGCATTTGCCCATGCAGCCTTCGGAGATGTTGATTATTCCACAGGCGTTAGCTTCATGTTCAATTGCTCTACAGGCCTCTGCTTTTCTATCCCCATGCATCTCTGCAGCGGATCTATCATCTGTGGATCTATCATCTGTGGATCT
>CAZXDN010000115.1:0-4804 GCA_964639235.1 uncultured Methanotrichaceae archaeon | reverse complement strand
TCATCTGTGGAAAGAGCATCGAGGATGCTTCCTATATCTGACCTGTGCAGCACTCCGAGAGCCTTCAGGCAGCTTATGCCTTCAAGCGATCCTGGAATTGAGGCTGGGAGGCAGCCTGCTATGACCAGCCTCCTGCCCTGGAGCTGGCGAAGCCTTCTCACTATCTTCCTCTGAGTCTTCTCTGTCACTGCACAGGTGTTTACTATGACCAGGCTCGCCTCTTCAAGGCCTGATGGCATGTGCCCAAGCTTCATCAGCTCGGATCTTGCCTGGATTGAGTTTCCCTGGTTGGCTGTGCAGCCGAAAGTCTCTATGTAAAACCTCATTTGACCACAGCGATCTCGCTTTCTTCGTCAGTATTACTTTGCAACAGCGCAGCTCTCCATCTCCTCGCGCCTGACCTGGTATATTCCTATTACGACTCCCATGAGTGCTGGCGCAAGGAAGAACCCACCAATTCCTGCGACTATGGCTCCTCCGAAGAATGAGAGCATCACCAATAGGGGATGTATCGATGACTTGGATGAGACCAGGTAGGGCCTTATTGCCAGCTCAGATGGCAGGTAGATGAGCGCTGTGGAGACGATGAAGAAGATCGCGGCATCTGCCAGGCCGACAGTTGCATACTTGTAAAGCGCGATTGGCACAATCACCGCAGTTGCTGTGAGCACAGGCACCATTCCTGCGATGAAGACGAAGCTTGCAAGCGCAAAGGGCCTTGGAAGTCCAAAGGCGTAGAAGACTGCAGCTGAGATTAGGCTTCCGACGATCGATGTGTATATGCTTCCTAAAAATATTCCGCTCAAGATCCAGTCTATCCTGGCGAAGTATCTCCTGTAGACAGCTTTGTTCTCGTCTGGCAGAAGCGAGATCACAGAGTCTATGAATTTTTCTCCATCGAGCAGAAGGAAGTAGCACACGGGCACGGCGATGATGAAGTTCACCAGCCCCAATGTGAACGATCTTCCTATGCTGATTATTGGAATGCTGGCAACTAGCCCCACAATCGTTCCAAGGATGTTCTGGATGCTGCCTGAGATCTCGCTATAGAATCCATCAGGAACGCCTATCTCTCCGACGAACCCATTGAGCATGAGCATTATCTCCCTCTGGTGCTCGGCTAGCCAGAGAAAGAAGTTGGCTATCTCGACCACGCCAAGGCCCAGTATTACGAATATGGGGATGATTATGGCAAACGTGGCGATCAGGGATCCCAGGCGGGGGTGCTCCTTCAAAGAGAGCTTTATTGGTCTTCCCACATAGGCGAAGACCGTTCCCAGTATTATCCCATCTAAAAACGGAAATAGGAAGTAGAAGATGAGCAGCAGAGCTGGTATTGCTATGACGAGAATCCCTCTGTTCTCTTTGCACCATCTTCCAAGCTTGGCGTCTAAGGGTTGCACTGACATTCAGGTCAGCTCTCTTTGAAGATATTGGTGACGCCCAGCAGCCTTTTGCTCAAGCTTCAGAACAGGCGGCTTCCACCATCTCTTCTAGCCTCTGGGCTCTTTCTTCTGATCCCTGTGATCTCGCCCAGTCCTTGAGCTTCTCTGCTGGCTTTCCAGACTCCAGAAGCGCCTTTGCCCTCTCGCACCCCTCTTCCAGGTCAGAAGAGTGCCCTGTGACATACAGCACGGCTCCGGCGTTTTGGCTGACTATGTCCTTTCTGGGGCCGTCATCCAGGCCGCAGAGGAGCCTGAGCATGAGCACGACCTCCTCATCCCTTTCAGGCCTGCAGAGGATCGACTGCTCGTGGCCCGGATGGCAGCCCAGATCCTCTGGAGAGATGGTGTACTCCTCTATTGTGCCATCTCCCTTAAGCTCTGCCACAAAGGTCTTTCCAAGCGTCGATATCTCGTCCATACCCCTTCGTCCTGCGGCATCCAGGCCGTGGACCACCAGGGCCCTGAAGTACCCCATCTCCCTCATGGACTCTGCAATTGGCCTGACCATCTCTTGGGAGAAGACTCCCCTCACTGCGTGATTGGGCATTGCCGGGTTGGCCAGAGAGCCTGCTATGTTGAGCACAGTTCCAAACCTCACCTGCGACAGAATCCTGTAGAGCGCCTGGGGGTGAACCTTGCCGCTCATCCCGTTGAAGAGGCCTATTCCCGTCTCCTCTATGCTTTTCCTGACCAGGGAGGCATCGCACTCCACATCTATCCCTAAGGCCTCGGCCATGTCCACAGCTCCGCACTTCGATGTGATTGCTCTGGCACCGTGCTTGGCCATATGGACTCCGTCTGAGGCTGCAACTATCGCAGCTGCAGTGCTTATGTTGAATGTCTTGAGGGTGTCCATGCCGGTCCCGCAGTTCTCCACCAGAGGCCCATTGACCTCAGGCTTTGCCTTGATTGTGTCTAACTCGTAGATGGCCTCCCAGATTCCTGCAATCTCCTCAGGCGTCGCACCCTTAGCTGTGATTGCAGCCAGAAATGCTCCCTGCTGCAGGTCTGGCTGCTCATTTTGAAGTATCTGTCTGAAGGCCCAGTTAGCCTCATCTCTGCTCAGGCTCTGGCCCTTTATCAGAGCGTCCACCTTGCTTCCAAATGGTCCCAAATCTCGCTCCATGATGCAAACTCCTGCTTTGTCCTGCGCTATTATGTTAAAATAACTATCAAACTCTGAAAATCTTTGTTCGAATAAGCAAGCATAGAATTATTCAAAAATCGATGACAGCTCTCATCCCCTCTCTTCTTGAGGCGTGAGAAAAAGCTTCCCCTATCCTTTCAAGCGATGTCCTCTTTGTGAGAAGCCACTTGAGGTCCAGGGCTCCTGATGCTATCAGCTCCAGTGCCATTTTGTTGTGGCGGCTTGAGCAGCCGTATGAACCTGAGATGGTGAGCTCCCTGTAATGGACTGACCGCAGGTCCATTTCAGGCGAATAGTTTCCAGGCCTTGGACCTGAGAAGATGCAGAGCCTCCCACCTGGAGATAGGAGCTTTAACAGATGACTTCCAAGCTCAGCCTCAGGCGTGGCTGCGATGACAACGTCGCATTTCTGGCCATCCGTCTCCATAAGAACTTCGGCCTCGACCTTTTCTGGGGAGGCGTCAGTGGAGATATCAATTATCCTGTCTGCAATGCCCTTCAAAGATCGCCTGGAAATGGCAATCCTGTTCTCCAGCCTCTCAGTTATCAGGACCCTTTCAGCCCCTAAATGTCTGGAAAGCATTGCATTTAAGCACCCCAGGGGGCCTCCTCCCAGGATCAGGACAGAGTCGCCCTCTGAAACCCTGGCCATCTCCTGGCAGTTTATGCTGCAGCCAAGCGGCTCTGCCAGTGCCAGGAGGCCTGGATCTGCAGGTTCTTTGATTGGATTTAGGCCCTTAAGGAGGCTTTCTCCTGGCACAGAAATCGCTTCAGCAAATCCTCCGTCCCTGTTGAAGCCCATGATCTCCATGCTCTCGCATCGGTTGTCGCTTCCCTTAAGGCACTGGGAGCATTGGCCGCAGGCGATGCCAGGCCAGACCTGGACCAGGTCTCCCTCTTTGATACGTGAGAAATCTCCATCCAGCTGGACGACTCTTCCTGCGATCTCGTGGCCGAGGACCCTGGGATAGACCAGGTCTTTGTGCCCATTCTCGAACATCTTGACGTCTGTGCCGCACACAGAGCAGGCTTTCACCTGGATCAGGGCTCCGCCCTTGGGGCACTCTGGGTTTGGCATCTCTGCCAGGTCCATGACTCCTGGGGCTCGCAGGATCGCAGCTCTCATTTTCCCTCAATTACTTCTTGGGAAGCTCTACAGTCATCAGGACCCTGTCGGTCTCCTCGACCAGCTTCTCCCTGGAGACGCCGCTTATGCCTGCGAGAAGAGCAGCTCCGCCCATGCCCACGCCCTCCTTCACATATCCCTGGGCGTAGATCTGGACAGGTGGAATCTTCGACATCTCAAGCCCTGGGTCTGAGTAAAAATATGGCCAGCCTGTAGACTCGACTATCTCCCTGAAGCTGGCGCTCTTGTCCTCAACGATGTATTTGGTCGTGGCAATGGAGATGTCTCCCTCGACTCCCAGGGCTTTTGCCAGGGCGAGGACTGCTGCCATCTGGGTGCCGCCTGAAAGGACCACTTTGGTGCCTTTCAGACCACTGGCGAGGCCAAGAGCCGCAGGCATCATGGGGTCGCCCAATTCCGCGATGGCCTTGATGGGATCGTTCTTGAGGCTGCCAGCTGCCACTTTTGCCCTCCTCATGGCCTCCTCTACCACCTTTGCCTTCAGGTCCGTGGGGTTAGAGTAAAAGCTGCTGCTAACATTTCCTTCATGTCCTAAAGCTCTTAAAACTGCCATCGCAGTGGTCGTGCCTCCTGCAATGGACTCGCCTATGAATACGCAGTCAGAGAGCCTGGAGAGCTTCTTTCCTAGAAGCAGGGCGTTCTCGTAGAGCATCCTGGCGTCAGGCATTGCAGTCTGGAGCCTGATATCGCTTCCGGCTGCGCCTCCAAGCTCCACATAGGGAATTGCAGGCTTCTTCCTCAGGCCGGAGGCCACGAACAGGGAAGGCACTCCAGTCAGGTTGAGCGCAGCTTTGGTGACTATTGCAGGGGTAGGCGACCCTCCTGGTGCCTCAGGAAGCTCAGGCATGGTGATGATCCTGTTCGTCTCCACAAGCTCAGCATCGGCGCCTGGAGTGTAGTCTGTGAGAGCAGGAGTAGTCCCCGCAGCGCTGATTCCCGGAATCTTTCCTGTGTCTGTGTTTGAGATGATGCAGAGAAATAGAGGCCTCTTGGGCCGGAACTCGAAATCGGGGTAGATCCACTTCATGGCCAATGCCTGGCTGTTTGGGTATATTAAATCAACGC
>CAZXDN010000114.1:0-6840 GCA_964639235.1 uncultured Methanotrichaceae archaeon | reverse complement strand
GGGCCCTTCAAGACAGATCGGCGACATAAGAGAGCCCGATACAAGCATAAAACCGGAGTTAAGGCAGGCCTTAGCGAGCTAGCTTTCGGCGATCGATCCAGATATAACTCCGCGCAGCCCTGAGATTTCTATTCCATCCGCTGCCCATGACAGAATCGAGAGCTTATACCTCGACGACAGCCCAGAACGCTTTTATCGGGTCCTACTGGGCAATCTCCCGAATCTTGGGATCGCAAAAGTAAGGGCATTCGAAGCCCATGATCACGCGGCACTCTGCGGTCTTCTCCACTCCAAGAGGGCATGGACTCTGGCAAAAGCCGCAATAAATCGATTGATCCTGCATTTGTGTCACCTCAATCTCCATCGCTGAAGGTCTGTACCTTCGCATCTCTGTATCCAGCGGACACGCAGGTAGTTATCATATTCATATTAACCTTTTGTCTAAAATAAGTTAAGAAGTACATCGAAAGCACAGTTGTCCGTATGCCCAACCAGCATCTATAGATCGCCTTTTGGCAAGACCTGGAAAAAGATTTCGCAACAGATAGCGCTTTTTATTTAAGGGCTATATAGAGAAGAGCTTGATGTTTTGGTGCTATATGAGCGGCTCTATGACGTTTATGCCTCACCATTTGCTGGCATTGACTTTCACTGGCGCTCAAGGATGCCATATTTGAGCAATGCACCTTGACTTATGCGCCTGATATGAGCAGTAGGCCTGACAGAAGCGCAGAGGCAAAACATGAAAGCGGTCAATGAATTTCGAGGAAAAGAGTTTTATCAGTAGTCAAATTAACCTGAAACATACTCGTTCATCGTCGAGACTTGGAGGAAAAACAGGTTGGAAAGAGAGCCAATGCCCGGAGATCTGCAAATATCAATATTGCTGGCAGCATCAACGCTCATATTCACCCTGGTCCCTCCATTCTCAGACCTGCCAGTGAGGATACCACTGGGCCTGGCAATGGTGCTCTTCATTCCTGGGTATACGCTGATTGCAGCGCTCTTCCCAAAGAGAGACGACCTGGATGGAATAGAGAGAGTCGCGCTGAGCTTTGGGCTGAGCATTGCCACAGTCCCTCTAATAGGCCTTGGCCTGAACTACACCCCCTGGGGAATAAGGCTCGCCCCAATTGCCATTTCCCTGGCGATCTTTACCATAGCCATGTCATTGATAGCGTATTTCAGGCGATCGTCTTTGCCAGAGGGCGATAGGTTCTCTGTGGGCTTCAGAAGAGGCGTTCACGCACTAAAGCAAGAGGTCATGGCAGAGAACGCATCCAGGCTCGACAGGGCGCTGACTGTAGTCTTGATCATATCCATACTGGCCTCGGTGACAGCACTGGCATATGTCATAGTGATGCCAAAGCAAGGCGAGAAGTTTACAGAGTTCTACATCCTGGGACCAAAAGGAAAAGCATACGACTATCCAACCCAGGTGGAATTGGGCAACTCAAGCACTGTGATTGTAGGAGTGGTCAACCACGAGTATTCCAGGGTCAACTACACAATGCAGCTTGAATTCTATAACGCCACAATCCTTCAGAGAAACCTGACTTTAGAGCACAACGCCACCTGGGAGAGGACCGTGAACTACACACTCGCCCATCCAGGAGACGAGCAGAAGCTGGAGTTCTTCTTGTATAAGGAGAACAACTTCACAGCCCCATACAGAGACCTCCACCTCTGGGTAAACGTATCAGGCAATGGCGAAGAGGAGCAAGAAGAGAACCTCACCTCAGGGTCCAAAACCTCAGAGTCCCAAGCCAGAAGTACCCTGCTTCGAGCAGGCGAAGGCGACGGAAATAAGAAGCGCAAGAGCTCTCAGGCTGCGACATACAACAGGACTGACACTGGAGAAGAGAGCAAGAAGATTCCATCGCACGAGGAGATCAAGTTCAGCCTGGACAGGATTCAAAATCGCCTCGACTCCCTGACGCAAGAGCCTGAGACATCGATAAAAGAGCCAAAAACCGCGCTCGTCAGCGGGGACACAGTGCCACAGGCAGCGCCTGAGACTGCGCAGGGAAGCTCAGGGGCAGAAGAGACAGAATCTGTCCAGGCTCAAGACCAGAGCCATCAGCCAGCAGAAGAGGCAAGCAGCATAAGCTCGGCTGCAGAGGAAGAAGAGAAATCCGGATCTGAGGCAAAGGCAGAAAAGACCAGAGCTGAAAGCACCAAGGCAGAATCCGGAACTGGAGGCTCTTCCAGCAGCGAAGAGAAGGCCAGCACTACGACTACGAAGGCCGAAGAATCGACAGATAGGGAAGAGAGCCCGTCTGAAGCGTCTCAGGCATCTGAGGATACGAGCGCACAGGCATCAGCACAGTCGTCAGGGCAGCCAGAGGTACAATCGCCAAAGGCTCCGGATAAGCCCAGCACATCGAGCATAAGCACGCCCAGAAAGCCTGTAGCCTTGGGCGGCGGGGCCAAGAAGATGGTCGACCTGGGATGAGGTCGCATGTTACAAAGGCAATCTCATCTCAAGCAGCTAAAAAAAAAGCAAAATGCGAAAGCCGGGCTAAACTGGGGTGCGATGCATCTTCAGGCTGACGACATAGACCGCAGGCGCGCCCGAAGTGCTGGAGCCGTAAAGAAGACCGCCTTCTGGCTTGAGAGAAACAGTCTGAGACGCACCAGTGCTGGCGTTGGCTATCGTGGCATTGATTGAGTAGGCGTCCAGCGATATGTTCACGTCATCGGTCCTGGTGGGGTCGAATGGATAAAGCACCATGAGAGCCGCCTTCTGAGCAGGATTTTGCAAGGTGTCCTGGTTCCAGCCCCTGTTGTTGAAGTACTGCCTTGCACTGCCCTCGAAAGCGCCTGATGCCGGGTTATACTTGAGAACGCCCTCGATATATCCAACTGTGCCGTCCTGATCGTTAGAGGCTGCGAAGATCTCCACGTCGTGGACATAAGACGCGCTCTCAGTGTTGTTCTCAGACCAGTCGACGTAGCCCTGGAGGAAGCTGTTCACAGCTGGTGCGTTGACCAGGGTGCCGACCAGATCTGCTGAAGGCACAGACACCGTGCCCTCCAAAGAGGCCTCGGAGGGCAGGGCGGCCCTATTCAGGTCAGCTGCAGCCCCGTTATTTATCGTCAGGTTCTCTGGCCCCAGGTTGATGGGAGTTATCCGGACCACAGTCTGGGAATATCCGACGCTCGCTACAAAAAAGATTGCTAACGCGAAGGCAAGAAGCATTCTGGCAGATCTCACATACATCCTCACACACATCCCCTAATCAGGCATAATGCCCACTTCGATCAAATCTTATTATTCGAATGGCTATTTACATCTTGCTATGATAGCGCTTAGAATCTGATTTCAGCCAAAATTTGAAGTTTTGATTTTGAAGACCTGCAGCTCATCCCAAGAGAATCTGTATTCGCGGCAATCAAGGCATCAGGCACTATCTTAGCGCCAGCTCATACCTGACCTCTGTGACGGTGCTTCCCCAAAGCTCGTGGGTCAGCTCCTCTGTCATCTCGAATCCCACAGACTTGTAAAGCTTTGCAGCCGCTGGAAGGGTGCTCACAGTCCAGAGAAAGACCGACGAGTACTTCGCCTGCCTGCTGAAGTCCAGGGCATCTTCAACTAGCCTTCGCCCAAGCCCGCGGCCTCTAAGATCAGGGTCCAGAAGCAGCCACCTGAGCTGAGCCTCGTCTTCAGAGAACCTGACTACAGCCACAGACCCCGCGATCCTGCCTTCTTTCTCGACGATCCAGATGCGCTCCCTGGGGGTGTGCGATTTGGCGAACTCCGCCAGGGGCAGGGCGACGTGAGCATCAAATGTGTGATCCCAGTCGTGGTCGCGGGAGTAGAGCACGCCGTGCAGGTAGGTGATGTATCCTACATCGCCTGGCCGCAGATCGTGCCTGATGGAAACGAAGGGATCAGGGACTTTCTTAGACACAGCTGACGCTGCCTTTGCAGCATCGTTCATCTCCTCATCGCTCATGTTTGGGCACCCTCATGAGTTCAGAATGATCATTATTGATATATTTTTTTAGCTAAACAAACGAGCGTCATGTCTACCAGAAGAACCTGCAGCTCATGAGACGAAAGGCGAGTTTCGCCCAGGTTGATAAGCATGCTGACATTAGAAAGACAAGGAGAAATCACATGCTGAAGAAAGCAACGTTTCCCGGAAAGTATATTCAGGGCGCCGGCGCTCTCGATAAATTGCCGTCCCTGATCAAGCTGTTTGGAAAGAAGGGCCTTATCCTCGCTTCGCCCACAGCGAATAAGAAAATTATTCCTGAGAGCTGCCTGGACTTAAACGGCAATTCTCTGCTCGTCGAACGGTTTTCTGGAGAGTGTTGCGAAAAAGAGGTGTCCAGAGTAGATGCGCTCATCCGGGAGCAAGATGTGGATGTCCTTGTGGCAACGGGCGGCGGAAAGACCATTGATACTGCAAAGATCGCCGCAGACCGCACTAATATTCCAGTCATCATCGTCCCTACCATCGCCTCGACCGACGCCCCCTGCAGCGGATGCGCCGTGCTGTATTCCGAGCATGGGGCCTTTGAATCCGTCTGTTATCAGAGGTCAAATCCAGCAGCAGTTCTTGTGGATACAGAAATCATTGCCAATGCCCCAGTGCGCTTTCTCGTGGCGGGCATGGGCGATGCGCTTGCCACCTGGTTCGAGGCAAAGTCCTGCCGCAACACTCAGTCCGAAAATGTCTGCGGCGGACTTTCCACTCTTGCTGGACTCAACATTGCCAGGCTCTGCTATGACACCCTCCTCCAGTATGGCGCCATAGCCAAGGTCGCAGCAGAGCGACATATCATCACTCCGGCTCTGGAGCATATAGTGGAGGCGAATATCCTGTTAAGCGGGCTCGGCTTTGAAAGCGGCGGCCTGGCGAGCGCCCATTCCATTCACAACGGACTCACTGCTCTGGCGGAGACCCATGCATATTACCACGGAGAAAAGGTGGCCTTTGGGGTCCTGGCCGGACTTCAACTCACCGACGCTCCGCCAGAAGAGTCCGACGTAGTTTTCTCATTCTGCGAGGAGGTGGGCCTGCCCACAACTCTTGCAGACATCGGCCTTCGAAATTTTGACATGAGATCTCTGATGCTCGTCGCTGAGAAGGCCTGCGCTCCAGGCGAGTCCATCCATCATGAGGCGGGCGAGATAACGCCTGAAAAGGTCATGCATGCTCTTCTGGCGGCCAATGCAATAGGAGAGAAACGAAAAAATCGGCAGATTCCATAGCCTCATTCTTCTTCATCAGAGATAAGGCTGTTATCACCCTCCTGGCGAAGACTGGCATAAGAAGAGATGGACTGGTAAGCTTGGATCTCTCCGATGTGGAATTTGTTGAGCTAAAGATTAGGCTGAAGCCCATAGCGAAGAAAAACCGGACCGTGTTCTTTGATGATGAAGCAGCGTTCATTCTGAGGAGATGGGCAAAGATCAAAGAGGGCATGAACTGGAAGGGATGCCCCGACCGATTCCTGAACGCCGATGGAGACCTGCTCAACAGAGCTGGCGTCTATAACCTGGTGATACACGCTGCTTGACGCGTGGGCTTGCATAATGCCGAGTCACAGATGCTTGAAGACTACTTTGGCCCACACTGCTGCAGGCATTGGTTCTGTACCTGGCTGTGGAGAAAGGATTTGATGGCTAGAGGTTACTATCTGACCAAAGATCGAGGGATTCCTCAGGCTCTATATGTTGGGCCACGTCCTTCATGTTCAAGAACATCCTTCGCTTGCTTTTGGTCCAATATCTAAAGCCAAACATCTCGTAGAACCCTACCGCATTCTCTTTTGGGTCCACTGCCAGATATCTGCAACCAAGCGGGCTATCTAGTGCGAAACCGATAGCTAAAGAGAGGAGATAGCTTCCAACGCCACGGCCTTGGAGCTTCTTATCAACGGCAAGTCGTGCAATCAAAATGCAGGGATAGGCTGGATACTCGCAATCATCGATTATTTGGCTGGGGTCTAATCTGTCCTTGTCTATCCTAATGGAATCTGCGGATAGAGTAATGAATCCAGCAATCCTATCTCTGTGAAAACAAAGATGTGTTCTACTTAGGAGCAATTGCTGCTCCTTCAAGGCGTCGTTTTTTAGATAATCGTTTAGCTCTTCTTCTCCAGAATCGAAAATGGCAAGGTTGTACCTAGCATTGAGTAGCTCGATACAAAACGCTTTTTCTGGGAAGGATTCCATCAGAACTTACTACGATTGGCCCTGTAAATCCTTTTCGCCTGCCTGAAAAGAGCTAACTGCTCAGAGGTAAACGTAGTATTGGCCTCGTTCTTGCAGAATTCCTCTGCTTCAGCGCCTTCCAGGGTTAAACCAAGCTTGGTCGGCTTTGCCATGTCTGTATTACTCCTGCTCAGTTATGACTTTATTGCCAAATATCATATGGTCTGATTCTTATACCTGGCGCTCTTCAAAAGATAACATCGCGCCCGATGCTCATTTATGTACGTCAATAGTGAACCATTCCCTACTTTGTCCCATCCGCCTCAGGGCAGCCTCATCCTTTTTTGGAAGGATTTGCAGCATAAATCACCTTTTTCTTTTAGTGGATTTCAAGAAAAGGGCATACTCTTCTGGCGTGACTCCTGCATTCTCTAAGGCTTCGACGGTTCTGGGATCATTGAGCAGAGAATCTATGATTTTTGGTGTATCCTCATAGACTTTATCGTGATGATCGAAGTTGATTAATAAAATCGTGTCTTTAATAATTGCGTAAGCCACAACGAATGGATCGATATGCACGCTGCGAAGGCCTCTGAGTGCATGGCGTTTAGGCTCTCCGATATCTGGATTGCTGAGGACTTCTTGAAGCTTCCTTATAACTCGCTCTTTTA
>CAZXDN010000113.1:3304-6906 GCA_964639235.1 uncultured Methanotrichaceae archaeon | reverse complement strand
ATATCCCCTCAGACAGAAGAGCAACGGAAGCATTGCACTGGCTGCAAGCTGACAGGCATTTTTGTGGGCAGTTCAGATAATGCATCTTATCCCTGGAAAATGCTGTTTAAAAGCCATGGAAAAAGCTGTTTAAAAGCCATGGAAAAAGCTGTTTAAAAGCTCCTGATCCTGGACGGACCAGCATCGATCTTGTGGTTACTCGGCATACCACCGAAATACAGAACCCAGTTAACCAAAAAATTTGTTGGGGAAAAATTTGTTGAGGTTGGAAGGACCATTACTTATCTGAATCGGAGCTTCCCGTTGAGCTGAGCTTCTCCAGGACCGCTTCCTCCTGCTCAAGTGTATCGTCGCCGATGGCCTTCGACTCCTCATCGAAGTACATGCCGAATATTCCAAAGAGCTTCCTGTACGGCTCTGCAACGCGAAGCTCCATAGACTGCCTCTCCCACTCCCCAAGCTCAATTGGAATTACGATCCCGTGCTCCAGAGTGACCGATGGCACAACGACTTGTCCCTCACCTGCAGCTCTTCTCTCATCCAACGTCCAATCCTTGAGCAGGTCAGCATACCTGGACAGGAGAACTGCCTTTCTTATCCCTGAGTTCTGATAGAAGTCCGGCTTTTCTTCTCCAAAGGCCACATAAGCCTCATCGCTATCAGGAACTCCGTTCCTATCCTCATAGCTGACTTTCAGGTTCAGCCGGCCATCGTCAGAGAGCTTCTTCAGCTTGACAAGTATGACGCCGCCTTTGACCTGGCCCTCCTCAGCCTTGGACGGGAAGAGAGTGTTTACCTTCATCAGGTCGCCCGTTGCCTGATCTGCCTCTGGCGATCCGTATACCTTCTCTATCTCGTAGCCAGTGGCGTTTAAGTTCAGCCGCAGGTCGAAGACCAGGGGCGTCACCATGTAGTCGAACTCCTCATCCATTCTCTTCTCAAACTCCCTGGCAGAATGGACTGAGTAGTAGTTGGCCCCCTTCACCTTGGTGATGGCTTCTGTCAGCTCTGTGTTGAAGTCCAGGCCAACTCCGATGAACGTTGTGTAGATTCTGTTGGCGGCGTTTCCTGCCAGATAAGTGGAGAGCTCCCAATCACCAGTCTCGCCCATGTTGGGCATGGCATCTGTCAGGAAGATGATCCTGTTCTCGTACTCTGAAGGGTCGGCATTTAAGTATCTCTGGAAGAACCTGGAGCCCCTCTTCATGCCCTCTTCCATGTTGGTGCCGCCAGTTTCTCTGATGTCCAGGATGCGATCTTTAACCCTGCTCAGATCCTTATCTCCAACATCGGTTAATGGCTCAACTATGAAAGCCTCATCGCTGAAGACCACCATGCCGAATCTATCGCCTTCTTTCAAATGGCTCATGAGAGCCACCACAGACTGGTCTGCGATCTCCATCTTGGTCTTTTCCGAGTCTTCTGGATCGTAGCCTTCCACAGCGACCTCATTTCCAAACTGGTCGTAATAATACTGGTCAAACGGACTGCCCATTGAGCCGGAGAAGTCAAGAACCACCATCAGGTTCAGCTTCTTCCTCTGGAAATCCTGTATCCCTGAGTTCATGCCCACAGACAGGTAGTAATCAGTCTGATTAGAGAAGGGATCTCTGGATAGGGCATAGCTGTACGACGGACAGAAGAGCTTATCGCACTTTTCTGTCTGGCCTGTCTCAAAGAAGTAGTCGTAGAAGAGCCCCTCATAGGTTATGTCAGTTGGAAGCGGGAGATAGCCTGCCTCAATGTTCTCCCTGAAGTTGTTGATATCCTTGGCGCCTCCAGTGGAGAAGCCAATGCTTGAACTGCGGCTTAGACTGGGACTGGGCGCAGGCATTGCCTCGTACATCACAGGCGCAGCGCTGGTTGCAGACACAGCGCTGGTTGCAGGCGCAGCGCCGGTTGGGACCGCAGTTGCACCTTCAGCAATTGTTGGCACCGGCAGGTAATCATATATCTCTCCTTTGACCTGGAGTTCAATCGAGTTGCTCTTCGATCCATCCAGAGTATACCAGATCTCGTAATCTCCTTCAAGCTCTGTGTGATACCAGGCCCTGTAGCTGTAGCCTTTTCTTACATCGTCGGCAAACAGAAGATCCACAGTACCAGTGGGATAGCGGCAGTAGAGCTTCAGCTCGCCGCCTGATTTGGGCACAATTGCAAGGCTGACCCAGACTCCCTGGGGAGCCTTTAAAGACCTTTCTTTCTCTCTCCCATTCGAGTCCTCAACCCAGAGGCTGTTCCTGTCACTGCGCCCAAACGATGGCGACCCGACTGTCAGCTGGTCATCATCGTCCGGAGCATACGAGCTGAACCAGACTGCTCCCTGTGAATAATCGTCGCCAGATGATGAATCCAATCCCAGCCCAGTGATAGGCCACGATAAACCTATGGCTATCAGAGATAGTATTAAGCAAGCGGTTCTCATAATCAACCCTTCCAGGATACTTTCAGGACAATCCTTTACCGATAGCTTCAGAGACGGCCTACCCACTAATTGGATCAGATCGCTTATCAACCTGTCGCAAATCAGTCCAGCCATGCACACGGCTTTTAATAAATTCAGGCATCGTAGTTACATTTCTGCCTGTCTGTAAGCTCTGGTAGTCTGCCCTTATTGAGGTGTTGAGTACAGAGACCATAAATGGACAAAACAACTCACCACAGAGGCACAGAGACACAGAGAACGAAAATCTAATCAGGGCAAGAAGGCCAAAATCACTCTGTGTCTCCACGGTTTTGCTAATCAACGACTTTTTGTAATTATCTTACAGTAATATTAAAATCACTCTGTGCCTCTGTGCCTCTGTGTCTCAGTGGTGAATACGTATGGGCTCATGATAAAGTGGGCTCATGACAAAGCACGAATTAGTGGATAGCCAAATCACGCTCGGTCATTTTAAACCCATCACTCATAGATCGTGAAAGATTGAGTCAACTCAATTGCAGTAGACTACCGAAACTCTACTTGCCCGGAAAATACTTGGAACTCCCCCAGAATAAAATTATGTGTATTAAAATTATGATATTTTTGTAATAGAAAGGTTCATAATTGCATAAGCTGTTATTTGGCTGAGTAGCATGAAGGCAGCATTAGTGATTTTATTGTTAATCGCGGGAACAGCCTGCGCATTGGAGGGCAGCGATTTTTCGAAGATGGGGGCCCAGTCAGATTCTGGGTCATCTCATTTCAGCGCCCTCACAAATGAAGCGAAGTTTCTGGACGCCCTGAAAAGCATCAACCCTGTGGAAAATAAGAGCGCCCCAGAAGCTGTGAATGGAACGAATGAGACTGCGCTTGCCATCGAGATAATTGGGGGCAATGCATCATCCAACAGTACGGGATCGACCAACAATACCTCAGCTATAAATGCATCTACAGGCTCTTCGGCGATAGATGTTCCAGCAACAAATGCATCGTCAGACAATGCAGAAACAGCAAATGCGACCTCTAATGAGACAGATCTCAATGGGACATTGCTGAATGCGTCATTGCAAAATACTTCATTACTCAACGCATCATCACTGAATTCGTCGTCTCTAAATGCGTCCACGCTAAACGTATCTTTATCAAACGCATCCTTGCTGAATGCATCTTCATCAAA
>CAZXDN010000113.1:0-3204 GCA_964639235.1 uncultured Methanotrichaceae archaeon | reverse complement strand
TTGCTGAATGCATCTTCATCAAACGCATCTTTGCTGAATGCATCTTCATCAAACGCATCTGCATATGGTGGATCGTCCCTGTCTGAGAGCGTCGATGCTCTGGCTAAAGGGGTTTCGTCTCAGGATAAGAGCACTGTCAAAGGCTTCTGGAGCATGGTGGCCAACAAGCAGTCCCCAATGGGAAGCGGCGTGCACAGCAGCACATCTCTCAACGGCGACTTCGACGTGGATAAGACCGTCAAGATCTCAGAGTGACCTGCTTTTGCGCCTTCGCTTCTGTCGTTTTTTAGCGCTGAAGCACGGCGCAGGGTCTGAGGTTTCACACAGGGCCGCAGAAGGAGAGAGGGTCAGACTCATTTATTTTTAGATCCGGTTTATAAGTTTTGGATTAGGTTAATATGTCTTGAGCTGAATTCATGAGCGATATGGAGGGGGTAAAATGGTTGAGCACACTGAGGGTCTCATTGAATCTATTTTGGGGATAATGATCGTATCTGTTGCAGCCTTTATCGTATCTGCTGGTGCCCTTTCTATCTCATCTGCATCTGAGGTCCACCCTCAAGAGGAGTGGAACAGGACGTTTGGGAGCGGCTATGGGGACGGAGCCTGGTCGGTCCAGGCGACCTCTGACGGGGGATATATCTTTGCAGGCCACACCTGCTCAAGGGGAATGGGAAGCGACCTGTGGCTGGTGAAGGTCGATCCTTCAGGAAGTGAGATCTGGAACGCCACATTTGGAGGGTCAGGCGAGGATCTGGGCTATTTTGTCAGGCAGGCAAGCGATGGAGGATATATCGTGGCTGGCAGCACCATGTCATATGGCATAGGCGACGAGTATCTCTGGCTCCTCAAGGCTGATGCGCTTGGCAACAAGACCTGGGACAGGACTTTTGGAGGGTTCGCATCGTCATCGGGCGATGGTGGCTGGTCAGTCGATGAGGCTGAGGACGGCGGCTACGTCGTTGCCGGCTATACCAAATCTCACAGCTCAGGGGGCAAGGACCTCTGGCTCTTGAAGACCGATGCTAATGGAGAGAAGGCCTGGGACAGGGTTTTTGGCGGCAAGAAAGACGATGTTGGAATGTCCATCCGAAAGACTGAAGATGGCGGTTTTATCGTGGCCGGCCGGACTAACTCGTTTGGCTCTGGCGGCAACGACATCTGGCTCCTGAAGGTCAACTCAACAGGATCAGAGGAGTGGAACAGGACTTTTGGCGGCCAGAAGGAAGATGTGGGCCTCCAGGTTGAAGAGGCACTGGATGGAGGATATGTGGTCGTTGGCCGCACAGAGACTGCAGACGGCAACGGCAATGCAGATGGCGACGGCAATGTGAGCACGCTCCTGATAAAGACAGACTCTTCAGGAGAAGTGCAGTGGGAGAAGGGCCTGGGCCAGGATGTCCAGGGCGTAGCCACATCTCTTGCCTTGACTTCAGACGGCGGATACATCCTGGCAGGTCGCGAGGAGACACCAGTACAAAACAGGGATCTGTGGATTGTGAAGGTCAACTCAACAGGCGAGGTGCAGTGGGAGACGGCTATTGGAGGATCTGGAGACGACATAGCCACATCCGTACAGCGAGCCCTGGATGGAAGTTTCATCGTTGCAGGCATAACCGACTCTTACGGCTCTGGTTCAGAGGATGCATGGCTATTGAAGATTAAACCAGAGAACGTTGACATAGATATGTACAACGTAACGAAGTCGGAGGACGTGAAGATCGTCTCACTGACCTCAGATGACACTTTTTCCTGACAGGACCTATAGCGTCTCTCTTCCTCCTTTTTTTCCAGTTCTTTTTTGCCAGTCCACTTTCTTGCCAGTTACATTCTTAAGTTTTGGTGACAATAATCCCTTATGGCTCCTGTTGTAAGGATCTCAGAGATTGGTACCTACCTGCGCTGTCCCAGGCTCGTCTACTTCGGTGCTCAAGCACAGAGAGCATCTCCAAAGCATCTGCTTCTGAGGGGCCTGGCGCTCTCTTTGTCGTGTGATGCTTCGTGCAATGCCCATTTTGGGGATAGTTCTGATGCATCCTGCGATGCCTTATGCAGCAGTTGCCTGGAGGCTCGCCTCAGGTCAGAGCTGGATAAGCTGGTTGAAGAAGTTCCTGCGATATACCCTGGCGAGATCTCGTCTGAAGATCTCTGCCTGGCCAGAGATGAGGTGTCCCAGCTCATACCAGCTATGGCCGGCGGCCTTCCTGCAGCCCTGGAGAGGTTGATGCCATGCGAGGTCGATCTGGATCTGAGGTCTGAGAAGCTTGGGCTATCGGGCAGGCTCGATCGATTTATCGTCGGGGAGAAGACGCCTTCGATCATCAGGACCGGGTCAGCTCCTCAGAGCGGAGTATGGAAGAAGGACCGCCTGCTCCTGACAGGGTACACCATGATCCTGGAGGACCTTCATTGCTCGAAGATCGATTACGGCCTGGTAGAGTATCCTGGCCTTGGCGAGGTGAGGGAGGTCCAGATCAGGAGCGTTGACAGGAGCAGGGTTCTGAGAATCAGAGATAGGATCAGGATGATAAAAGAGGGCAGGCTCCCTGACAGGCCGAGTGATGCCAGGTGCGACCTGTGCCAGGTGCAGGAGATCTGCATCACCAGGCGCTCTCTGGCATCCAAGTTCTTTTAATTGATAGGCCAAAAAGAGCTTGGTAACAGTGAAAATCTCTTCACTGATGCCAATTTGATCCTAAACCAATATGCTCTTTCAGCTGTCGCGGCACATCTCACAGACCTCTCTCGCATGTGCGACCGACTCATAGAAGGAAGTTGCCGACTTTCCAAATGCGACAGCTCTGGCGTTTCTGTCATCTTCCAGGAGAGCGTGGTTTTGCCACCAGACTCCTTCCCAATACTCGTCTTCAGAGTCTGCCCAGAGAGACTTTGCCTCCTCAGACGCGTTTTTGCCCAGTGTCCTGACAGTTTCCCAGAGCGCTGCATCGGCTTCTGATCTGAGGCTGAAGACAAGGTCTTCTGGCCTCTCTCCAACAGTCAGATTGACATAAGTTCCAGTTTGGCCGGGCGCGAGGTTACCCCAGTACGGCATGCCTGGGTTGCCGGTGCATATCGAGACCAGGCCATCTCCAGGAACTGCGATGGCTGAGTAGAGCGAGGCGACATCTGGCCTGAACCGGTTTATGGTATTGGTGCTCCAGGGATCATTGAGATGCCACTCTTGTCCATCCCACCAGTCAGAAG
>CAZXDN010000112.1:0-6959 GCA_964639235.1 uncultured Methanotrichaceae archaeon | reverse complement strand
TCTTTCTGTCTTCCAATGTGATATTTAAATCGCGAAGCCTGTTCCTTATCTCATCCGAGAGCGCCCAATCTTTCCTCTCTCGAAGCTTCTGCCTCACATCAGATATAACCTCAACCAGCTTGCCCGCAATGTCCTCTTCTCCTCCTGAGCATGGTTTCAGGAGGCTCAGCCCGAAGACAGTCCCGAACTCCAACAGCAGTCCCCTAATTTCAGCAAGCGCTTTGCTGGAGACTGGCGCCTCCATCATTGTCCTGTTGGCCTGCCTCACCAGCTCGAAGATAACGGAAAGAGCATCAGGTGTGTTGAAGTCGTCATCCATGGCCTTCAGAAACTCTTTCATGGAGGACGCCACAAGCTCTGCTATATCGCCATCTGATTCTGCGGATTTGGGAGCCAAGGCAAGCTTACCATCTATCGCCCAAACGAGGTTTCGAATTCTCTCAAGGCTCCTCTTCGATTGGTCTAAAGCCTCACCTGAAAAGTCTATCGGGCTCCTGTAGTGGGTTGAGGCTATGTAGAACCTGAACGTCTCAGGGTCATATTTCTCCAGGATCTCTCTTATGGTTATGAAGTTTCCAAGAGACTTGGACATCTTCTCTCCTGTGACGTTCAGGAAGCCTGTGTGCATCCAGTACCTGACCATTGGCTTTTTGCCTGAAGATGCCTCCATCTGGGCGATCTCGGCCTCGTGATGGGGGAAGATCAGGTCTCTGGCGCCCCCGTGGATATCGTATTGAGGTCCAAAATAGGTCTCTGTGATGGCGGTGTCCTCGATGTGCCATCCTGGGCGCCCGCGCCCCCAGGGCGAGTCCCAGGTCGGACCTTCGTCTCTCTTCTTCCAGAGGGCAAAGTCTCCTGAGTTCCTCTTTGTGGGATCAGGCTCGATCCTGTGCTCTTTCAGCTCCTCTGCGTTCTGGTGAGAGAGCTTTCCGAAGTCAGGGAACTTTGATTCATCAAAGTAGACTCCAGTCTCAGTCTCGTAGGCGAATCCCTTTTGGATAAGAGTCTCTATCTGAATGAGGATCTCAGGAATGTGCTCTGTAGCCCTGGCGTAGAGGTTTACGGCATTCACTCCAAGGCGGCGCATGTCCTCCAGATACCTCTTCTCGAACTTCCTGGCAAGGCATAGCGGCTCTTCTCCCAGGTCTGAAGCCCTCTGGATTATCTTGTCGTCCACGTCTGTGATGTTCTGGATGTAAAAAACGCTGTAGCCCCTGTAGGTCAGGTACCTGGCTATTACGTCGAAGGCGATGTAGGTCCTGGCGTGGCCTATGTGGGCGTCGTCGTAGACTGTGGGCCCACAGACGAAGATGTTGACCCGGTTTGGATGAATGGCCTCGAAAGGCTCCTCCAGGCCCGTCATCGTGCTGAAAATCATCATGAGGCCGGGGTCGGGATTCGAACCCGAATATCGCGGTCTGCAGCCGCGCACCTAGCCACTCGGTCACCCCGGCATTTCCTTAATGCGATAGTCTACGATATCGGTTTATGTTGAGCCATCAGGCCTTCAGAGCATCAACGAGCTTCAAAGGCTTATCAGGATTGAGATTGCGGCAAGATCGAAGCAAGATCGAAGCAAGATCAAGGCAAGATCGAAGCAAGATCAAAGCAAGGTCGATACATCTGCTGCCAAATGCCTCTCCTGTCATCTCACAGCTCTGCTCGATGAACTGACATCCTAAGTTTCTCTGGTTAGAATAAATAGATTTTGAGGTGGGTGATCGCCTTTCCTGGCCAAAATAGGATCAAAAAAGGGTGCCTGATGCCTATGACGGCTTCTTTGCCAGGGCACTGATCTGCGCCTGCACAGTTGATGTTACAGGGTGATTTGCTCCCAGGCAGTCCCGAAATATCTCAAGCGCCCTCTCGTAGAACTTGCGCGCCTCTTTTGGCTCCTCGCGCAGCCTGGAGATCTCGCCCAGGATGTAGAGGATCTCTCCAACCTTGGGATGATCCGGGCCATAGAACTTCTCTTTTATCTCCAATGTCCTCTTGTAATGGTCCAGTGCGTCTTTGAGGCTTCCAATGTCCTGGAGGTGGCTGCCAAGCATCCTCCTGCGCAGAGCCACGCGCAGGTCGTCGGGGCCGTAGGCCTGCTCATCGATCTCAAGCGCCCTCTGGAAGTGGAGGCAAGCGCCCTTTGTGTCTCCATATGCTTTGAGAACGCTGCCGAGGTTGCTGTGGTGGACTGCGACCCTTGGGTGGTTCTTGCCGTATGCCGCCTCGTCGTCCTTCAGGCTTGCCTCGATGTGTGCCCTGGCAAGGGTAAGATTGCCTGAGGGTCTATCTGCAAATTCGTTGGTGGTCTCCATACCTTTTGAATCCCGGCCGGTTGAGCTGATGTCTGCCGTGATCTTCTCAGGTTTTATGTTCATGCCCTCTGAAAAGCCGCGACTTGAGGGCGAACTCTTCTCAAAAGCTCTCAAATTCGGCTCTTCAGAAGAAGAACGCCTCTGTCCAAACGATCTGAAAGCATCAAAATTGATCCCTCATTTGCTCATCACCAGAGTGGTGGGTATGACTTCAAATATTATAAGTGTTACCCTTGAGGCAGCATTTGACAAGACCATGCAAAGAATAAGAACTATCACAGCAGAGAAGAGCCGATTCCTGAGAGAAGATGCCGCATTGAGGCTGAAGTGTATGTAGCGTGCAGATGCATCTGGAAGTTATGGCAGCTCTCCTCTCATGTGAACACAGCTCTGCTGGATAGAGCATCTTCAGTGCATGGCATGTTGGAAGACGCATCACCGGAATCGGCATGCCAAACTCGATGATGCCGGCAATTCATGTGCTCGGATGCCTGGATATCCCGACTGAAGGCAGCCTGAGGCTCGATGGCATTGAGATCAGCGGGCTTAAAGAAAGGGACCTGGTCAGGGTTCGACGCGATAAGATAGGCTTTGTATTCCAGCAGTTCTTCTTAATGTCAGCTCTGACCGCGCGGGAGAACATCGAGCATTCTCTCATATTCAGCCACAAGAGCAGCATCAAGAGCAGGATAGATGAGGTCCTGGAGATAGTCGGGCTCTCTGACAGGGCTGATCATCTGCCAGGACAGCTCTCAGGTGGAGAGATGCAGCGCGTGGTCATAGGCAGCGCTCAGATCAACAGCCCCAAGATCATCATGGCCGACGAGCCCACGGGAAACCTTGACTCGTTTACTGCTGAGATGATCTACAAGCTGTTTCAAGAGCTGAGCGACCAGGGGCTGACATTGATCATCGTCACCCACAACCTGGACCTGGCAAACCTCGCTGGCAAGATCTTCACATTGAGAGATGGCAGGATAGTCAGCTGTGAGGATAAAAGCTGCAAATCAACTATCCCTGCTTAGCGGGTTTGAGCCTGGCCATCTCCCATTTTTAGCGAGCGATTGAAGCTAAAAATTGCCACAAAATCGCTGAAACTGCAGCTGTAGGCCCGATGGGATCTGCCCCATTCAAAACGTATATATATGATGGCCACGCCCTATGCTCGTTCACAATTGTGACAGGAGAGCGCCAACGTGGCGGAACGGCTACGCAATTGCCTGCAGAGCAATTCCAATCCGGTTCGACTCCGGACGTTGGCTTTGAACGTAGGTTCTTGGCAAAGTGCGATCTGGCATGGACGGCTTCATACCGCCCATTGCCAGGAGAGCACACATGCCTGTTTTCGAGGGCTATTTTAAACCGAAGAAGTTAATTCTCAAGAGATGCTCCCAGGAGACAGGTCGCAGGAAGATGAAGGCCTTGGAAGATAAAAACCGTAAGAATACAAAACTGATAAGATGAATGCCATAAGAATATAAAATTAGAAAATATAAGAGTCACAAAATATAAGGGTCATAAGAAGATGAAGGTCATATTGTCAGATGGGACCACGATAGATGTCCAGGCGAAAGGGTCCTCAATCGAGGACATTCTGGAGAAGCTGGAGATCAATCCAGAAGAGGTCATAGTTGCCAAGAACGGCAAGATCGTATCAGAATACGAGGCAGTAGATGATGAAGACGAGCTTAAGGTTGTGAGAATCGTCCACGGTGGATGATGACCTTGGTTTCAAGCTTATCCCCAAACTGTGGATATATCGAGCGTTGTATCCAGTCAGAGATATTTAAAGAATTTCTTTAGCTATTTATAAACTTACAGAACTAATTACGCAATTGCGATGTCTATATAAGTCCTGTATGCTATTGTCTGTATTTTCCTCAGATATTATCTCGTTTTCTTTCCAGATCCGGAACTTCAGAAACATTATATAGACTGGTACGCTCTCGTGAAACGGCGATTGGTGATGCTGATGAATGCAAGTGGCTACCTGGAAACTCTACTAATGCTCTCAATTCTGGTATCTTTATCTTTCATAGGCGTTTCAGCCACATCCGGTGCTAGGGCGAAGGGCTCTAACAATAGACAGGCTGCAGCCGACAAGAACCCTGTGGTTTTGAAGAACGAGATACTGCTGAATAGAGATAGCTCCAGCTATACTGAGGTAAGACATATCGTCCTCAAGGGAACAAATGAAGATATCGGCAAGGCCCTGGGAGAGATCTCTAAAGAGGATTATGGAGTCAAGCCGAGCCGCTTTGTCGATCCAGTATATGCCAGGGCTCGCATGAGCTATATGCAGAAGAACTATCCTGCCTTTTACGAGAGGATGAAGGGCGTGGCAGAGGCATACGGCGTCTCCCTCGACTCCACCGATCTGGATTTAAGCGTTCTGCCCTATGATGCCGGGTCCCTTGGCTGCTCTGTGGTCTACTTCCCGCCATCTGTAACCTATAACGGCCACGCCATGACCTGCAGGAACCTCGATTTCCGCACAACGCAGATGGACGTGCTTCTGGGCAAGGTCGAGGTCTCTGAGGACACAGGCCTGTTTGCCAGGACCTACGTGATGGAGCTTTACCCCGATGAAGGCTACTCCAGCCTTGCGATTGGCGGCCACGACCTTCTGGGATTCATATTCCAGGGCTTTAACTCCCAGGGCCTGGCCATAGAGCTGTTAGCCGACGAGAGCCCACACGTTGTCATAACCCCATTTGGGGGCGTCAGGGCAAGCGGCATCTCTGATCTGCTGGCGGCCAGGATGATCCTGGACACATGCAAGGACGTGGAAGAGGCCAAGATGGCGCTTCTCAACAACAGGATCTATTTCCCATTTATAGGCATCCACTTCCTGATTTACGATAAGCACGGCAACTCCACAATAGCCGAGTTCCTGGCAAAAGATGACAGCGTTCACTTTACAGATGCTTCTGATTCTGTTCGAGTGATGACCAACCATCCTGTCTGTCTGTATCCCACAGCTGACACCTATCCTGAGCCCGATCCCAATGCCGGTTACTACGACAGCTTCAAGCGCTTCGAGACTCTCACCGAGATTACATCGAGCCACAAGGGAAAGTTTGCAGCTCAGGACATGATCGATGCCCTCAGGTCAGTTTATGCCGAGGTATTCTATGGGTCGCTCAGGTCGGATAAAGTCAAGATACCTGAAAGGACTGTGATGAACTCCATACTGGATCTGACCAGCGGCACTATCTCCGCCCGGTTTTACCTCAGGGACGGCCCCACAGATCCGATGCTCGGAGGGCCTAGCAATGTATTCTCCCAGTTCTTCAGCTTCACTCTTGGGAAGAACTCGGACTGAGGAGAGCTAAGCAAAAATCTGATGATAACTTGATTAACTCTACCTCTTTTTGGGTTAGCACTAACATCTGAGTGCCTCTCAAGGCCGAGGCTGGCCCCCTGACCCTGCCTACGGCGGGGACACTTTAGGCTTGCTTTATAGGCTTGCTTTGCATGAGGCCGCATGAGGCCGTCTGTTTTTTTTTTTGAATGGGCTACAAATTGCTTATCTGAGTGTCTTCCCTGGCAAAGCCAGCATAAGCCATCGTCATCTCAGATGGACCACGGCTCCAGAGATTCTATAGCCTTAGAGCATACCTCATCCATGGTCATTGTACCCTGGAGGTATTTATCTTTCCATTCCTTATCACAATACCAGGTACCGGCTATGCCGCCATCCTTTGTCCCAACTATTACCGCCAGAGAATCGCACTCCCAGCCCTTTTTAATTTCTCCAAGAAACGCGCTGAGAATTGCTTCTATCTCAACTGCCAGACCCTCTGTGGAACCGGCCTGGGACCTATGCGAGACCATTAAGAATTTATCGCCACCAGTGGCTGTATCGTTACCTATCTCAGTAGTAACATTGACAATGCCACCATCGTCTAATCCGGCCTTAATTTCACGCTGTGCAGCATCATCAGAGATTTCAGCTGCGACAGGTTGCACCATAGCGAATAATAATGCAAAGGCCATTGGTAAGACAGCGGCCATGAAAACAAAGCCCTTGTACTTCATGCCCTGATATTCTCCTCAATAATATAAGCTTTTTTCCTCTGTTGGCTCTTGCATGTGGTGCCTAAATTAACTGAATTTGCAACGCTAGAGCCTCTCATTTTCCATACGCCATATGTGAGCCTGCGTCCTGGACTCGTGGGCGTTTCAATGGGGCTACGTCTTTTCAGACATAGTAAGGCAAGACAAGTCGATGAGGAAGCATTACAGATATTATTGTTTCAATGGGGCTACGTCTTTTCAGACATAGTAAGTACGAAAACATATATACTGAGCAGAAGGCGAATTGTTTAAAGTTTCAATGGGGCTACGTCTTTTCAGACATAGTAAGTTTACAATTAAATTTGCGGGAAGAAGATTTGTCCGGGAAGTTTCAATGGGGCTACGTCTTTTCAGACATAGTAAGCGTCTCTGAACACGCCTTGGAAGGACGATAATAAAAAAGTAGCATCGGTATCAGGAGAAGCAGGCTGGCGCCCTCTGAGATTGCCATGAATATCATTAGCCCCATGACTAGAGCTACCTGACCAGGCATGTCCTTTACCAGAGACACTGCGTAGTTAAAGAAGGGATTATCGGTATCTAGCACTGCCACGATATGAACTTAGA
>CAZXDN010000111.1:0-7296 GCA_964639235.1 uncultured Methanotrichaceae archaeon | reverse complement strand
AATCAAAAGTAAGAAAAGCCCAGTAATCCAGCGAAAATACCATTCCCAGAACCCGCCTACGCGATGACAGGAGCAGAAGAGCAGCTTAAGTCCAAAGAAGAGCATGAGGCGACGCGAAAAAGGGCATATGAAAAAGAGCATATAAAAAGCTGCAAGAGAGGCAAGACAACAAGTGAAGAAGCAAGACAGTAAGCAAGACAGTAAGCAAGACACAATGACCTCAGGAAAACCGGTGCCGAAGGCCGCCTGAAAGCTCGACGCGCGCAGGAGTGGTGCTCGCTTAGTTTTAATAGGAATAGCCAAACTAAGTGGCCTAAATATCTTCTGGAGGCCTTTCATGGGTTACACTTTGACTGAGAAGATCCTGAGGGAGCACCTCGTGGACGGCACCTACGAGCCAGGATCAGAGATAGGAATCAGAATTGACCAGACCCTGACCCAGGACGCCACAGGCACCATGGCTTACCTTCAGTTCGAGTCCATGGGCCTTTTGGCGATAGAAACAGACCTGTCTGTGAGCTACGTGGACCACAACACCATCCAGGTAGGATTCGAGAACGCAGATGATCACGCATATCTCCAGTCCATAGCCGAGAAGTATGGCCTGTATTTCTCTAGGCCAGGAAACGGGATATGCCACCAGGTCCACCTGGAGAGGTTCGCGCGCCCTGGAAAAACCCTCCTTGGGTCCGACAGCCACACGCCAACGGGCGGCGGCCTCGGAATGATCGCGATAGGCGCGGGCGGCCTGGATGTGGCAGTCGCAATGGGCGGGGGCGCGTACTACTTAACTGTACCAAGAGTGACCAAAGTCAACTTGACAGGAGAATTACAGCCATGGGTTACAGCCAAAGATATAGTGCTAAAAGTCCTCTCAATCCTCACCACAAAGGGAAACGTCGGGTGCGTGTGCGAGTACTCAGGAGAAGGCATCTCTAAGCTCACAGTGCCGGAGAGGGCAACTATCACGAACATGGGAGCCGAGACGGGAGTGACATTCTCCATATTCCCAAGCGATCTCCAGACCAGGAGGTTCCTCGAAGCCCAGGGAAGAGGAGACCAGTGGATGCCAATGGCCGCAGACCCGGATGCCGTCTACGACCAGGTAATAGACATAAACCTCTCTGAGCTTGAGCCGTTGGTCGCCGCCCCGCACAGCCCAGGAAACATCAAGGCAGTAAGCGAGATCGACCTTCCTGTGGACCAGGTCATGATCGGCTCTTGCACCAACTCATCTTACGTGGACCTGATGACTGTTGCTGGAATGGTGAAGGGCCAAAAACTTCCAGAAGGCGTGAGCCTTGGAGTGGCTCCCGGATCGAGGCAGGTCCTCAAGATGATAGCAGATAACGGCGCGCTTGCAGACCTGCTCGCATTCGGTGCCAGAATCCTCGAGTCCGCATGCGGCTTTTGCATAGGTAACAGCATGTCGCCCAGGACAGACTCGGTCTCCATAAGGACCAGCAACCGCAACTTCAAGGGAAGATCAGGAACTCCAAGCGCAAACGTCTTCCTGGCGAGCCCGACAGTTGCAGCAGCAGCAGCCCTCACAGGAAAAGTAACAGACCCCAGGACCCTTAACTTGCGACGCCTGAGCATAGAAATGCCAGACAAGTTCGAGATCGACGACAGCATGATCACTTCTCCTCTGCCAAAAGAGGCGCGCGAAGGAAAGACCATACGCAGGGGGCCAAACATTGGAGAGCCGCCTGTAAACGCGCCGCTGCCAGATGAGATACGCGGCGTCATAGCGATCAAGGCTGGAGACTACACGACCACAGACCACATAATGCCAGCAGGCTCCAGGCTCAAGTACAGGTCAAATGTGCCCAAGTACTCAGAGTTCGTCTTCGAGCCAGTGGATAAGGACTTCAGCCTCAGGGCAAAGGAGAACAGAGACAGAGGCCTGCACAACATCATAGTGGCAGGTGTGAGCTATGGCCAGGGCTCGTCCAGAGAGCACGCAGCTCTCTGCCCGATGTACCTTGGGGTAAAAGCTGTTGTGGCAAAGTCCATAGAGAGGATCCACGCAGCCAACCTGGTCAACTTCGGGATAATACCGTTCGCCTTCCAGGACGAGTCCAACTACGATGCCCTGGAAAACGGCGCAGAGATGGTCATACCCAATGCCAGAAGGTCGATCGAGCAGGGCGAGGAAGTCATCAAGGCGACCTCTGGCAAAAAGGAGATCAGGCTGAAAGTCAGCTTGTCGCCGCGCCAGAGGAAGATACTCCTAGCAGGAGGGCTTCTGCCTTACACAGTTGCTAGCAGAAAAGAATAGTCGAGCCGCCCCAAGCGGCCTTTTTTTAACTGCTGAAGCCTGCTGATATGCCCTGGGTCAGGACCTGGCCTGAGGACTCGGCAGTTGGGGTGTTTGAGTACTTGCCAAGTGACAGTCCAGAGCCGCTGGCTGTCTGTGAAGTCGACTGGGAAGTAGAGGACTGCGCAGAGTTCTGGCCTATCTCGAAGTTGGATACAGTTGCCCTCTCTAACATAGCCGAGTTCCTCTCCTCAGTGGTCATGTTGTCAGCGGCCTGGCCTCCTGCTGCAAACGAGGTGTTTGCTAGAGTGATGGGCTGCTCGAAGTTGTATGAGAAGCTGCTCTGCCAGATCGACATCCTGGTTGTTGCAGTCTCGACTGGTGCCTTTGAGGCGTTTCCGGAGTTGGACACGTAGTCGTTCCAGTACTGCTGGACGTTGGAATCAAATGAGCTGGTGTTAGGTCCGCTGTAGAAGGCGAGCTGGCTGCTGCTGTAGCCCTCGCCAGTGAACATTCCCTGGGCTGCTGCCAGTCCTGAAAGGCATATGGCCAATAGTAAAACGATCCACTTCATCATATTCGTCCCCTTTAATATATCTGATCTTTTCCTTTTGTGCCCATCTGTCCCAACCTATTTATGCCTTATTGGTGGACCTTTCTTCATGCCGGATTGTTTCGAGATCCTTCACAAGGATCTGGCTGGAAGGATTGGCAAGCTCACCACACCGCATGGATCAGTGGAGACCCCAGCTCTGATGCCTGTGGTAAACCCTCATCTCCGACTCCTGGAGGCAGAAGAGCTGAAGGGTCTTGGGGCCAAGATGCTCATCACCAACAGCTACATAATTAATCAGGATGAAACATTGAGAGAGGCAGCCCTCCAAAAGGGCCTGCATTCTCTCCTGAAATTCGAAGGCCCCATCATGACCGACTCAGGAGCCTTCCAGCTATCTGTCTATGGACAGGTGGACGTAGAGCCCCTGGAGATAATAGAGTTTCAAGACGCAATCCATTCAGACATCTGCGTGCCTCTGGACATACCCACGCCTCCAGACGTGCCAAGAGAAAGAGCTGTCTCTGAGGCAAAAGAGACTCAGAGGAGGCTGGAGCAGGCTATAGAGCACAGGCCAGAAAAATCGCTTCTCGCAGGCCCAATACAGGGCTCGACTTATCCGGACTTGAGGGAAGAGATGGCAAGGAACCTCAGGGATATGAATTTTGATGTATACCCCATTGGTGCAGTTGTCCCTCTGATGGAGAGGTACAGGTTCAGAGACCTGGTCAATGTAGTTGCTGCATCTAAAAAAGGGCTGGGATCCGGTGCGCCAGTGCACCTGTTTGGAGCAGGCCACCCAATGGTCTTCGCACTGGCTGCTGCTATGGGCTGCGACCTCTTCGATTCAGCAGCTTACGCCCTGTATGCCAAGCAGGGAAGGTACATGATGCCAAGCGGCACCTGGAAGCTCGATGAGATGAAGTACCTCCCCTGCTCGTGTCCTGTCTGCCAGGACCATGACCACAAGGAGCTTGCCAAAAGCCCTGACAGGGTCAAGCTCCTGGCAATGCACAACCTCCATGTCTCATTTGCAGAGATCGCCCTCGTCAAGCAGTCCATCTGGGAAGGCTCGCTCTGGGACCTGGTGGAGACCAGGTGCAGATCTCACCCCAGGATGGTAGACGGGCTGATGGCCTTGAGCCTGCAGGGGAGATGGCTGGAGAGCCTCGATGCAGCAACCAAATCCACATTCTTCTACCTGAGCCCGGAGTCTGCATCGAGGCCAGAGGTGATCAGGTACGAGTCCAGGCTCGACAGGCTTGAGCTTGGAGAAAGAGTGCTGATAACCGATGGCTCATGCTCTGGATCAGAGGATTACGACACAGTGCTCCACTTCAAGCCGCCGTTTGGGCCTTATCCTCCTGAGCTTTCTGAGACATATCCATTAAATGCCGAAGTCCCGGAAAAGCCTGACAGTGAGTCGATAAATCAGGCCATGAGAAACGTCAGAAGGCTAATTGACCTAAATCCCAGGTCGAAATTTACCCTTGCGCTGAACGTTCCAGGAGGCGTTTTAGAGTGACGAAATACTTCGAGGTCCTGAGGCGCGATGGGCCTGCGAGGCTTGGAAGGCTGACCCTGGAAAAAACAATAGACACCCCAGGCATCATCTCCAGAGAGGACTATGTGTCAGCAGGAAGCATCTTTGAGTTTCGCTCCCTAGAAGAGGCTGTGGATGCTTCCGCCAGGCATTCTGAAGAGAAGGAAAAGATGGTCGTCCCCCCATATGTCCCATCAGCTCTGCACTCTGAGCCTCCGTGCTCTGCCCCAAGCATGGAGACCAGAGGCCCAAAAGGCTTCGTGATTCACCCGCTGTTTGACGAATGCCCTGAGAAGGCAGACGTCTACATACTTTCATGTGCAGGAGCGCTCAAAAATCCAAGAGACATCGTCTCAGCTCTGGTGAGAGCAAGAAATGAGGTTCCATCAGATACAGCAATTTATGCGCCTGCTCTTGCCACGCCCTCCAATCTGGCATTTCTCACCTACCTGGGAGCAGACCTGGTCGACACAACCAGGGCCAGAATAGACGGCTACTATGGGAGATACCACACTAGAGATGGCGTAAGGCAGCTGTCTGACTTCTCAGAGCTTCCGTGCAGCTGCCGGTTCTGCTCTGCCCTGTCTGAGAAAGAGAAAAATGGGCCAGAAGCCCAGGCAGAGCTTCTAGCAGGCCACAACGTCCTGAAACTCGTTGAAGAGATCGTCCGCATCAGGGAGATGATCAGGTCTGAGTCCATGCGGGAATATATCGAGCGCCAGGTGAGAGTCGACCCAGGCCTGACTGCTGCTTTGCGCCTGCTGGACCAGGAGCACACCTACCTCGAAGAGAGAACTCCCCAGATCAGGAAGAGCACTCTTTACGCCAACACAGCAGAATCGCTTAGCAGAGTTGAGGTCACGAGGTTTGCAGCAAGAGTGATTAGCAGGTACTCTGCCCCCAAGAGCGATGTGCTGCTCCTCCTGCCCTGCTCTGCCAGGAAGCCCTACTCCAGGTCAAGGTCCCACAGGCTCTTCGAGATGGCCCTGGGATCAACTAGGCGCTATCTCCACGAGCTGATACTTACCTCGCCCCTGGCCTTGGTGCCAAGAGAGCTTGAGGAAGTTTATCCTGCTTCAAGCTATGACGTTCCGGTTACCGGGCGCTGGGACCTGGAGGAGAGGTCCTGGCTTCTGAAGTGTCTTGATGCTTATCTGGAGAAGAACAGGTATGCCAGGATCGTGGCTCACATCGAGGGAGAGCTCAGAGAAGCCGTGGAGTCACACGGCATAGATGCAGTCTACACAGGCGGCGGCACAAGCCCTGAAGCCCTGAAGAATCTATCGGAAGCAGCTTACCGGGCAACCAAAGGCGCAGCTCGCCTTCCGGACCACAGGATCCTGAAGCTCAAGGCAGTCGTGGACTACTATTTCGGCCCCGGCGCTGGCGAGACATTGTTCTCTGGAAAAGTCAAGCTCAGGGGCTACGAGGTCATGTCCCAGGACAAAAAAACGCTTGGCAGGATGACTCCAAACGGCTCTTTTGCCATCTCAATCGAAGGAGCGCGCAGGCTGGAGCCCCTGGGCAGATACATAGTTCGAATAGGCGATTTTCTCCCCAGAGGATCGCTTCTGGCGCCGGGCGTTGTGGATGCAGACGACCAGATAAGGCCAGGAGACGAGGTGATCATCCTGGGCGAGAAGGCATTTGGCGTGGGCAGAGCCAAGATGTCTGGCTGGGAGATGAGGGAGTCTACAAGGGGAGTAGCCGCCGAGATCAGGAGAATAGAAGAGGCATAGGCATATGGAGGGGCCTCAGCTGCTGGCCCCAACTCATCAGCTTGAGCTTCGCAGGTCCCCTGCCCGTCAGCCGCAGCCCTGTTTCAGCCAATCAGCTCAGCTCTATCTCGTAGCCCACGCTCTTCAAGGCTGCTGCGATCTGAACTACATGATCCAAACCTCTCGTCTCCAGCTCCAGGTCCACGCGGCTTGAGCTGATGGGCAAACCTCTCTCGGTCCTGTAATGGTAGATCTGGATCACATTTGCCTGGAGCTTTGCCACAAGGTCCAGAAGCCCTGCAAGAGACCCAGGCGCGTCTTTTAGGCGAAGCGAGATCCTCATAGTCCTGCCCTCCTGGAGCAATCCCTGCCTCATCACCTTGTCCAGGAGGAGGCTGTCTATGTTGCCGCCGCTCACCACGAGCACCACTTTTCCGCCCTTGGTTAAAGAAAACTTGGAGTTCAAGAGCGCAGCCAGAGGCGTTGCAGCTGCCCCTTCAGCCAGGATCTTCTTTCTCTCAAGCATCATCAGGACTGCTGAAGCGATCTGGTCTTCACTTACCAGGACCACCTCGTCCACCTTGTCCCTCAAGACCGGAAAATCAGCATCGCCTACCTGGGTGACCATGATGGCATCCGCTATCGAGTCCATCTCCTCCACAAGGACGGGATGGCCCTCCTTCAAGGCCATGAAGGCTGATGGGCATGCCTGTGCCTGGACTCCGATTATCTTGGTCCCAGGAGATATGGCCTTGGAGGCTATGGCGATCCCACCTATCAGGCCGCCTCCGCCAACAGGAACCACGATCGCATCAGTGTCAGGGAGGTCGTCGAAGATCTCAAGTGCAATCGTGCCCTGGCCTGCGATCAGGTCCGGATCGTCATAGGGATGAATGAACATCTTGCCGGTGCTCTCTCCCAGGGACCTGGCGACCTCTATGCTCTCAACGAGGCTCTTTCCCTTCAGTATTACTTCTGCACCATAACCTTTGGTCGCCTCCTGCTTGGCAATCGAGGTCCACACAGGCATGACCACAGTTGCAGGCAGCCCTGCGGCTTTAGCTGCCAGTGCCACGCCCTGGGCGTGGTTGCCAATTGATGCAGCGATTACCCCTTCAGGCCCGATCTGGCCTCGCCTCATCTGGACCTTGTAGGTTGCGCCCCTGATCTTGAATGAGCCGCCCCTCTGCAGGTTCTCTAATTTCAGGTATACCTGGGCGTG
>CAZXDN010000110.1:0-7420 GCA_964639235.1 uncultured Methanotrichaceae archaeon | reverse complement strand
TGTGGTGAGTTGTTTTGTCCAGTTATAATTTCTATAGGACTTACGCAGTTCACATCAACTCAATAAGAGGAGACTACCTAACGTTTAGATGACCTCAAAAAGGCCAGACCAGAAATTGTATATGCCTTTAACGAATACATATAATCATGTCTACAAGTTGCGTGTATACCGTTCGCATTCCAGAAGAGGTTCGGAAAATGATGGATGAAATGAAAGATATCAACTGGCAATCTGAGATCAGGCAATCGGTTGTGGAGCTGGCTAAAGAAAAGAAGAGACAGAAGCTGCTAGCCGAGGCCCGCGAGCTGAGAAAGGGAACGAAGAACCTCGGCATCAGCGCATCAGAGCTGATCAGGGAGGATAGAGATGCAAGATAGGGCGGTCCTGGATACGGGCGTCATCGTGGCCCTGTACTTCGAAGAGGACGCTTCAGATAGAGCATTTGAGGTTGCTGCAAACCACAGCCCAATCACAGTAGACCTGGCCATAGCTGAGGTTGGAAACGCTACATGGAAGAGAGTTGCCTTATTTGGAGAAGACAAAGATGCTGCCTGGAGATCGCTATACAAGTGCCTGGATTTCATCAAGTCCTGCGCCATGATAAGCTCGTTCGACCTTGCCGAGGCGGCGTACGAGATCTCAGTAGAGAACAAAGTGACCTACTACGACTCGCTCTTCCTGGCTGCAGCTGAGAAGGAAAATGCGCCACTTTATACCTTGGACAAGAAGATGTACGAGAAGGCGAAGTCAAAAATTGATGTTAAAATGGTCTGAGTGGCAGGCCTCTGGCAGGAACATCACATTCACCAATCGCTTTTGTTCGCAGCAAGATGCTGTGATCCTCGCTCACAAGCATCCCCGCTAGAGCGCTCGTCTAAAACTCAATCTATCCAGCCACCTGCAGCGCCTGCACGGCATCTACCGCTGTTCTAGACGTAGCAGACACTCATCTCACAGGCCGATAAGATAGATATACCCCTGAGTTATGATGATTTCACAAATATTCATAACCATTCGCCGCAGCGCACCTCAGGAGATGATGTACAGAAATACAGTCCGAGTGCGCAGAGGAGAAGATGATGATGAATTCCGATGAACAGATCCTCAAATCCATCCAGGATAAGAACGTAGATACGATAAGGCTCCAGTTCGTGGACATACAGGGCATAGTCAAGAACGTGGCCCTGCCGGCAACTCAGCTCGGAAAGGCTCTTAAGAGCGGAATATCTTTTGACGGCTCTTCGATCGAGGGCTTTGCCAGAATCCAGGAGTCGGACATGGTACTGCGGCCTGACCCCTCCACGTTCAGCATTCTTCCCTGGATGTCTCACGATGGCGCAAACGAGGCGCGGTTCATCTGCGACGTCTATACGCCAAACGGCAAGCCCTTTGAGGGCGACCCAAGATTCGTCCTGCGAAAGACCCTCGCCCAGGCCAGGGAGATGGGCTACACAATGAACGTAGGGCCTGAGCTTGAGTTCTACCTCTTCGAGCAGAAGAACGGCTCGGCCACAACGCCGCACGACTTCGGAGGCTACTTCGACCTCGGGCCAATAGACCTCGCAGAAGACATCAGGAGGGCAATAGTCAGGGCCCTGATAGAGATGGGCTTCACAATCGAGGCCTCCCACCACGAGGTCGGGAAGGGGCAGCACGAGATAGACTTCGTGTACGACGATGCCCTCAAGAACGCCGACAAGGTCGTGACCTTCAAGTACGTCACAAAGACCATAGCCATGAAGCAGGGGCTCCACGCAACGTTCATGCCCAAGCCCATCTTCGGCGCGGCAGGAACTGGAATGCACGCGAACGTCTCACTATTCCGCGGAGGCGAGAACGCATTCTACGATTCCGATGGCGCAATGAACATCTCAGACCTCGCCCGCTACTTCATAGGCGGCCTGATAGAGCATGCTCCGGCTATAACCGCCATCGCGAATCCCCTCATCAACTCCTACAAGCGCCTCGTGCCAGGCTTCGAGGCCCCGGTCTACATAAGCTGGTCCGGGCCCAACAGGTCCTCGCTAATAAGGATACCAGCAGGCCGCGGGCTCTCGACGAGGCTCGAGTTCAGGTCTCCAGACCCCTCCTGCAACCCGTATCTGACTTTTGCGGCCATACTTGCCGCAGGTCTTGACGGAATAAAGAGGGGCATAGACCCTGGCGAGCCTCAGGACATCAACGTGTACGACCTGACGCCTGAGGAGCGCGCCACGCACGGCATCGAGACCCTGCCAGGAAATCTCCATGAGGCTCTGGTCGCGCTCGAAGGAGACAGGGTGATCAGGGAGGCTCTAGGAGATCACGTCTTCAACAACTTCATGAGGCTTGGAAACCTGGAATGGTCTGAATACAACACCTTCGTCCACCAGTGGGAGATAGACAGGTACATAAACCTCTTCTGAACCTCTCCCAAACTTTATATCCCTCTTTTTAGATTGTACCTATTAAAAGTGCTGTAATTCAGCACGCTATGCCCCTGAAATCTCTAAGGCTCAGTGGCCGAGCAGCCGAAACGTATATATACGGAATCGACATTGGGAAGGTCCGGGCCGGTAGCTTAGTCAGGCAGAGCGAAAGGCTCTTAACCTTTAGGTCGGGGGTTCAAATCCCTCTCGGCCCGCTTTAAAACGGGGCTGTGGCCTAGCCAGGTAGGGCGACGGGCTCCAGCGGTATAATTGATGATGAGCAACGGGTCTGCTGAGGCCTCTCGACGGGGAGGCCGTTGATGATCCGTTGGAGCACTGAAAGGGCTGTTCTTCTTTAGTGGAGAAAGGCTTCAGTATCGGAGAGACCCGTCGATCGTGCGTTCGAATCGCACCAGCCCCACGTCTTTTTCAACGCAGAGCTTAAATATGCTTCCAGGCCAGTTACCAGTGGTGCTAAGGATGTACAGCGATATCCAGACCATGTGCTGGTCCATCAAAGAAGTCAACAAGAACTTAACCGACAGGAAGCAGCTCACAGACTACTCTATCAAGTACCTGAAGGATTCCTGCTCAAAGCTCGCCTTGATGATGAAGGAGATGAGCAACTCTCGTCCAGATGAGAGGATCGAGGTCGTGAACAAGAAAGGCGAGTCTAGCGAGTGCTCTTTGGCCGAGGTCGCAGAGGCGCTATACGACACTAAGAAGATAATCGAGCTGAACCTGATAGACCGCATAAGCCGCTGGGCTCGTGCCCATGCGGACCGGGATAAGGCGATCACAAGCTAGGAAGATCCTAGCCCTATTTTCTATTGAGAATCAAAAGCGCCTCAGAACTCATAGGGCTCATCACCAGTCAGATAATTTTATCTTCACAGGCGCCCCGATCCCACTCTCAGCAGAGGTCTGCAGGTATAAATATGGTCCGAATAGGCTTGCACGTATCCATCGCGGGCTCGATCGACAGGGCAGTCGACAGGGCACTGGAGAAGGGCTGCGACACATTCCAGATATTCTCAAGAAACCCCAGAGGCTGGAGCACGAGAGACCTCTCTGAAGGCGAGATGAGGAGCTTCACACAGAAGCTGTCGAGCTCTGGTATGGGCCCTGCAGCGGATCACATGCCCTACCTCCCAAACCTTGCCTCGCCAAAAGAGGAGGTTTACTTGAGGTCAGTTGAGGTCCTCACTTCAGAGCTCAAAAGGTGTGGAGAGCTTGGAATTCCGTATCTTGTAACTCACCTGGGAAGCCATACCGGGTCTGGCTGGGATGAGGGTTTCAAAAGAATTGTCGCAGCTGTAGAGAGGGCATTCTCAGAGGCGGACAGCGGCACAATGCTCCTCCTGGAGAACACCTCCGGATCAAAGAACAGCATGGGAAGCTCGCTTGAAGAGATCGCGCGAATCCTTGAGGCTCTTGCCACAGATAGGGCAGGGGCCTGCCTGGACACCTGCCACCTCTTCGCGGCAGGCTACGATCTGAGGACAGAAGCGGGTCTCGAAGAGATCCTGGGGCAGTTTGACCAGGAGATAGGCCTCAGAAGGCTCAAGCTAATACACCTGAACGACTCCAAAGGTGGCCTGGGATCAAAGCTGGACCGCCATGAGCACATAGGCCTGGGAGAAATAGGAGAAAGCGGACTTAAAGCCGTGCTGAGAAATCAGGTCACTGGAAATCTTCCGCTCATACTTGAGACTCCAATAGACTCAAGAAGAGACGACGTCGGCAACCTGCGTGCTGCAAGAGGCCTGGCCAGATGAGCTTCAGGAGAAGGGCATCTGATAAACTTCAAGAGAAGAGCATCTTCATCACTATCATCAGCGCGTCGCTGGATATGGGCTTTACGAGGTAGGTGCTGGCCCCCAGGTCGTAGCTCTTCTGAATATCGTCGTCTGTGTTGGACCCTGTGAGCATCACCACAGGTATGTCTCTGAACTTGATATCTGCCTTGATCCTGGTCAGCAGCTCTATGCCACTTATGTCTGGCAGATTTATGTCCAGCAGCACCATGTCGGGCAGGGCGACTGATCCCACCATCTCCTCAAGGGCTGCCATGGCCTCAGAGCCATCGCCTGCCACCACCAGGTTCGAGTCAAGCTTTGACCTCCTGAGCACCAGCTTTGTGAAGGCCACGTCATCTGGATTGTCCTCAACTAGGAGGATGCTCACATCTTCGTTTCTCATAAGTCCACCGAAACTCCTCTGGCCTCAGTATCTGCAAGGCCCTGGAAGGGTTGAAATTACTCGCAAAAATACTTTTCCCGCTATTATCCAGGGCCAGCAATTCTCGGCTCTCTTCTGCCGCTTGAGAGGAGAGCCACCCTGCTTAAAGGCACCTCTCCAGCAATTCTGTAGCCTGTAGCCAGGGAGATCTCCCTGGCGAAGTCCATGACCTCTCCCTGGTCTGGCATCGATTCTCTTTGCAGCCTGAGCCTCGACCTCCCCAGGTGCATGTAAGCTTTTACCTCCACGAAGTCCGGCCTCGCAGCACCAATGAGCCTGGCATACCCCTCTGGATCAGACATGTTCAGCCCCTTGGCCAGAGTCATCCGAATCACAGTCCGTGAACGGGAGCTGCTCATGATCGACAGGCTCTCCTGAATTTTGTCCCATAGGCCTGGACTTGCAGGGTTTGAGACCTTGCGGTACATCTCCTCATCAGAGGCGTTCAGGCTTATGTAGAGCTGGGTAGGCTTCAGGCCCTCAAGCACCTCTGGCCTCGTGGCGTTGGTGACGAGAAAGGAGGTCATCGACCTTCTGCCTATCTCGTCTATCAGCTCTCCTATGTGGGGGTAGAAGGTCGGCTCGCCCATGAGCGATATCGCGACGTGCTTTGGGTCTCTCGACTCCTCCAGCCTGGAGCGGTCGGTTGTCTCTGCTCCACCATAGCCCGTCAGAATCCTCTTCTGCTCATGGAGAATTCCATCCAGAAGGTCGCCAGGCTCAATCCAGGGATCGAGGACGGGCGCAGGATCGTCAATCGGACGCCAGCAATGGAGGCAGAGGTGGTTGCACTGCAGAGTGGGCGTCATCTGGACACAGCGATGGCTGGATATGCCGTAGAAGTGATGCTTGTAGCACTGGTCCCCGCCGCGAAGGCTTCTGTTGAGCCAGAGGCACGGCTTCACTGCGCCGTGGGCCACCAGATGATACCCCTGCTTGGCCAGAGCCTTTCTAGATGAATCTGAGGACGCGTCCATTGTGACTGGAGAGATCTGAAGTGAGGTATAAGAACTATTCTGTGCCATCCGGGCCTGATCAGATCTGCTGCCAATTCAGCGCTTGACCAGCTGGAATGTACAAAAACGATAAATCCTGGGGCGCGTTCCCCAAAGTGGGAGTGGTCAGATCGCCAGTTGGATGCTCATAACTGTGGCGGCTCTGCTGATATGCCTGGCTGCCTGCGGGGCACACTGCGCCCCTTCATCGAATTTAACACAGGAGATCAGCCAGAAGGCCATCGGCCAGAGCGGAAATGGAAGCGCTGTGTCAGATATAGCTGGCGCCAGGACCGTCCTAGCAAGCGATCTCATAGCCGAGATCAAGTCAGGAGAGCCAGTAGACATAGATAACGTCACAGTTGTTGGAGACCTGGACCTTCGCCAGATGGAAGGCCACATAAGACAGGCTGTGAAGCTGAGAGACTCGACATTCCTGGGAGATGTAGATGCCACAGGCGCCAGCTTTGATGAGGCGCTGGAGCTGAGGTCAGTGGTGTTCCTGGGAAATGCGACGTTCTCAAGCGCACAGTTCGCAAGCGAGTCAGAGTTCACAGGAACGAAGTTTTTGAAGGTGGCAGATTTCACATTTGCCAAGTTCAGCGGCCTCTCAGACTTCATGGGAGCCAGGTTTTACAGCGATGCCTACTTCAAGTACTCCCAGTTCAACAGCCCGATCAACTTCGGAAACGTCAGGTTCGACGGGAATGTGAGCTTTGCCAACGCCCAGTTCGATGGAAATGCCATATTTTCAGGCGCCAGGTTCGCAAGAGGGATCGACTTCCAGCTCTCAAAGTTCTCCAGGCCGACCTCGTTTATGGGAACCAGCTTTGCACAGGATGCGGATTTCTCAAACGCACAGTTCCTGAACACTGCCAACTTCATGAGCTCTCAGTTCAGAGGAAATGCCAGCTTCATAGCCACCAAGTTCACAAGCGACATACTCTTCAGGTACGTGGCATTCTCAGGGGATGCCGTCTTCGGACTGGCCAGCTTCGGGGGATTCTCGGACTTCGCCTACTCCAATTTCAGCCAGGATGCCTACTTCGCAGTGGCAAAGTTCACAGACAACGCCTACTTCGTGGACGCCAAATTCAACAAGGACCTGGACCTGGAGAACGCCAGGATCTACAGCATGCAGCTGGACAACGCTACTTTTGGAAACCAGTCCAAGATAGTGCTAAAAGACGCAGACTTCACCAAGTTCGTGGTCCACTGGGACATCCTGGAGAAACGCCTCGAGTACGACGGCGCCGCATATCTGGCGCTGACCAAGAACTACAAGAACCTTGAGTGGTTCGACGATGCAGACGATTGCTATTACCAGTACAGGACAATAGGAATGAGGACTGAGCCCTGGGGCTGGATGAAGATCGCTGACATCATATCCTGGCTCTCATGCGGCTATGGAGTAAAAGTAAGCTACGTCAGCTTCTGGTGTATTGTAACCATTCTGATCTTCGGAGTCATATTCTGGGCAGGAAACGGCATGAAGAAGTTCGAGATCACAGGCCTGGAGGTGCCAAAGGAGATGGACGAGGCTACGAACAAGAGGGTCTCTCTTGTAGATGCACTGTACTTCAGCGTTGCCATGTTCACAACCTCCCAGGCGCCTGTAAACAACTACCCTGTGGGCTTCTACAGGCACCTGGCAATGGTAGAGGGGATACTGGGATGGTTCTTCCTCGGGCTGTTCGTAGTGGTGCTGAGCGGAGTGCTGATACGGTAGCATCTGCCAATAGATGAGCAGATCCTGGGATAGCATATCCTGGGATA
>CAZXDN010000109.1:3413-7529 GCA_964639235.1 uncultured Methanotrichaceae archaeon | reverse complement strand
CCTACGTGACAGGGCCCTCAACCCTGCTCCTTTGACCTGGCTTGGAAACCCCCGCGTTTAAGTGGGATAGGCCTGAGCCTTATGATAGCTCAGCCAGCTTTGCGCCCAGTGTCTCTGCACGCATCCTGATCTCATCAGAAGCCCTGGATACAAGCTCCTTTACAGGCATGCATCCACTGCTGTCTATGGTGACCACGAAGCTATCGAGCACTGGCGAGACCTTGATTGCGCCCGGCTCGCATTCTTCAACACAGAGCTTGCACAAGGAGCATTCCACTGTATTTGAAGCTTTCGCTCTGCCCGACTCGTCCATTGAGAGAACGCCTCTTGGGCACACCTCTGCACACTTGCCGCAGCCGTTACATTCGCCAATCTCTATCGAGGGCAAGTTCTTGTAGCCGCACAGCGTCCCTGACTGCCATTTTGCGTGGTCTTTTCCCACGCGCTTTGTGGCAAATCCCTCGGCCACCAGCTTCTCGCCATCCCCCAGGATAACGATCGGTATCTTCTCGAATGCAGGCTTGACTGTTGGGTCGGTGAACTTTATGTCCCTGGAGTAGACTGTGCCAGGTCCCTCTGCCGAGAGCATGAAGTCTATCCTGCATCCAGGACACCCCTCTCCGCCGCACTGGCAGTCCTCAGGCCGCGAGTACTGGTCCAGATCCTCTGCCTCCAACGGCACAAGGCCAAGGCGCAGCCCTATCTGCTCGTCGAACAGAGCTGAGGTATTATCATAGAGGGCTACCTCGTCTATTGCGAGGATTGGAACCTCGGACATGCATGCTCGGCGAATGCCGTTTGCGAAAGCAGCCGTAACTCCGCTGAGGAGGAACCTTATGCGGTCCCCCCCAAGTTCCATCAGTTCTACCTTCAATCTTACACCCTTCGACCCCTCTTTCCACCTGCGGGCTTTGTCCCGTCATGTGGGATTGGGGTCACGTCTTCAATTCTGCCGATCCTTAGGCCAGCTCTTGCGAGCGCCCTGATGGATGCCTGTGCGCCTGGTCCTGGAGACCTCTGCTTGTTGCCTCCTGGGGCTCTTACCTTGACGTGGACGCCTACGATGCCCTTATCCTTGACGGCATCTGCGACCTGCATTGCCATCTGCATAGCAGTGTAGGGTGAGCTCTCGTCCCTGGCGGCCTTGACAACCATCCCGCCTGATATTTTGGCCAGGGTCTCTGCGCCCGTCAGGTCTGTGATGGTTATGAGCGTGTTGTTGAAGGACGAATATATGTGGGCTATTCCCCATTTTCCTTCTGCCATTTTATCCCTCCACCTTTGGTGTTGGTGCAGCTATCGGCGCTGCAACAACTCTCGTCGACCTCTCTGGGTGGCCTTCCTTGGCCATTGGGGACCCGACGTAGTAGTTGATCGACATCTCCTCGCCGCGCTTGACAAGGTATCCTGGAACTGTGACCTTGCGCCCTGAGACCTGTATGTGGCCGTGGGTTATGAACTGCCTTGCCTGCCTCATGGAGTTGGCCAGCCCCTGGCGGTAGACCTGGGTTTGAAGCCTTCTCTCAAGGAGGTTGTTGATGCTTAAGGACAGGATGGCATCGAGGTCTCCATCTTCCTTTAGTATGCCGTATTTCTTGAGGCGGCCGAGCACTGCCTCTGTGTCTGGGCTCTCCTCTCCAACGGCTACGCCTGCTAGCAGCGTCCGGCTTACGTGCCTGTACTTCCTGAGCACTGCCTGAGCCTTCCAGAGCTCTCTCTTGTTCCTGAGGCCGAACTCCTTGACGTACTCGACCTCCTGAGCGATCCTGTCAGCCTGGAATGGCGTCTTTGGCCTGTTGTAGGACTTCCGGTTCTTTCCTGGGTATCCCATTTAAACCACCTACTTTGCTGGAGCCGGGGCTGCTGCTGCAGCTGGCTGGCCCTCCTTCTTCCTGCTGACGCCAACGATGGCTCCAGTGCGTCCTGTGGACCTGGTGTGCTGTCCTCTGACGCGCAGGCCGCGCTCGTGCCTTATGCCCTTGTAGCTTCTGGACTTCTTCATTATGTCCAGATCTTCACGTAGGATCATGTTGAGGTCCATCGCCATAACGTGCTTGTTTGCGCCTGTGGCGATGTCGAGCCTCCTGTTCATCATCCACGTGGGGAGAGACTGGCTGGCCTCGTCAACTGCCTTCCTCAGGTCGTTGATCTTCTCATCTGGAAGAAGTCCAAGAGTTGCATATGGGTCGACGTTTGCCTTTTCAGTAAAGAACATGGCGCAGCGGCGTCCCACACCCTTAAGCCCAGTGAGGGCCATGTGGACCTGCTTCTTTCCTTCCAGGTCTGTATTTAGAATGCGAACTATGTGCTTCAATTCTTCGGCATCGCTTGCTGGCTTAGCCTTCTCAGCTTGCTTTGCCTTATCTGGTTTAGCTTTCTCTTTTGCCAATTTATTCCTCCAGAAGTCTGGATCTGCCCAGAGAACATTCTGGAGCAGCCCCGGATTCCTCCGGCGCCGCCCAATCACCACGTAGTGGGGCGAATGTCCATTGAGTCCAGGTTTAAGATACGTTCCTCATACATAAGACTTATGATAGAGTTTGGGGCTTTGAAGCAGCTAAATTCTGGCATAAGAACTGAGATTCTACCGCCTTAATGCTCGTTTTGCGAGACATCACTTGTAGCATAACCGGTCGATCACCTCTTCGCACTTGCCTCAACATCTATTTCAATTCAACATCTATTTTAATAGTCCTGCTGTCAAGAGCTCGTTTCGCCTGGAAAGCTCTAACTATTTTGAAATGTACAGGCAACTGGGAGAGAAAATGGCCAGAAGAGCTGATACAGAGCATGTTGAGGAGATCATGCGGGACTTCTCCCGCTTAACCGGACTTGAGCCGGCAAGCGGTCATCCCAAACGCTACCTGTGGACTGATGCCTTTGCAGTGTGCAACTACCTGGAGCTTTTTTTTCAGACGAAGGACGAGAGCTATCTTGACCTGGGACTGCGGCTGGTCGATCAGGTTCATCACACCCTCGGCCGACACCGTGATGACGACCCCAGGCGCGGCTGGATCAGCGGTCTTGGCGAGGAGGAAGGAGAAGAGCACCCTGCCATAAAGGGGCTCCGGATAGGAAAGAAGCTCAACGAGCGCAAGCCCGACGAGCCGCCTGACGAGCGCCTGGAGTGGGATCAGGACGGGCAGTATTACCATTACCTGACAAAGTGGATGCATGCTCTCAACTGCGTCAGCCAGGCGACCAAAGACCCCAGATATCTCGGTTGGGCGATAGAGCTTGCCCAGGCCGCTCACAGGAGGTTCACGTACACCTCACCTTTTGGCGGCAGCAAGAGGATGTACTGGAAGATGAGCATCGACCTGACATACCCTCTTGTCACCTCAATGGGCCAGCACGATCCCCTCGACGGCTTCATCACTTACAGCGAGCTTCTGGCGTCGGCAAAAAGAGATTTCAAAGAGTCGTCCCTGCCAGATTTGAGCGCTGAGATAGCAGATATGGCAGTGATCTGCAGAGGAATGGGCACCAACCTGGCTACAAGCGATCCCCTGGGCACAGGCGGATTGCTCTCAGACGCCTCGCGAGTTGCCCAGCTGGCGGTCCAGGGCTTTGAATGCTCAGACCTGCTGGGGATCGTGGCAAGCTCAGCCCTGATGGGACTGGAGGCCTTTGCAAGAAGCGGAACATTTGGATATCCAGCTGAGCACCGGCTGGCCTTTCGAGAGTTTGGGATATCTATTGGCCTCTCAGGCGCTGAAAACTTGCAGAAGCTTATCACTGAGAATCCCGATTTGCTCCACGAGATAAAGCCAGTATCTGAGGCCTTACGTGCGTACATGCCTCTTAGGGAGAAGATCGAGAGGTTCTGGACTGACAGCAAAAACCAGGAGGCTGGAACCTGGACAGAGCACCGCGAGATCAATATGGTGATGCTGGCAACGAGCCTTGCGCCAGATGGATTTCTGATGATATTTGGAATGAGCAATTCTTAGAGAAAGGCATAGGGGTAGTCTACCGCAATTGAGTTGATTTAAACCTCATGAATTCGTGCTTTGTCAGGAGCCAATACTAATTCACCACAGAGACACTGAGACACAGAGAAATTTTAGTATTATCGTCAAATACTTGTGAAAAATCGTCAAATACTTGTGAAAA
>CAZXDN010000109.1:0-3313 GCA_964639235.1 uncultured Methanotrichaceae archaeon | reverse complement strand
ATCGTCAAATACTTGTGAAAAATCGTCAAATACTTGTGAAAAGCCGCTGATTAGCGAGGCCGTAGAGATGCAAAGGGGTTTTGGCCTTCTTGCCCGAATTAGATTCTCGCCCTCTGTGTCTCCGTGCCTATGTGGCGAGTTGTTTTGTCCAGTTATGATTTCTATGATTGAGGCTTGATTCGGGGCATCATCTTCTCAGCGCCTTGGCCAAATCCTCTATCCTCACGGGCTTTGCTATGTAGTCATCCATGCCTGCTTCAAGACACATCTCCCGATCGCCCTTGAGGGCTGAAGCAGTCATAGCTATAATTTTGGGCCCCAGAGTATCGAGCTGTCGTATTGCCCTGGTGGTCTCCAGGCCATCCATCTCAGGCATCAGCACGTCCATCAGGACGACGTCATAGCTCTGTCTTTCCAGGGCCTCAAGTACCTCCAGGCCATTAGCTGCCACATCAGCCCTGAAACCAAGCTTACTTAGCATTCTTAGAGTCACCCTCTGGTTAACTATGTTGTCTTCGGCAAGCAGTATGCGCAGGGATTGGTCCAGGCCGGTGTGAATGTCGGCCAGATGAAGGGCTGCGCCTTTTCTCGAGTCCACGGCCGCGCCGAGGTACGGCTCTGACCTGATCGTAAAATTGAATGTAGAGCCCTTTCCAGGGGTGCTCTCAACCCAGATCTTTCCACACATCATCTCCACCAGCTTCTTGCTTATGACCAATCCGAGGCCGGTTCCCCCGTACTTGCGAGCAGTTGAGGCATCAACCTGGGAAAACGGCCTGAATAGGCGATTGGCTTTATCGCTGGGAATACCAATTCCAGTATCGCTAACTGCAAAATGGATCTCATAGGTGCTGTCCTGAAGCTTTTTGCCTGAGACTGATACTTTAATCTCCCCATTTTCTGTAAACTTGGCTGCATTGGAAAGCAAGTTCACCAAAATCTGGCGAAGCCTGGCTGGGTCGCCAAGAATCGTCGCTGGTACACCGTCTGCAATTTCGTGCCACAGCCTTATGCCCTTTTTTAAGGCGCTCTCAGCTCCAAGGTCAAGCGCTTCCAATATGCAGCTTTTCAGGTCGAAAGGCTGATGCTCCAGCTCCATCATCTCTCCTTCGATCTTGGAGAGGTCGAGGATGTCATTTATGATTGATAGCAGCGCCTCGCCACTGCTCCTGATTGTCCTGACGTACTCCATCTGGTCAGAGGTGAGCTCCTCGTCTAAGAGCAGGCCTGTCATGCCAATGATCGCATTCATGGGTGTGCGAATCTCGTGGCTCATATTGGCCAGGAACTCCGATTTTGCCCTCGTGGCCGACTCAGCGGCCTCCTTGGCCTTTATAAGCATCTCCTCTGCCCGCTTACGCTTGGTTATGTCCTCAACAGTGCCGTCGAAGTGAAGGCCACTTTCGTCTCTCGTGATCCTGGTGTTCATGGAGACCCAGAATCTGGTGCCGTCCCTATGCTGCACCTCCAATTCAAAATCCTCAAGGAAGCCCTGCTCCATGATCTGATTTATCGCCCTTTTTCTGTCCTCTGGGTTGGCATAGAGCTGATGGCCAATATCGTTAACCGAATCCAGCATCTCTTCAGGGGAGCTGAAGCCGAAGAGCTTTGCAAAAGCTGCGTTGACTTGAAGATATCTGCCACTGGGCACGCTCTGATATAATCCCAGTATTGAGTTCTCAAAGATATTCTGATAATTCTCTCTGCTCCTTCTCAGATCTTTCTCAACCTTCTTCTGCTCAGCCAAATCGCGTACAGACTCTATTGCACCGATCACCCTGCCAGAAGAGTCAAGAAGAGGTGAAGCCTTTCCCCAGATGTAGACGTCGCCCTTCCCAGAATTGGGTATGTGAATCTCACCGCTAATGCTCATTTTGTCTCGTTTGAAGTTGATGTACTCAGATTCAACATCTTCATCTGGATTCAGGACCAGGTCGACTAGGGTAGGTCGCCTGACTCCGTATATGGGCAGGGCATGCTCGTAGTTTCCTTTGCCCAGAACGTCCTGTGCCTTAACTCCTGTTTGTTCTTCCATAGCCCTGTTCCAGGCGATCGTTCTGCCATTCAAGTCTATAGCCAGGATGGCGTCAGGAATGAAATCCATGATTTCCGAGCTTCGGACTACTTCCATATCGGTTTCTGAATTTTGGATATCGTGGGGAGGGCCCTCACCCCGACCGACTTCGTTTTTCTTCTCTACAGTCATAGTCCACCTGAAACAGCAGCTGAGACTCCTGATACAAAGCCTATTGCGTAATTAACATTTGGGTCGAGATGGACTAAACTTTTCAGGAGCATGTCTGTATTGGCCCTTTGCATTTGCCCTGGCCATTCTTAAACTAATTTAGTGGCTGGTAATCCAGTTAGTGGTATATAAGTCAGGACTTTCGACATCTGCTGTAACCGAAATCGTCATATACTGATTAAACATATAGCCGTTAAGTGATCGATATGGGTAGACTCCATCTTTGGGCAGTCTATTCTGCTGATACGGTAGATCCATATGACACGGTAGATCCATATGACATACCATAAGATATTGCGCCATAAGATCCTGCTCTCTACAATCGCCATTGCATGTCTGGCCCTCGTCCTTCCATCCAGTGCAAAGGACCCTCTGCTCGTCGATTCCTACAGGCCTGGTTCTGACCTTTCCTTTATTGGAGATTACCTGGACCCAAGCTTTGTAGGCGAGTCAATGTCTATGCCGTTGCCCATCGAGTTTCTTCAGGAGGCCAGGGATGCAGGAATAATCAAAGGCTCAAATCCATTAGACCAATCGCTTGCCAGCGATACGGGCTCGTACCCGGAGACGTCTGATTCAGATTTATCGTCGAGTGAGAGATCGCTCAGTGGGCCTGTACCCGCTGAGGCATCTTCTGGGGCGTCCCAGATAGTGAGCGATGTAAATGTGACTGGCCCCTGGTCCGTCGACCTCGGAAGCCAGAAAAGCAGGCACCTCGACCTGACATTGACCCAGAATAGAGATACAGTCATGGGCTATGGAGCCATGACTTCTGGAAACGATACCATCAGAGTTACTGCCAGCGGGTCCATTGACGGCAGCAATCTGAACCTGGCGGTCATGCCTGCAGACAGCCTAGACGTATACAAGCTGAGCCTATCGCTGAATTCCCACACCACAGGAACATACACGGCCTACTCAGCAGGAGGGGAGACATGGTCAGGCGATGTAACAGGCACAGCATCCTTGAGCGTGTCTGTGCCTTCGCCATCAACAGACATCGCACCTTCAGGTACAATATCTTCGAATACCGTATCTCCAAGTGCCGTATCTGCAGGCCCCGTATCT
>CAZXDN010000108.1:0-7598 GCA_964639235.1 uncultured Methanotrichaceae archaeon | reverse complement strand
CAGATTTCTGTCTCAGCACAAAAGGTTAATATCTGACATCCCTAATTCCAAAAGAAGTCTTCGAGGACATACGCCAAGGAAGATCGAAAGGTTCACATGACTCCCCAAGTAATTGCCACTGTTGGAGGAGGAGGCACGCGGCTGTACCCCCTCACACTGAACCAGCCAAAGCCGCTTGTAGAGATCTGCGACACAGCGATCATTGCAGTTCTATTCAGGATGCTGGCGCTCCAAGGCTGCAGAAGCTTTATCCTGGGGTCAAAGGGTGCAGCCAATACCCTGAACCTCTCCAACTACTTCAAAGCCGGAGAGGGCTTTTTTAAGCGTCTGGGCATCAACGACCACGAGGAGTTCAGGTATCAGCCCCAGTACGACGACCACGGCTCTGCGGACTCGCTCAGATACTGCATGCAGTACTTCGACATATGCGAGGACGTCCTGGCAGTGTCAGGAGATAACCTGATAAATATAGATCTCAGGGACTTCATCGCATTTCACAAGAGGAAGAAGCCCGTCCTGACTGTAGCTGTGAAGGATCTGGGGCCTGAGGAGAACATCTCCCAGTACGGAGTTGCAGACATAGGAGATGATCTGAGAATCAGAGGATTTGTGGAGAAGCCCAAGAGCGGAACTGAGCCCAGCAGGATGATCAACACCGCCTTTTACCTGTTCTCTCCAGAGATTCGCCAGATACTCCACGAGATGGGCGAGGCTGCAAGAGACATAGGCGGAGACCTGATACCTTACCTGACCGATAACGGTTACCCGGTCTACGGATATCCGATCAAAGGCTACTGGATAGACATAGGCACTCCTGAGAGGCTCCTGCAGGCTTCAACAGATGTGCTCATGGGAAAAGTCGATCACTTCGCATTCAAGAACGAGTACAGGCCACGCCAGTGGATACACCCAAGCACTTACTCCAAGATGGAGAAGCACCTGAAGTCAGGCGAGATAGAGCTCAAGGGAACTGTGTTCATAGGCAGGAACTGCAAGATAGAGCGCGGAGTTGTGATAGAGAACTCGCACATAGGCCACACGAGCATAGTTGAGCGCGGAGCTGAGATCAAGGACAGCATGGTCATGAGCTTCGGGAACATAAAGAGGGGCGCCATCATAAACAAGGCGATAATAGGCAGACACTCAACCATAGAGACAAACAGCATACTGGATGCGCACAGACCTCCTGTGAACGGAAGAATACCAGTCGTCGGCGAGGACGTGACAGTTCCCCCTGAGTCTGTGGTGGGCCCTGGAATCAGGGTTGCCCCCCTCAAATACAGCCATAGGGTCCTTGCAACAGGAAGGTTCGTGGAGCTTGGGACCGATGACAAGAACATCTATTTCACAGAGAAAGTTTAGATGCAGGGGCGCCCCTGCAACTTTTTTATGGCCAGGCCCCAGACCCAAGCAGGCACCTACTTCTTGAGGCTGGCCTTGGCCTGAAGCTTATAAGCCGTAGCCGCATCCAGTATCTCCAGATTCAGGCTTCGCGATGCGTCACTGCGCTTTTCGGTCCTGTGCTTGAAGAGCCAGTTCTTCGCCTCGATCGAGAGGTCGTATCCCTCCACCTCAGCGTTGTTCACATACAGCTCCGCCCTGGCAGCCTTGCCATCGGACCCTGACCAGGCGTAAGCTGGCGACTGGATCGAGCCGCCTTCAAGAGTGACCTCACCACTAACTGAGTCGCCCTCGCGGTTGCTGGCATACCAGCCAAGAGATATGGAATCTCCATCTGCGCGGTTCACGGCCTGAGCTGCGACTGCATCAGACCTATCAGCTCCGCCTGTCCCGAAGTAGCTCACAGATCCCTTGTCTATGCTGGTGCTTACAGATGCTCGATCGCCATTCGAGTTGGAAGCAGCAGTTGAAAGCTCAATATTCCTTCCATTGGAGATCTGCACATCCTCCCAGGCAGCTATGCTGCGGCTTCCTGGCTGATAGTCCCAGCTGTAGGTGTAGCGCACTGTGCTGTCGGCAGAAGCGTGTACCTCAGCGTTCTCCCCTGTTGAAGTTCCAACATAGTGGTGCTCGTTTAAGGGACCTGAAGCCGAGATAGATCCCGACATCCTGACTCCAAAAGGGCTAAAGCTGGCGGTAGTTGTGCTCATCACCGGGCCGTCGCCCTCAAAGATCGCGCTCGTACCACTGCTGCCCAGGCACCCAAATACGTCGAACGATGTATCCAGGCATGACGCTCCAGAAGTGAGTAACAGGAGCGCCATTGCCAATTCCATTGTTCCAGTCGAAAATCTCATGCCAAACCCCTACCATTTGTATCTTCCACAAAAATTTTTGGTATATATCTGGGGCAATTTGGTATAAAGCCTTTGATAATTTTGGCTAAGTATCATCTATTATAGCCTTAGATCAGCAATATTAGCAATGAATATCGATCAGAAGTTTCATTATCTGAGCATACAGTATCAGGCCCCATCCAGGTCGATGCACCGGACATCAGCTCTCAGAAATTCAGACTCGGATCAGGCTGCAGTCGAATACCTCTGACTCAAGGCGATGAGGAGACCCAGATGAGCTGCAGAGGTCCAGCCAGCTCTCATCTGGCAAAAGCCAGTTATCTGCAGTGCCCATGCTTATCCCAGCCCTGATAGAGTAATCTCCGTTGTGCTGCTCATACCCCTCGTTCGAAGGGCGAACCATATCAGGAGATGTCTGCCTGTACCTCAGATCTGCCCTTCCTGATGAGTAGGCCTCAATGCTATATCCCAGATACTTGGATGGCATGAAGCTGACGCTTCCATAATCCTCCTCGTCTGCGATGACAGTCACGTTTAGCCTCTCCAGAACCAGATCGCTCGTTCTCACCTTGGACAGCTCTCTGCAATTTGAGAAGCTGGTGGATGCATAGTCCAGGTTGTTGCAGGCAAGATCTCTCTCACTTATGCCTGAGCCGCTGTAGATGACTGCTCTATCAGAGCGAAGGATCACTGGCCAGGCCTCTGTGAAGTTGAATGTGTAAAATGGGCTTCCCTGAGGCTTTGTAATTGCCCTTGTCACCTCTTCGTCGGCCTCTGACATCACAGATACTGCGTCTTGAGAGCGCAATTCTCCAGTCAGTGCAGAAGTTCGATCGCTGACAGAGACGTCGTTTAGCTTTACATACAAGCGCCTGTAGTGGTAGCCACCTACTGGCCTGCCAGATACGTTTACTGCAGAGATGTTGCCCACGCAGAGATCGTCCATCTGGAAGCTCAGCGTCTCGCTCTGGCGGTGTATGTGCCAGCTTCCGACGCTCGCATCCCAGTATACACAGTGGCATGTGGGTCCAGACAAGAAAAGCGCCAGTATCATCAGGGACCATCTAGACATGCCGACACCACCACCAAACACCTGAGCAGAAGTACAGATAACCAATTGGAGCACATATTATAAAAATTTTATCAGACTGTGGAGAGATAGCCTGCAGGTTTTGAGCTGCAAGAGAGATCGTCTGGATTAAAAAGAAGAACAGGCACAGCAGAAGGCAGTTCGGGCCAGAGACTCATATCCCTTCAGTCTGCGCCTATGAGAGAAGCTTCTAGCGCTAAAGCCTAATGCCGCCTGAGCGCGAACGAGGTCGCCGTCCTCGATGTCCCAGCGCTCGAAGTCACGCTTGCGTCCAACGGGACTGCAATTCTGCTGGAGAGAGATGACCTCTGCAAAGACATCCTGTTCCTGGCCTCTGAGAAGACTGAGAGCTTGGTTCCAGTCACATTGGTCATGGAAACCGACGAGCCAGCGCTCGCATCATCAGAAGACGCTACAGTGCTGGAGCTGTTGATGGCCCCGCTGGATACAGACGTATAGCCTCTGGTGCTGCTTCCCCCAGAGCTTACAGCCTGCCAGCGAAGAGTAATCAATCCACCGCTAGCCCAATCGATGTCCTGAGAAGCTATGGCCCTGGATTCATTCGCCTCTGCTGAGCCTGAGTAGACTATGGAGCCGAAGTCAAGAGATGCACCCACAAGCGCTGTCTCTCCATTGGAGTTGAAAGCAGATGCAGACAGGTCGATGTTCTTTCCCCCAATTATGCTTGCATCCTCCCAGGCGCGGATCTGGTTGTCGCCATCAGACTGATAGCCCCAATCATAATCATAGCTCTCTGCATCCGTGGCATTGGCAGAGACCGCTGCGCTCTGGTTTCCAGAAAGAGACTGCACTGAGTGGACCTCAGACAGGTTTCCAGAGCCAGAAGAGACGCCAGACATGTACACCCCTTCTCCAAAGCCTGCAGAAGAGCTGATCTGTACTCCATCGTCAATGTCTGCAGACAGAGCGTTTGAAGTCTTTACAGTGACTGAGCCGTCAGATGCGCTGAACGCCTCGTCGAGCCCAAGAGAGACACCTGCTGCAGCACAGAAGACGGCAAGCAGCAATGCTATTTCATATAATATTGAACGTCCCACCAATAATTCCTCCGCGTGTTAATATATCAAACAGTTGATAATCTCTTTGATAACTTTTGCACGGCATAAAGGCACATAACTATGGTACTTTCTCCATCCCAATATTTTTCTTTTAAAATTATCGATATCTTGTGGCCATAAGCACTGCAATTATCCATGCCCACAGAGAAAAGGGCTTCAGCACATTACTGGCCCCAACTGCACAATTTGAAGAGCTGATTTTATACAGTTAAGGCCAGTTTTCATTGAGAAATAATAAGGCAGTCCAGCTGAAAGATCACTTTGGGGCCATAAAGATATTTCAAACACCAACAGCAATGTAAAAATGTTGACAGGTCAAGCCCAGGTGATCTCAAGCCCAGGTAACCTCGACCTCGTCTGGCCTGTAGCCAGGGTTCACCTTGGACTCGGATATTGGGGTGATGTGTCCGCTTCTCATCATCAGGAGCCCGTTATAGGCGATCATGGAGCCGTTGTCTCCCATGAACTTCATCTCTGGGAGGTAGAACTTTGCGCCGCGAGCCTCGCACATGGCGTCAAGCATCTCTCCTAGCCTCTTGTTTGCCCCGACGCCTCCGACCAGGAGCGCCTCCTTCTTCTCAGCATGGGCCATGGCGCGCTCAGTCACCTCCACGAGCATCGCAAAAGCGGTCTCCTGGAGGCTGTAGCAGACATCGGCCAGATCGTTCTTCTTGGCAGCCTCAGAGGCAGCCGTTGAGAGCCCTGAGAAAGAGAGGTCCATTCCCTTCACAGTGTAAGGAAGGGGTATGTACTTCTTGGCAGATTTGGCAAGCGCCTCAACCTTTGGCCCACCTGGATGGGGAAGGCCAACAGACCTGGCGAACTTGTCTATGGCGTTTCCGACGCTTATGTCCAGAGTCTCCCCGAATATCCTGTACCTGCCGCGCCTCAGCGCCTGGACCTGGGTGTTAGCTCCGCTGACGTAGAGGACTGCAGGGTCTTTTGCTCCCGTCTTCCACTTGCCTATCTCGACGTGGGCCACGCAGTGGTTCACTCCAAGGAGAGGAGCGCCGAGCTTGAGCGAGAGGACCCTGGCAGCAGTAGCCACTGTCCTGAGGCAGGGACCCAGGCCTGGGCCCTGTGAGAACGCCACGCCGTCTATCTTCAGATCCATCTCTCTTGCCCTGGAGAGGACAGAGCCCACCACCTCAGCCATATGCTCTGCGTGGTGCTGTGAGGCCTCTCTGGGATGTATTCCCCCCCTGGCCGGGACATACGTTGCGCTCTTCTCAGCAATCACCTGCTCTTCATCCACAAGCGCTGCGCTCAGGTTCCAGGCAGTGCCCTCAAGTCCGAATATGATCATCTATTGCTCCACAAGTCATAAAGTCTTCAAGCATCCCGGATTCTCAAGCATACCCCAGCCCGATGTCGCGCCTGTACCTCATACCATTGAACCTGATCTTCCTGATGTTCTGGTAGGCCCTGGTCCTTGCAGCCTCAAGGCTCTCGCCTTTTCCAACCAAGGTGAGGACTCTTCCGCCTGTGGTGTAGAGCCGTCCATCCGGACCTGTTGCCGTGCCGTTGTGGTAGACGATCACATCTTGGTCGACCTTATCCAGGCCTGAGACCGGCATGTTTGTGTAGTGCGGACCTGGGTAGCCTGGGCGCTCCTCAGATGCCCCGCTTGAGAGTGATTTGACCACCCTGCCGCTGATGGCGCAGATCCCAAGGCAGTAATCTTTTGACCACTCCAGCTCCACAGATGAGAGCCTGCCTTCCAGCATTGCCTCTGAGAGCAGGTACATGTCAGTCCCAAGCCTCGGAAGGATCACCTCTGCCTCAGGATCTCCCAGCCTTACGTTTATCTCCAGGACGTGGGGCTCTTTGTCTGGAGTGATCATCAGGCCGAAGTATATTGCTCCGAGGTACTCTGTGCCCGTCTTCTCCTTGAAGCCCTCGATCGTGGGTATGGCGATCTTGTTCATTATTTTGTCCAATAAATCATCACCCAGCCAGGGGTGAGGTGAGAACCCGCCCATGCCGCCTGTGTTGGGGTTGTTCTCCAGGTTGGGATTTCCAGAAAGCCTGTTGAACAGCTTTATAGCAACCTTCTCATCATCAGAGAACGCCTGCTTGTAGTCCAGCGCGGATTCAAGTGGCAGAACCGTCTTTCCGTCGCTCAAGGCAAAGAACATCAGCTCTCTTCCAGGAAGCTTCTCCTCGATGACCACCCTGTTTCCAGCGTCACCAAATATCCTTGGGCTCACCATGATCCTGTCTATGGTCGAGAGCGCCTCCTCCAGCGAGCTGCAGACAACTGAGCCCTTTCCCGCAGCCAGGCCGTCTGCCTTGACAACCAGGTTCTTCTCTGGGTTTTCCCCATAAAACTGGGATGCATAGCCTTTGGCCTCTTCGGGGTCGGAGAAGTTGCGAAAATCTGGCACAGGCACTCCCAGGCTCTTCAGAAGGTCCTTTGTGAAGCACTTGGAGCCCTCCAGGATCGCAGCCTCCCTTTTTGGCCCGATAATTCTCTGGCCTGCCTCCTGGAATGCATTGACTATTCCGTCGGATAGATAGCCCTCAGGGCCTACAAAGGTGAGGTCGATATCGCTCTTCTTTGCAAAAGAGAGCATGTCTTGTATGGACTTCAGGTCCTTGACCTGCTCGCATTTGTCCATCGTCGCGCTGCCCGCGTTTCCAGGAGCCACGAAGACCCTTTCGACCAGGCTGCTCCTGGCGAAGGCATGGGCTATTGCATTGCCCCTGCCGCCCGAATCGACCACCAGAACGTTATGCCCTGACATTTGACCTCACACCAGCCTTGAGGCTTTGAACTTGTGGATGGCGTATTTATATGCTTGGCTGCCAGCACAAGGCTGTAGTCTTTTGCGATGGCATACGCGGGAGACTATGGCATTTGAAATGTGCCAAGGCGATTTAGGATCTCAACATAACGTTGGGTAGTCTACCGCAGTTGAGTTGATTTGCTCTTTCACGATCTATGACCTATGGGTTTAAAATGATCGAGCGCGACTTGGCCATCCATTAATTCGTGCCTTGTCATGAGCCTAAGCGGAATTCACCACAGAGACGCAGAGGCACAGAGAGATTTTAGTAGTATTATCAGATACTTATAAAAAGTCGATGACTAGCTAAACCGTAGAGATGCAGAGGAATTTTGGTATTATTGCCCAATTATATTCTCGTCCTCTGTGTCTCCGTGCCTCT
>CAZXDN010000107.1:0-7642 GCA_964639235.1 uncultured Methanotrichaceae archaeon | reverse complement strand
TCCCTGACACTGCCTCTTTTGGCAGGATTAGCGGTCTGAGTGCTGATATCTGTATCATGACCCCTGTGGCCTGAGGCGCAAAACTTAAATATGATACGTGCTACCATGATTCATACTAGCACGCAGAGAAAGAGATGAGCAGATGAGCGAGATAGGAAAGAGGGTAAGAATCGAGAGGATAATTGACAGAGACAGCGGAAACACGGTCATAATTCCACTGGACCACGGCATATCAGTAGGTCCCATCAAGGGCATCATCAACCTGGCGGATATGGTGGACAAGGTGGCAAAAGGAGGAGCAAACGCCGTCCTCCAGCAGAAGGGCATGGTCAGGCACGGCCACAGGGGATACGGCCGCGATGTGGGCCTCATAGTGCACATGTCAGCCTCAACGTCGCTTGGGCCAGATCCGAACAACAAGGTCCAGGTCTGCCAGGTTGAGGAGTGCCTGAAGATGGGAGCAGATGCTGTGAGCGTCCACATAAACATCGGCTCTGACACTGAGTCTGACCAGCTGAACATTCTGGGGTGCGTTGCAGAGCGGTGCGACTTCTGGGGAATGCCGCTTGTGGCCATGATGTACCCAAGGGGAAAGAACATCGCCAATCCAAATGATGTGGAGGTGGTGTCTCACGCTGCGCGCGCAGGTGCAGAGCTTGGAGCAGACATCATCAAGACCAACTACACTGGAGACCCTGACAGCTTCAAGCGAGTAGTTGCAGGCTGCCCTGTTCCTGTGGTCATAGCTGGCGGCCCCAAGACCAACACAGACCTGGAGTTCCTTGAGATGATCGAGGGAGCAATAGGCGCGGGCGGACGCGGCGTGGCGATAGGCAGAAACGTCTTCCAGCACGACAATCCAACTGCAATGACAATGGCCATCTCTTCCATAGTCCACGACGGCAAGAGCGCAGAAGAGGCAATGCGGCTTCTCAAATGAGCGTTCAGTCTATGAGCATTTGATTGCTAAAAATAATGATTTAGAAATATTGGGGCGATCAGAGGGCAACGGGATTTCGTAGAATTCCAATTCCCTCGATCTCCACCTCGACTGTGTCTCCCTTCTCAAGCTTTCCAACTCCAGGCGGAGTGCCTGTGGCAATGACATCTCCTGGAAGAAGGGTCATGACCCCGCTTATGAACTCTATAAGCTTCGGGACGCCGAAGATCAGGTCTGATGTGTTCGAATCCTGGACGATTTTTCCATTTACCCTGGTCTTTATGTCGGCGTTTCCGGGATCTATGCCGGCAATCCAGGGGCCGAAAGGCGCAAATGTGTCAAAGCTCTTTGCACGGGTCCACTGGCCGTCTTTTTGCTGGAGGTCTCTTGCAGTGACGTCGTTAAAGCAGGTGTAGCCCAGGATGTAGTCTTCTGCGTCTCTAGCCTCAATGCCCTTGCACCTCTTTCCGATGACGACTCCCAGCTCTCCTTCGTAGTCCACGCGGCTGCTCGACTGGGGAATTACGATCTCTTCACCAGGGTTTAGAGCTGCAGAGGGGGGCTTGAGGAATATTATCGGCTCTGAGGGCAGCTTCTGGTCCAGCTCTCTTGCGTGCTCCACGTAGTTCAGGCCCACGCAGACGATCTTGCTGGGGCTTGAGGGCGCCAGCAGCTTTATCTGGCCGAGGTCGTAGTCTTTGCCCTCTGAGGCTATCTTCTTTCCCTGGACCGTTCCAGTGCGCGCTATGCCTTCGCAGCTGAATCTGGCTATCATCTTAACACCCTGAACTTATAAACCTCATCCAATGCACGGTCCCTTGTCTCCTGCAGGCCCGCGGCGGTACTTGCCAAACTCGCTCTCAAGCAGCTTATCTGCCTGGATCACAGGCCCCTCCACGCAGACCCTGGTGCCGTCCGGGTCGAGGCAGCAGGAGCCGCAGACGCCTATGGCGCACTTGAAGTGCCTGTTGATGGATGCCTGCACCTTGCTTGCGTGCGGCCTGAGCCTGGAGATGATGTCCCACATCATGATCTCAGGGCCGCAGAGGTAGATCTGGCCATACGACTCGATGTCCAGGCCTTTGAGGCCTGCAGAGGCAAACCCGCGTATTCCAAGAGATCCGTCATCAGTCGTTACAATCAGGTCTCCAAGCCGCTTGAGCCTGTTTTTGAAGACGATGTCCTTCTCAGACCTGAATCCTATGAGGGTCGTGACCTCGATTCCCTCAGATCTGGCAGTCTCGCCCAGGAACGCCAGAGGGGCCACTCCAACTCCTCCTCCTATGAGCAGGATTTTATCCCCTTTTAATGAAAAACCGTTTCCAAGAGGGCCTCTGAGGCCAACGCTGCTTCCAGCTGAGAGCCTGAACATCGCCTGTGTGGCTTCGCCTACAGAATGGACTGTGATCGAGTCTTCGCCTGAGAAGCCCATAGGTATCTCGTCTGCTCCTCTTATCCAGACCATTGCATACTGTCCCGGCACTGGTGCAGGGTCCAAAGTCCTGTCGAACCGAAATGTCCTGACGAGGGGCGTCTCGGATTTTACCTCTTCGATGATTGCGTTTGTGGGCCTCATGTTCTCCTCTTTGACCAGGACAAGCCGCAGAGCTCCTCCAGAGTCATAGACTTTCTCTCAAGGTAGCGAGAAAGGCCATAAGCGATCTCCTTGAATATGCCATACCCGCCGGAAAGTGCAGTGCCTATCTGCACTCCTCTGGCTCCTGCCATGATCATCTCAACGCAGTCCTCCCAGGACGAAACTCCGCCAACTCCTATCACCGGTATCTCAAGCGAGGATGAAAGATCGTAGACGCACTTGATCGCAACTGGTTTTATGCCTGGTCCTGAGAGGCCTCCGAACCTGTTTCCGAGTATCGGCACCCCGGTCTCTATGTCTATGGCCATAGCCCTGATCGTGTTTATGGCCACGACAGCGTCTGCTCCTCCGGCTTCTGCTGCCTGTCCCAGAGCCACTATATCTGCCACATTTGGCGTCAGCTTTACCCAGACAGGGTACGTGGTCGAGGATTTTACTTCTCTCGTCACAGCTTCTACCATCTCTGGGTGCTGACCGATCTCAGCTCCATAACACTCTGCATGGGGGCAGGAGAGGTTCAGCTCGAACGCATCTGCGCTCAGGCCTGAGGCGATCTTCGCAAACTCTTCAGGGCTCGAGCCGAAGATGCTTGCAACTACAGGAGCGCCTCCAGTTCTCCCAATATCTATCTCTTCTTGGAAGCTCTCATATCCTGGGTTTGGCAGGCCCATTGCGTTTATCAGTCCTGTGTCGATCTGGACCACTGTAGGTCCGTGGTGTCCAGCTCTTGTCTCAGACCCAACAGACTTCGTGACCACGCATCCAGCGCCTGCCAGGGCTGCACGCCTGAGCGAGGCGCCTGTGGTTCCCAGGATTCCCGCTGCAAGCATTAGGGGATTTTTCAGTTTGATGCTGCCAAGATCGCATGCTAGGGATGGCATGAGTGTTAAATGGCAGATGTAGATAAAAGGGTTGGCCTGCCATGCACCATCTCTATTTCTGCCAAAAAAAGGATTAATACCTTCTGCATGTATGGCTGCACTCAAAGCGCCGTCTAAGCGTGCCTGACTTTTGGAATGATGTGCCAGGAGTTGGTAATTTGATCTGCGAGATAATCGTCATCCTGAGATGAAATCGGCTCTGTTTACAGGTCATCAGACATGACTGCAACCAATACTAAAAGATGAGTATGACTTAATGCTGCCTGCGTTGCGTTATCCCGCAGTACTTAGGCGAAAATTGATAATTTAGAGGACCTTGGTGTTTAAGATGGGGAATTTGGCAGATGATAAGCACGTAATCTCCTTTAAAGGCGCATCTGAGCTGGCCGTCATGGCAATGCTCGGCTATCTGGCCATCTCTCTAGCCCTCAGGAACGATCCGGCGCTGCGTTCTGACCTGAGCAATCTGATCCTCATGGCCACAAACCTGCTGGCAACCATCAGCCTCTTCATAGCGGCTGGTAGGCTGTCGAAGGGCACCAAGGTGCGCTTTTCCTGGACCATGCTCTCAATAGCTCAGCTGATGTTCACTCTTGGAGACATAGCATGGGCGTTCGTCGATCCGGGAACTCATCTGACTTCGTTTCCCACCACAGCCGACCTGATTTACCTCGCCTGCTATCCTCTCTTCTTGATTGGAATTCTCAGCATGCCTGCGGGGCGGCTCTCAAAAGGAGCGCGCGTCAAGGCTTTGCTGGATGTGTGCATTGTGGTAGTGTCAGCTCTGCTCGTATTCTGGGCACTGGTTGTCGGACCGGCAATTGCAGAAAGCAGCTCTGATCTGGGCGCCTTAGCCATATTACTTGGTCACCCGGTGCTGGATCTTCTCCTGATCTTTGCCCTGGCGAGCCTGATGTTCAGGCCCTTTTGCGCCCGCGAAAGGAAAGCCATATCCCTGCTTCTTCTGGGGTCAATAGTCTGGATCGCATCTGACCTCATATACATTCTGCAGTCCGTTGAGGGGACCTATCTCTCAGGCGGCATCTCAGACATGGGCTCTATGGCCACTTACCTGTTGGTTGGATTGGCTGGAGTATCCATGGCCAACTCAGGCAAAAGCATCCTGGACGGGTCAGGTGAGGCACGCCTCCAGATCAGATGGGCACCATATGCCCCATATGCAGGAGTGGCAGGCGCATTTGTCCTGCTCGTGTGGAGCCATGACAACTATCCTCACCTTGAGTTCGGCCAGATGGCTATCGGCGTTGGCATTTTGATCGGACTGGTGCTCGTGCGCCAGGCGCTGGCAATCGACGAGAACTCCAGGCTCTACAGGTCCGCAAAAGAGGAGATCGCCAGGCGAGAGGCTGCAGAGGAGTCCCTTAAAGAGAGCGAGAGGAAGTACAGGGAGTTCATAGACTCCCTGCCGCAGATGGTGTACGAGATGGACCTCCAGGGCAAATACACATTTGCCAACAGGTCGGGATACTCCATTTTTGGATACAACCGTCAGGAGTTCGAAAAGGGCGTCAACGTCCTTCAGACAATTGCTTTGCAGGATCATAAGAGGGTGCTGGGGAATATAAAGAGGATTCTGGCTGGAGAGACTATCGAAGGCCAGGAGTATCTGGCAGTTAGGAAAGACAAAAGCACCTTCTACGTGGCCACTTTCAGCAGTCCAATAATCCAGGATGGCAGGGCTGTGGGAATTAGAGGCGTGTCTGTGGACATCACCGACAGAAAAAATGCTCAAGAGGAGCTGCAATATGCCAAGGAGCGCCTGAAGTTCCTGTTATCGTCAAGTCCTGCGGTGATCTACACTGGCAGTCCTTCCAGCGAGTTTCAGACAGCGTTCGTCAGCGATAACGTGGTTCAAATTATAGGCTTCCTGCCAGAGGATTTCACAGGAAAGCCTGGTTTTTTGAAGGGACGCATCCATCCCGATGATGCGCCTCTGCTTCAAATAGCTCTGAGTAATCTGATCGAGAAGGGCAGTGTGGTCTTTGAATACCGGTTCTTGCACCGCGATGGAAGATACAGATGGATGCATGACGAGTGTCGGCTCATACGGGACACTGAGGGCAGGCCTGTTGAAGTTATAGGATACTGGGCAGACATCACACAGAGAAGGCAGGCTGAAGAAGAGGTGAGGAATCTAAACGACGATCTTGAGGAGCGGGTCTTGGAGAGGACCTTCCGACTGGAGGCTGCCAACAGAGAGCTGCATGAGGAGATCCAGCAGCACAAGAGGACAGAGGAGGCCCTGCAGAAGAGCGAAGAGAGGTTCAGGCGCCTGGCAGAAAACGCTCCTGACGTGATCTTTCGCGTGGACCTGTCTCCAAAGCCGCACCTCTCATACATAAGTCCAGCAATCACTCGTATAAGCGGCTATTCTCCAGAGGATTTCTATAACGATCCTAGCCTTGAGTTTGCGCTGATACATCCTGAAGACCGTGGAATGTTCGATGCTCTGCAGTGGGGAAGTCTGCCGAATGTTCCCAGCATAGTCCTCAGATGGCTCAAAAAGGACGGCACAATCTGCTGGGCTGAGCACAGGTGGGCCCCGGTCTGCGACCAGTCAGGCAATTTAGTTGGCATTGAGGGTGTCGCCCGCGACATTACAGAGCAGATGAAGGCTGAAGAGGACCTCAGGTTGGCTCTTCGAGAGAAAGAGGTGATGCTAAAGGAGATCCATCACAGGGTCAAGAACAACCTCCAGGTGATCTCAAGCCTTCTTCGCCTCCAGTCAGGGCAGGTTCGAGATGCTGCTAGCCTGGAGGCTCTCAGGGAAAGCCAGAACAGGGTCAGGTCCCTGTCCCTGATTCACGAGAGGCTGTATCAGTCCCAGAGCATGGCGTCTATCAAGTTTTCGGATTACGCCAGAAGGCTGGCCACAGGTCTGATCTCTTCTTACAAGGTCGGAAACGTCATCAGCTTGAGGGTGGTGGCTGAGGACATATCGCTTGGAATTGACAAGGCCATACCGTGCGGCCTGATAATAAATGAGCTCATCTCCAACTCGCTCAAGCACGCCTTTCCCAATGGCAAAGGAGGAAAGATCTGGATCGCCCTCAGCAGAGCTAGCGCTGGAGAGTTGAGCCTCATCGTGGGCGACGACGGCATCGGGATTCCGGAGGATCTGGACTTCATAAAAGCTCAGACGCTGGGACTTCGTCTGGTCAAGGGCCTGGTGGAGCAGCTTCATGGCAGCATAGAGCTGAATTGTGATCAGGGCACTGAGTTCAAAATTGACTTTCCAGAGGATTGAGGCAAATATGATTGCTGAGGTATACTCTCTGAGTACGACATTTGCAGCTTTCAAATAGACCTGATGGCACGTTGGATCAACCTGCCATTTGGTCCATCACTATCTTCTCCATTAGTAAAGTTTATATTACATTATGTTAAGCATGATTAACATGGTGGTGGTATGAACAGCAAGGTGTTCTCGATCAGCTGGCTTGTAATCGTTGCTGCTCTGGTGGCTTTATTTTCATTGGCCTTCTCGATTAAGAGTCTCAGCGCGACGATTTTCGTCTTCATTGCAGTGATAGCTTTGGTCTATCTATTCAAAAATCACACGAAAGATATAATAAATGATGAGAGAGCTGTGATGATAAGGGAAAAAGCATCTCTAAGGGCCTTACAAACCTTTGCCATAGCCGGTTTAGTTTTGGCCAGCGTGCTTATCTCCACGCAGAAGGAAGGCTCGCCTCTTGAGTCCTCAGGAACCATCCTGGCCCATCTCGTCTCTGCTTTGATGCTCCTGTATCTGGCATTCTATGTGTATTACGGCAAGAAATACGGAGAGCCGTAGTGATATGAAGAATAAAGTCAAAGTCTATCGTGCGATGAATGACCTGACACAGGAGATGCTGGCAAAAGAGCTGGGAGTAACCAGACAGACGATAATAGCCATTGAGAAAGGGAAATACGATCCATCTTTAAAACTGGCGTTTGAAATGGCTAATTTCTTCAAGGCTAAGATCGAAGACATTTTTATCTTTGAGAGGGAAGGGGATCAGGCACATAGTGCCGAGGTTGATTAACCGCTTATTTTTCCAAAAAATCTCCTTTCTTATCTGCGTGGAAGCCGAGCTACATGGCGAGGTTGACGATCTCTGCACTCAGCGCAGCTCCCGCTACTCGGAGAAGTGCGACGGTCGCCGGCTGCCCGAACCTCCTGGGCCCTGCGGTGCCGGGATTTATGTAGATCACCCCGTT
>CAZXDN010000106.1:0-7911 GCA_964639235.1 uncultured Methanotrichaceae archaeon | reverse complement strand
TGCCGTGATGGGTGACGTGGTGCCGTGATGGGTGACGTGGTTATAGGACACTGGATTTAGCCTTATGTCACAATCTGCAAAAAAGAAACAAGGCGAGATCCTGCAGTTGGAGGCTGCAGGATACATCTCCTCTTAATCCCCTGACAGGATGTAGCCGATTATCCTGCCGTATGCTGGTCTTGCCACGCCCACGCCTATGATCACGCCAATTATGATGATCAGCGCGAATCCTGTGAGCGCACCAAATCCCATGACCATCAGTGGTGCCATTGCTGCGACCGTGGTCAGAGCTGCTCCCAGGATTATGGCAAAAGCCCTCGAGAGCCTGGCGATGTAGACCTTTCCACTTGGCCCTGCAACCTTGTTTGCCACGCCTTCTGACGCTGTTGCAGCTCTCTCCTTGATGGACTTCTCCACCTTGGCAGCTGTAGCCTCGCCGCCTCTGAGAAGTTCATCTGTGATTATGACCAGGTGGTCAACGCCCGTTCCAATCACAGTGATTATGCCTGCAATGCTGGCCAGGTCGAGCTGCCATCCCAGGGCTGCCCAGATGCCCAGCATCATGACTACCTCGCTAAATGAGGCTGCGATCATGGGCAGGACTATCCTTCTCTCGCGGTAGCGGTAGTAGATCATGCCTGCAACTGCAAGCAGGGCAATGATTCCAGCTATGATTATCTGGAACTTGAAGAGCTGGCCTAAAGCCGCAGTTACCTGGCCTGAGCCTATCACCTTGACGTTTACAGGCAAGGCTCCCTCTCTCAAGTGGATGTAAAGCTCCTTGGCCTTGGTCGAGCCTTCATCTCCAGATCCAACTCTAGCTTCCAGGTTCCTGGTTGGGGCCTTCTCAAGGCTTGCTGCAAGCTCCGGTGCCAGAGGCGCGCTGAAGATCATGTCCTTGTCCAGGTACATGGACAGCTCGTGGGCATCTGGGTTCTTGGTGGCGCCTGCGTCTATTGCAGCCTCCTGGAGCGTCTTTGCGCCTTCTTCAGTTAAAGAGAAGGGCACTCCCCACATTCCATCGCGGTCGCCCCTTGGGATCTCAACAGAGTCCACTGCATCGCCGTACAGGACGTGTATGGTCTCGTTGTTCTCTGTCTGAATGCGTATCTCGAACTTTCCTGGCTTGCCCACAATATCCTGGGCAGTGGCCACATCCACGCCTGCCAGGTCTATGAGAATGAACTCGTTATCTACGACTCTGACCTTGATGTCCTGAAGTCCTAGCCTGTTGAGCTTCTGGTCCAGGACCTGCTTTGTCTCAGCAACAGTGTCAGTGGTCACACCCTCTATGAACGAGCCTTCGCCGGTGGCCACAGATCCGCCTACTGGGGCCAGGATGGCGTTTAGCGAATCGCGGGTGACGTTGGTCCTGATCTCATACTGGACTGGTGCAGTTCCGACGATCTTCACATCTGAGTCGAGTGCATCCTTGAGGAAGTTGACGATCACAGATTCAGACGACGTCGTTATTGTGACCCTGGTCACGTTGTTCCTCTGGACCATGTTGGCGCCAGGGTACCCTATGTCGTCAGGAAGCGTGCTTGGCACTGTGCCGTTCACAGTTAAGATGTAGCTGTCGCCCTGATGCTCCACAGTGCTTGCGCCGAACTGCTCCTTCAAGATGTTCTCTGGGTTGACGTTTAGCTCTGCGATTGCTCCCTGAAGCTGAAGCTGCAGCCAAGACCCACCTTCCAGGTCAAGGCCGTATTTCAGGCGTGAATCCAGGCCGTGATCCGTGGGAAGAGGTGCCAGTATCAGGAGGGCGACGACTACAAGTCCGACCCACAGCGCTACCCTTGGGTCTTTGAGCATGCTGCTGTTGCTCATGCCTTCTGCCTCCTGACTGTCTTCTTGGACTTGTTCATGTACCACCTCAAAGCCTGTGCATTGGTAATCCAGGTGTTGAAGACGTCAGCTGCCAGGCCAAAGAGGAGGACAGTCGATATATCTGCTATGATTGCCATTCTGGAGAACCCTGGTATGACCAGGTAGAGAAGATTAGATACCAGGAATAGCGATAGGACTGCGGCCCCGGTTGTGCTGGCCATCATGAGGCCTGTGCCCATTGCTCCCACGATCTTATCTTCGACTGTTCCCTTCCTCTTCAGGACTCTCATGGACAGCAGAATATCGGTGTCGACCGAGTAGCCGATGAGCATAAGAAGAGCAGCCACTGTTCCTAGAGACAGCTTGGTGTCGGTTATGTTCATAGCCGCAGCGGCTATGAGGATGTCAGCCAGGGCACACAGCACCACTAGTACTGAGATGAACGGGTGCCTGAAAACAGCGAAGACCACTATGGCCATCAGAATGAATGAGAGCGGAATATATTTTATCGCTTCACCCTGAAGCGCCTGACTATACACTGGCCCGGTGTACCTGATCTCAGCGTTCTGATACTGGCTGTTGACCATCGTGGCGAGGTTGTTGTATTCCGACTCGCTCATGGGCCCGAACTGGATCATGTACCTGCTGCCGATATTCCTTACCTCGACTACTGGGTAACCTGCGAACTTCGCAGCTACTGCCTCTTCTGACTCCACTGCGGGCACAGTGACCAGAGTGCCCCCAGTGAACTCCACCCCCAGCTTTACAGGCGAGCCTGTACTGAGGTAATTTGCGCCCAGGATGATAATTGCCAACGCCACGACGATTAGCGGAATTAGCATTATCTGCCTGGGTGGATACTTTGAAACTATGTCCTCTAGATCCATACTAGTCTCCTTGTACTCACCACTGAGCAACTCACTAATTATTAACCATTTGTCATCTTATGGCCATTTGCGCCTGTAATGAGCAATTTCAACCTATTTAAGTCTAGACCTTCTCCCACTTCTTGAGGTTGGCAACTTTGGAGAGCGTGCTTCCGCGCCTGATCTCCTCATACATCCTGCTCTCTCCTTTCTCCACCTCTTTGGCGCGCCTGGCAATCTCGTAGGCCCTCTCGCGAGGAATGACCACAACTCCGCTCTCGTCCCCCACTATGTAATCTCCTGGCTTGACAGTTTGCCCGCCGCATCTGATCTCTGAGTTGATCTCGCCCATGCCTTTGGGGTCTCCGGCGTTTGGCACAATTGCGCTTGAGAAGATGGGGTATCCCAGGGCTCTTATCTCGTCCACGTCTCTTACTGCGCCGTCCACCACAACGCCCTCGATTCCCTTGTTCCTGGCGCTCAAGGTGGCCAGACCTCCCCAGGGCGCAACGTAATCAGATCCGTTGTAGATCACGAGCACGTTTCCCGGGCCTGCCATGTCTATGGCCTCAACTGGCTTTGCCCAGTCGCCTGCGAAAGTCTGTACCGTGACTGCTGTCCCCACGATCTTCGTTCCCAGGTTTATCGGATGAATGCCACGCATAGCGCCTTTTCTGTGCATGGCGTCCGATATGTTTGGAGTTGAGACTTCCTTGAAGATGGAGATCATCTCCTCTTCCATGCTCATCCTGGCAGAAGATCTGACCTCAGCGTGGTCAATGGCCTCTCTGATCTTCCTGGCAGAGGCTGTGACGTCAGGAGACCTGGTCACGCTTCCTCCTACGATCACGATCGAGGCGCCGCTGGCTATTGCCTCCCTGCCGGACTCTGCATCAATTCCGCCTGCTGCGGCCACTGGAGTCCTGACGTATTTGAGTATCTCTTTGAGGAAGTCTATGGTGCTCTTTCCAACCATCTGCTGGTCAATTCCGACGTGGACGCAGATGTAGTCGACTCCGAGGCTCTCAAGCTCCTTGGCCCTCTCCACAGGGTTTGGCACAGTGAGGAGGTCCATCATGATCTCCACGCCGTACTCTCTTGCAGCCCGAAGCGCGTCTTCTATTGTGGAGTCATCTGACGTGGCGAGCAGCGCAACAATGTTTGCCCCTGCCTTTGCCGCCATCTCTACCTCCATCGCGCCAGTGTCCACAGTCTTCATGTCTGCGAGAATCTTGGTGCCCGGAAGTGCTTTTTTGAGTTCGCGCACTGCGTTCATTCCCTCGCTCTTTATGAGGGGAGTTCCAGCTTCGATCCAATCTGCGCCACCTGCTAATGCCTCTTTGGCGATCTGGATCGACCGATCTAGCTCTAGCAAGTCTAGGGCTACTTGTAGAATGGGTTTAATATCACATCACCACCAAAGCAGAACAGAGCTGGATAAACAAAAGCATGGTATATAAAATGAAGCTGGCAGAGATTCCCGAGATAGATCTCGATGAGGAGCCGTTTTCGCCTGGGATTTTTCAGTTCACCAAGCTGCACGGCAATGGAAACGACTTCATACTGGTAGACGAGGTCCGCCAGGAGCTTGTGCCCGAGGCCATGAAGGCTCCGTTCGCAATGAGGTGCTGCAGGCGCAACTTCGGCATAGGGGGAGATGGAGTCCTCTTCCTGGTCAGGTCTGATAGCGCTGATCTGGGGATGAGGCTCTTTCAGCCGGACGGCTCTGAGGCTGAGATGTGCGGAAACGGCATCAGGTGCCTTGCCAAATACGCCTGGGAGAACGGCTATGTGGGCGAGACGTTTGAAGTGGAGACTCCTGCAGGCATAATACCGATCGAGGTCAAGGTGATGGACAACTGCTTCTGGGCAAAAGTCGACATGGGCGTGCCCAAGTTCGAGCGGTCGGCCATTCCAGCTGTGGGCTCAGGCGAGTTTCTGATGGAGCGCCTGGACGACTTTGACGTCTCAGCTGTGAACACCGGCGTGCCTCATGCTGTCATCTTCCTCGACGACCTGGAGATACCAATAGATGATCTGGCGCCTCTGATCAGGCACAGCTCAGTCTTTCCAGAGGGGGCGAACGTGAACTTCGTGAAGGTTGGAAACCCATTTGAGATCAGGACATTCGAGCGCGGAGTGGAGGGCGAGACATTCTCCTGCGGCACTGGAGCTGTTGCCAGCGCAGCTGTTGCCAGGAAGCTTGGCCTGGCAGAAGACGAGGTGCTTGTAGAGACCAGAGGAGGGCCTCTCATAATCCTCTTCGAGAACGGACACGCGTACATGGAGGGCCCTGCTGTTACTGTGTTCAGCGGGGAGCTTAGCGATGAGTTTCAGTGGAACGTCTCTCAGGAGCTTTAGTCTAGCGATACTGTGCATCTGCCTTCTTCTGATGGGCGCAGCCTCAGCAGAGCACTATACCATGCTCATAGGCTCGAAGAGCAACCCTGATGCGCATCTATTTTCCTACGACGAGAAGTTCAGGGAGAGCACATACCTTCACAACTACATGCTCAACATGAGCGCCTCCAAAGTCTTTACAGATGCCACCAGGCTCTCGACCCACATGGGACTTAGAGCCTATCACAACTACACAGATATTGTAATTAACGCCGACTTCATTGGAGTAGGCAGAATCGGGTACCTGGTCCTGGACCCGGAGACGGGCGACGTAAGAGATGAACGGTCGAGGATCGAGCACATGTTCGTGGGCAACTTCAGCTTGGACGAGCACATACTGGTTGCCAGAGACAGGATGAACGAGTCTGAGTTCCTGGGAGCCTGCGTCTGATTTTTCCCAGGAAAATTCCATCTATTCTCCTGATACGTCTTCAATGCTTCAGCTGGCGACCGACTGCAGAGTCTATCAGGTCCAAAAAAGCATCTCTTTTTGCGGCTGGCACAGTTGCCCCTGCCGCGATGTTGTGACCGCCGCCCACTCCTCCGACAGCCTTTGCAGACTCCGAGATCGCAGTTGCAAGGTCGAGCCCTGATCTGACCAGATCCTGTGTGCCCCTGGCTGATACCTTGAGGTCTCCCTCTGGAGTTGTGGCGAAGGCCAGGATCGGCTTTGACCTGTCAGCCATCTGGAAGCACATTCCTGCAACTATTCCCACTATGGTGTCGAGTATCTTGTCTCTTGCATCGAAGTACTGGACGTGCTTAAGTCCCTGGATCCCCTGATCTGAGACCAGCTTGATGCCGTTTACCAGGTTTTGCCTGTGCTGGGCCAATAGCTTCCTGGCCTGGTCGAAGGAAGAATCGCGATCTCCCATGCAGACGCCCAGGCCCACTTCTGAGTGTCCGTACCTGGCTGTGGCGTTGAGAAGTGTCGAGTACTCGCTGGCGTCTCTGAGCTCAGTTCCCTCTGGCTCCTCAATCAGTGTGTAGACCTCGCCCACCAGCCTCTCCAGCTTGAGGTTCGAGACGCCGCTCCTCATGCCCCTTCGGATCAGGGAGGAGACTACCCTTGACTTCTCCTCCTGGGTTAAATCTATCCACCTTCTCCATCGCTCTCCACCCAGGCGTATTCCAATCTCTTTTAAAAAGGCTATGCAGGCCTCCTCGTCTCCAGAGAGGCCCTGGATATAGGGGTCCTGGGAGTACTCCAGCATCTTGTAGATGGGCCTGGTCTGCCTTCCGAAGAGCTTCAGGTCCGGGCCGTAGGATATTGCGCCTGAACTCTTGGCCATGTCCAGTATAAGCCGGTTGAGTCCCAAAAGGCGCCCGTGTGCCAGGTCCTGCAGATCGCCCACGGCTCCCACAATTGCCAGGGCTGACAGGTCTTCGTTTTCTCCCAGCTCAGAGGCCAGGAGGAACGAGGCCCCGCTTCCGCTCAGCTGCGTGGCTCCGTCAGCGCCCACAAGGTGAGGATTTATGTGAGCTGCCAGCTTTGCCTCTCCCATTGGCCTGTGGTGGTCTGCGATCACAGCCTTCATGCCGGATCTGGCAATCTCTTCTTGCATCCCGCTTCCGAGGTCGGTGAATATGGCTATATCCGGCCCCATGTCCGCGATCTTTCCTATGGCCTCGGCGTCGAGCTGCCTGAAGAACATGGGCTTAAAATCAATTCCCTTCCTGGATAGGGCTGTGCACATTATGCCTGCGGCTGTGAGGCCGTCTGCGTCGACGTGCGAGGCCACTACCACCTCTTTGGACCTGGCGACCTCTTCTGCACCAATGGCGCAGAGCTTCCTTAGCTCCTGAAGCTTTTCCAGGTCTGTGTCCGAGTTCATGTCCTCACAGCTCTGCCTTCAGGCTCCTCTTATCTGTGGTGTTCTCGTCTGACCATGAGCTATTGATCTTAAGAGCCGTGAGGCTGGATGCATCTGTAACTGATACAGGAGCCTGAGCTTTGGGATCTGAGGCCTCTTCGGAGGCGTTCTTCTCTTCTGGCCCTGAAAGCTCGACAGCCTCAGCCCACTTTGTGCCGGTAAGCCTGAACTCTCCTGGACTTTCCGGCCAGCTGGGGTACGACTTTGCGGGCTCTGGAAGCTCTGGCTCAGGATTCTTGGTGAGCACGAAGTTGTTCTCTACGGTCAGGAGAGATGAGCCGTTCATGGACAGGGCGTACTCGTCAGACACGTCGCCTGTGCCGCGCACGCTGCCCGTTGCCTCCGAGCTCTCCTCATCTCCCATCCTGTAGTCTGTGACCACTGTTCCGGAGCCCTTGACTGTGTGGCTATAGTCGATATTTAAATCTGAGGCGACTGCCACGGCAATTAAAAAAACGCAGGCGACGCTCAGAACTCCGGCTATTGCCCTGTATGTATATTCCATGCTTTATGGAGGTTTTATCCCAAAGAATATTTAAATTTATCTACCGCGGATGCCATTTTGATTAAAGGCGGGCATTTAGCAGCGCAATTATGCCTCTGACGTCCCTGATGTCTTTTCATCCATGGCATCTTTTGAGAAGCCGCTTCGATAGATTTAAATGCCTTACTGCCTTTGGCAAATTATCCATGTACGAAGACATATCCGAAGTTTTCCAATCCATCATCGAGGATGAGCGAAGGCGCAAGTACCTAAAGGAGATCGGAGACTGGATCGTGGATGAATATTTCGAGCCCCATCAGGCATCATAGCTCTGCCTGATGGCACTTTGAGCCTGGTTCCATCTATTTCACATACGCCTGTTTAGATACTGGCTTCTGCTATTTTAATGCTGATTTAATGCTGATTTAATGCTGATTTAATGCTGATTTAATGCTGA
>CAZXDN010000105.1:0-7946 GCA_964639235.1 uncultured Methanotrichaceae archaeon | reverse complement strand
GATGCTTGCATATCGGGCAGCTTTTGCCTATCCAATTGTTCACGTTTACAGAGCGACTCTTGCATGCTTTGCTCTTGTATATCTGGCCCCTGGATGTCATCCTCTCGAACGCTGGTCTTTAAAGGATAAGATTGCTGAGCATATGTCTTCTGGGTTTTAGATTGATTGGATTTGGACTGCACAGACTGGGCCTGCAGAACTAACTCTCTTTGCTCGAAAGCGCTACTTTCAGCACCGGTTTTTTCTGCTTCGCTCTGTTCTACATCGCTCTGTCCTGCTTCGCTCTGTCCTGCATCGGCCTGTTCTATATCGCTGCTTTTGCCGTTAATTTGCCCGCAGTCGCCTTGCCTGGCTCTCTTCTGTTGATGGATGAGAATTTCCGTTTGAGCTGGCTTGATGAGCTTGGATTTCGGCTTGGCTGCAGATGCAGGCTTCAGCAGGTATGTCCTTGCCCCATTCAGGGATGCCTTCTGTCGCCTTATCTGGCCTGAACTCTCCAGCCTCGTCACTATCCTGGAGCACTTGCTGCTCTCCACCTGGAGCATCTTCCTTAGCTCCGACTGAAGGATGCCTCCCGGAATCGAGCTTATGAGATCCAGCGCTCTCTTGGAAAGATCCTCCAAGCTCATGCCCACTCTGGGCTCAGGTGGGCTGTAGAATTCGAGCAGCTTTTCAGACATCTGTTCCTCTGTGCTGGGCGTAAGGCTCAGCACACTTAACAAATTTTTATATATAGTTCTCCAGTTCTATAGTATTTATGTTTTTTGCAGGACGTCCCATTTTAATGAATAAATCTTAGGAAAATTTTGAGATCTTCAGAGGATATCGCACATCGTCTGGCGCAATAGGCGCTATTCTCTGCCAGAAATATGAATTATCGGGTTCGAGAATGCAGAGTCCCATATTAAGCGCGGCTCCTCGCTATTTCCTGTGGGTATACTTAGTTTAGAGAACGTTCACCACAAGAGGCACAGAGACGCAGAGAATATATAAAAAGGCTCAGAACAATAATATTAAAATCTCTCTGTGCCTCTGTGTCTCCGTGGTGAATTAGTATAGGCTTATTGAATCAACTCAATCGCGGTAGACTACCTATTTTAGGGTGACGATTATACGACCATAGTTGAAAGTATCCATCCTAAGATAAAATCGCCAAACTGAGAACTAATGGACAGATGCAAGCTGAAAAGCTTCCTTGAGGAAACATTTGTCGCCATTCCCTGATAAAGAGCGGAAATATACATATATTATGATGGTTGTAAATCTAGCAGAGGGATTGTTATCTTTGTCTATTCAAGGACCATAGGATGTGCCCTGGTGCTTTTAATAGCGTTCCTGGGCGCCACCATATTGCCTGTCTCAACAGAGGAGGCAGGTGGAACTGCTAACCAATTGGACGAAAGTCAGCAATCTCAACTGGCTGTCGACGCCAATTCGGGTGTAGAACTCCTGACTAACAGGAAAAATCCCGTGACGAATCTCGCTGATGTGACTAACGAAGACGTCGTGAGCCCGCAGAAAGCCGAGACTGTCCTGGTGGTCAAGTCAGCTGCCAATACATGCGATACGACTGACACCAAGGAATGCGTGCCTCAGATTGGCCTGACTTATGCAGACTCAACTCCATGTCCTATTGAGACCGTAACGGCTCCAAAAGGATCGCCCAATGTGGTGTTCCTGGTTCTTGATGACATCGGATACGGCGGCCTTGGATGCTTCGGCGGACCTGTCAACACTCCAAATATAGATCGATTGGCTCAGGGAGGGCTCAAGTATACCAACTTCCACACAACAGGTATCTGTTCTCCCACCAGGGCCTGCATGCTCACAGGCAGGAACCTCCACTCTGTAAGTGTCGGCTCCCTCATGGAGTTCGCGTCAGGCTACCCAGGATACACGACATACCTGTCCAAAGAGGCAGCCACAATGCCTGAGATGCTTGTAAAGGAAGGGTACGATACCTACTGCGTAGGCAAGTGGCACCTGGCACCTTCTGGCACTATCAACGCTGCAGGACCCTACGATCAGTGGCCTATGGGCAGAGGGTTCGAGAGGTTCTATGGGTTCCTGGAGTCCCACACCAGCCAGTGGTACCCTGACCTTGTTTCAGGCACTACCCGCATAAGCCCGCCGGCCACTCCTGAGCAGGGCTACCACCTCTCCAAGGACCTGGTAAACCAGTCTATACAGTACATAAGCGATGGCAAATCTCTGCAGCCAGATAAGCCCTTCTTCCTGTACCTGGCCTTCGGCTGTGGACACTGGCCGCACCATGTCCCCCAGGCCTACATCGAGAAGTACAAGGGCAAATTCGATATGGGCTGGGATGACATGAGAAACCAGACTCTGGCTAGAGAAAAAGAGCTGGGGGTCGTGCCTGAGAATACCGATCTGCCGCCGCGTGACCAGTGGGTCGAGGCGTGGAATAACCTGACAGAAGATGAGAAGAAGGTTTACGCGCGCTTCGCTGAGGTTCACGCCGCGTACATCGATTACACCGATGAGCAGATTGGAAGGTTCCTGGATTACCTGGAAGACAGCGGCCAGCTCAATAACACAATCATAGTGGTGATATCGGATAACGGCGCCAGTCCAGAAGGCGACGCTAACGGTTACACCAACATGATCATGTGGGCGAATACAGTCTCCGAAGGCGGGAACTCGTCAGGGTTCCAGGACAACTTCCTGCCCATCCGCAATATAACCAACATAAGCACGATGCTCTCCAAGATCGATGAGATCGGCGGACCTCTGTCCTATCCGACCTATCCTCTGGGATGGGCAATGGCGGACAACACGCCCAACAAGCTCTACAAGTGGACAAGCCACGAAGGCGGAACCCATGACCCAATGATCATATACTGGCCCGATGGCATAAAGGACGCAGGCACTATCCGGTCTCAGTTCTGTCACGTCATCGATATAGTCCCAACCGTTCTTGAGGTCCTGAACTTCGACGCTCCTGAGGTTTATAACGGCATTACCCAGAAGCCCATCGAAGGAACTAGCCTTGCCTATACATTCGATAACTCCACAGAGCCTACCCACAAAAAGGTCCAGTACTTCGAGATGATGGGAACCAGAGGTTTATGGTACAATGGCTGGAAGGCTGTGGCGTTCCATCACCTGGACGCAGGCTCCGACTTCCAAAACGATACCTGGGAGCTGTACAACCTCGACAGCGATGTATCTGAGGCTCACGACCTGGCAGATCAGCATCCTGCCAAGCTCGAAGAGATGCAAGATCGCTGGTGGGCTGAGGCCAGCAAGTACAATGTGCTTCCACTAGATGACCGTGCTCACGCCAGGTACTCCGCTCTCCAGGCCAGAGGAATATCTTCCTTCACCTATCTGCCCGGAGTAGAAAAGATCATGGAGCCGGCTATCCCAGACACGCGCAACAGCTCCTACACCTTGACTGCATATGTGAACACCTCCAAGAACGGCAACGAAGGCGTTCTCTTCTCAATAGGAGGCAGGTTCGCAGGACTATCGCTATACGTCAAGGATAAGCACCTGACCTTCGACTACAACCTCTTCGAGCTGAAGCATTACGTCGTCACCTCAAAGGATGAGGTTCCTGAAGGAAAGGCAACTCTGGGCTTCAACTTCACCAAGACCGGCAGGTGGAAGGGTGTGGGCACGCTCTTCATCAATGGCAAAGAAGAGGGGCGCGTGGATATGCCCTACATCGTGCCAGGACGCTACTCCTTCGATGAAGGCCTGGAGGTTGGAAAAGATCCACAGACACCGGTGACCGAGGACTACCAGAGCCCGTTCAAGTACAACGGAGACCTGGAGAAAGTAGTGATGACGGTCGCCAACGACTGAACCTTTGGGTTTGGGCAGCCTTTCCAAGGTTGCCCAGTCCTTTATATTTATGATTTTGCGTGTCTACAATTGTAGACTTCCATGAAATTCTTGCTATAACAATTCTGTAAATTCGCCGAAAGATCATATAGCCCTTTCGTTTGCCTTCTCTGGGAATCTCAGGAGTTCAAGCGCCCTGTTGCGTTCTTGCGCGATAGCTTGTCATGATCAAAGACTTTTGTTTTAACTAGCCTTCATCCTGCCTGGCTTTGAGCTTATTCTTTGATCTCTGGATTGAGCTTCGATTGCCGGGTCAGGTCACATAGCAGGCCTTATCTTATGGAACGCTTAAACCCATGTATCCGAATAGCTGAGGGTGAGGCAACATGAAGTACAGCGCAACTCTTGAAAAGTTCCTGAACGCCAATCGGGGAAAGCTCATCTGGGTGCTTCTTAAGGAATCGAGCGAGACCATTCTGGGGGAGCTGGTGGAGTTCGAAGAGTCCGTCATAGTTCTTAACATCGTTGAGAGGCAAAACGATACCGTCGAGGTAACAGATGTCCTGCTCCTTTTCGACCTCGACTCGGTGTTTGGTTTTACTGCAGGCGAGGAGAGCTTTGCGGTCTTCAAAAAGGCCGTTGAAGAGACCAGGCGGGCATCTATCGCAAGGCGCAGGCACATGGACGAGAGGGAAACGGCATAGCCTTACTTGCCAAAAGCTATCTGTTCCAGCTTTGATGCAGTCTATTCCAACTTTCATTTTAACTGATCTCAAGCTCACAAACTGCAACCAAAATTAATATGGCCATTGAGGACCCATATAACTTTATGAAAAAATGCAATCTATTGCTTTTGGCGATATCGCTAGTTGTGTTATCATTCTCGATGGCTTCTGCGCAGAACACTGACAACCTGACTGTGGCCAGCATGAACGCCACGTTTCTGAAAGAGCTGGTGGCAGAGTCAGAAAGCTACGTAGATTCGTATCGTTTCACCCTCATACAGAGTCAGAACACTGAGATCGTCAACCAGACTGACGGCAATGTAACGTATCATGCCAGGCTTCTCAGCCTGGGGTCTGGCGCCTTCAACCTCACCGGCAGATCCACAAAAGTCGTTACAGCTGCGCTCTCCTACCCAACAGGCCAGCAGGAGAATGCCGTCGCTGTGGCCACAGAAGTGTATATAATCAACGATACCGCATACAGCGAGGTCAACGGCAACTGGACTGCAATAAAGCTGCCCCTACCTGAAGACGTATGGCTGCGCCAGAACAGGCTCAACCAGTCTGCAGGATTGACAAATGCTTCCAATATCAGCCTTCTCGGAATTGAGATCATAGACGGCAAGGGCTTCTATATTGTCGAGGTCATTCCTGAGAGCAGCGCAATCTCATCGCTGGTGAACAAGCAGCTGGGTTCAAGCCTTCCATCTTCTTCCATAAACCTCAGCGCTCTCTTTAACAACACCAGGCTTAGATATGTCATCTGGATCTCCATGGACAGCCACCTGCCTCAGTTAGAGTACGTCGAGACTAACATGACTGTAACTCCTGAAATGCTTGGATTGCCAAGCGATGGAAATATGGAGATACGCATCAACTCCGTTACAACTCTGAACTTCAGCGGGTTCAATGAATCAGTGAACATAGTCCTGCCGGATCAGGCGATGAGTGCAGAGCTGGTCTCCTTGAACAATACCAATATCAATACCAATGCCAATGCCAATGCCAATGCCAATGCCAATGCCAATACCAATGCCAATACCACCGATGAGCCATCGACCAGGCTTGTGATTGCCCAGGCACCGTCCCAGGACCAGACAACAAGCAGCTTCGGCAATACCTTGACGCCAGAAGAGCAGCAACAAATGTGGCTGTCAGGAGCATATCTCTTCCTCAACGGAAATTACTATACCTCCTCTGGCTATCTCTATAATTACCCTTATGGGACTTACTACACCCGGCCTTATTACCCGTACTATGCCCCGTACTATTATTATCCGTACTATACTCGCTATTACTACACTTCGTACTATCCGACTTACTGGTACTACTCACCGTACTATACGACATACTCAACCACTGCACAGGGGTACACTGCATCAGCATAGGGGGCTACATCAGCGCAGTGATATGCTGCATTAGCCAACGATCTGCCCATTGACATAGGTATATGTTGAGCATGTGTAAGGACACTGTGCCTGTGTAAGGATGCTTCACCTGTGTGAGGATGCTGCGCCTGTGCAGGAATGCGCAGCTATGATCGATGATACCGCTATGACCGCTATGACCGCTAATACCGCTACGGCTGCCAGATTTGCATGATCAGCGGATCTGGCAGTCTTTTTTTAGGGTTGAATCTTTGATGTCCCAGCCTTAAGCCTTGCATCCAGCTCGCAGGCCTTGCAGATATCCTTAACACAGGGCTCGCCGCAGAGCCTGCACCTGGACAGGTCCATCTGAGGATAGCGATCTGCGGCCAGGCCAGATATAGCCCCAAAGCCTTTGAGTATAGATCGCTTTGTGCCCGGAAAATTCTTCTCCAGGCTGTTGAGCATATCCCTGACATCGCCCCTGAACGACAGGCTGGCGTAAGGGCACTCTGCCATCTTAACGTAGAATCCTTTGACCATGCAGTAGAGGGCTGTCTCTCTATCCGGGATATCTTTGAGAGGCTTGATCCTGGGCACCAGTCCCTCCTGGACCCTTATGGGTGCGAGACGCGCCAGGCGCTCGATGTCTCCCTTTATGTAGTTCATGGCCACCGACTGGGCTTCGTCGTCCAGGTCGTGGCCTGTGGCCACCTTTGTAGCTCCAAGCTCTTTAGCAGTCCTGTTCAGCAACGTCTTTCGAAAGACGCCGCAGAAGGTGCAGGGAGCCTCACTTCTGCCTTTGACCATCTCATCCAGGCTCATGCCGTATTGGTCCTCAAAAGAGACCACCACATGTTCTACTCCTAGATCTTCTGCAATCTTCCTGGCGGATTTAATCGTGTCATCCCTGTAACCGCTTATGCCTTCGTCTATGGTTATGGCGAAGATCTGGACGTCTTTTCTGTCAGAAAGGATCTTGCAAAGGACGTAGAGCAGGGCTGTGCTGTCCTTTCCACCGCTTAAGGCCACAGCTATCCTGTCGTTTTCGCTCACCATTTTTTGCCTGAAAAGGGCATCTTTGACTCTGCGCTCGAAGTCCTCCAGGAAATGGCTCTCGCAGAGCTGGACCCCTGAGTACCTCTGAGCCATTATCGCATCTTCGTCACATTTGGAGCACTTCAAGCTTTCACCTCCCTGGCCGAATGCGTTCTTGATAAATAGCAGTTGCCCTTGGCCGTTCCACAACCTTGATATACATAACAATTGTTAGGCCTGTATGATCACAAATGTGAACTGGAAAAAAAGGATCAACCTCTAAAGAGCACGAAATCAGCAAACAGAGATGTGGTAAATAATGGACAAAACAGGCAGTGCGCTGCTCCTGATGGGCTGCCCTGAGGTGCCCGCTCAGATGAGCGTAGTTTTGTACCTCTCCAGCCTTCTGAGCAAATCAGGCGTCGATGTAACCGTAGCCGGCACAGACGCTGCTCTCAAGCTCCTGAAGGTCTCAGACCAAGATGGGTAGATAGAAACCAGAGATCAAGAGCTTGGGTAGTCTACCTATATTGAGTTGTTGAGTACAGAAACTATAACTTGACAAAACAACTCACCACAAACTTAAATGATCCTCAGGACAGGGATTATACAAGCAGGATGAAAACTGTGATAAGCCTTGTCTCCCTATTATGCTTGATATGGGCAGTGAAGGCTGCTGCCTCATTGGAACCTAGATTCCGACCCACAAACGAACCATGTTACCCATCGTAGACAAGCATGCGTCTGGAACGCGAATGGAAAATTGTCCCACGAGGGATTGTGTCATCTGCCCATATCAGGACAGCATCAAATATGGATAGAGTGCTAGATAAAGGTGGTGGACTGGATATCCACAAGAAGTCGGTTGCTGCTGCGATAGCAATCGAGGACGGGTCAATATTAGAAGCCGAATTTGGTATGACTACTGATCAGATCTACAACTTGAAGAAGTGGCTTCTTGAAAATGGATGCAAACGAGTCCTCGTAGAGTCAACTGCATCTTACT
>CAZXDN010000104.1:0-8091 GCA_964639235.1 uncultured Methanotrichaceae archaeon | reverse complement strand
TTGCATTTTTTAATAATAAGGGCGGAGTCGGAAAGACGTCTCTGGTTTACCATCTCTCCTGGATGTATGCCGACATTGGAAGGAGAGTGCTTGCAGCAGACCTAGATCCACAGGCCAATCTCACAGCGGCTTTCCTTGAAGAAGAGCGACTAGAGGAGCTTTGGGACGATGAGGATCATGCCAGGACCATTTATGGGAGTATCGATCCATTGCTGCGAGGAGTTGGAGATATAGCAGAAAAGCCCTATGCTGAGGAGGCTAGTGAGAAGATACACCTGCTCGTTGGAGACCTGGCCCTGTCCAGATTTGAGGATGAACTCTCGCAACAATGGCCATTATGCCTTGATGGAAAGGAGAGAGCCTTTAGAGTGATATCTGCATTCTGGCGCATAATACAGCGAGTCGCAGATGACACTGATGCTGAGATAGTACTCATGGATCTTGGGCCAAACCTAGGTGCTATCAATCGTTCAGCCCTGATAGCAGCGGATTACCTTGCTGTCCCTCTTGTTCCAGATCTTTTCTCTCTTCAGGGCCTCAAGAATCTAGGCCCGACTATCAGGCGATGGCGAGGAGAATGGAGAGATCGCCTTGATAGAAATCCTGTAAAGGACCTAGCTTTGCCTAAAGGGAGGATAGAGCCTATTGGATATGTGGTGATGCAGCACGCCGAAAAGTTGGGCCGCCCAGTCATGGCCTATGAGCGCTGGGCCGAGCGCATACCAACGACATATTCTGAGGAAGTTCTGGGAATTCAACAACAGAAGGACATGGGCATAGATGATCCAAACCGCATCGGACTGATAAGACACTATAGGAGCCTGATGCCTATGGCCCAGGAGGCGCGAAAGCCCATATTTCATCTAACGCCTGCTGATGGTGCGATAGGATCTCACATAAAAGGGGTTCTGGAAGCGAAGAAGAACTTCAAGCAGGTTTCAATGGAGATTGCCAGGCGCTGCGATGCGTTTCAGCCCTGAAGCTGCTCTTGCTGCAAACAGGCCAATGGCGATTTATGCAAAAAAGTTATTCAAGATATTACTAAAGAGCGCAGGGTTAGGGCATCGACTTGAGCTTAATCTCTATCTCAAGCTCATCTTCCTCGTATTCTATTTCAAGCTTGATGGGTGCTGCTGGATGGATAGAGAGAGATACGCTGCCATAGGTCACCTCAACCTTATCTCCTGTTTCTATCTCCTGGGCAAGGTCTCTCAGAAAAGCTGCTATCTCAGAGTTGGTCAGAGAAAATTTCTGCTTGAACTCCTCGATGCCTTTGCCTGAGCAGAATTTCAGAGACATCTTTCCTGGCTCGCCTGATATTTTTGCCATGCTGATCGCTAATTATGTTCGTGCTTGGAGCATAAAGAACTTTTGTGAAGCTGCTTTGAAGCCTTTGCAGCTCAGTAGACCTTCCAGGCCGGACGTCGACCTTCCGGGCCGAATTACGAGCCCATTGTACCAGGTTACGAGCCCATATGAAAAGGCCCAAATCACGGCAAAGTCCGGACTTACTTCCCTTAAGCCTCCTTCGAGCACGGCCTTGCTGTTCACTTCTGCTGACATCTGCAGTTAAATTCGGCGTAAATGGAAACGTACTTAAACCCTCCTACAGGAAAGGTTGTGCCGGCAGGAGTCGTCACCATGGAGAGAACCATAGAAGAGCTTGCATACCCGAAAACGGATCACCTGATGGAAACGAGGGCCGTCTTGCGCCAACTATCACAACAAAATCTGATGCAGATTCGCCTTCATACGCCGACCTTGGAAAGCTCGGATATTCCAGAAAAGCATGCAAGTGAGGCCTTACGTCTGCCTTGCCATGAGCGTCCAGAGGGCACCTTCCAACGCCATTCAAGTTAAAGTTATCTATACAATCGTACAGAATGAGTCCAGGAAGTCTGCAGAAAAACTGGTTTGATTCTGCCATGAGTTGAGAGCTATAAGCCTGGAGAGTGAATTAATTGTATAAAATTTTACTTAAGGAGAATCTGGCTCCCAATATCCACCTGTTCAAGATCGATGCCCCATCAATAGCCAGGAAAGTGCAACCTGGGCAATTTGCTATTGTGCGGGCAGATGACAAGGGTGAACGCATCCCTCTCACCATCTCTGACTGGGATCAGGATGAAGGGAGCATCAGCATCGTCGTCAATCAGGTGGGCAAGACAAGCGACAAGCTAGCGGCATTGAACACAGGAGATTTCATTGCCGATGTTGCCGGGCCTCTGGGTTTGCCAGCCACCATTGAGAACTTCGGCAATGTAGCTTGCGTGGCTGGAGGATATGGAATTGCTGCCATGTCGCCAATCGCTCAAGCCCTGAAGGATGCAGGAAATAAGATCACATCAATCATACGGACGCCGTCGAAAGAGGCCCTCTTTGGAGATGAGCGCCTGGGACGGTACAGTGACAGGCTAATTATTGTCTCAGGGGATACCTCTTATGAGAAACAGGGCTTTGTCTTTGAGCCGCTTAAAGAGCTGCTCAAAAGCGAGAAGTTCGATAGGGTGATCACCATCGGACCTGCCTGCGTGATGAGGCTTGTCGCCCTTACCACTAAACCTTTCGGAGTCAAGACTATAGCGGGCTTAAGTCCAATTATGGTAGATGGCACAGGAATGTGCGGCTGTTGCCGGGTAGTCGTCGGCGGCGTCACCAAATTCGCCTGTGTCGACGGCCCGGCGTTTGATGCTCATGATGTCGCCTGGGATATGCTGATGGCTCGCCGTTGCACTTACTCTGGCCAGACGCCGCCAACGCTCCGCTATCAGTGCTATAAGTGTGCACAATGGTGATTTTTGAAGGGGACACATTCATGTCAAAGCTGAATCTAAATCGTGTGCCAATGCCAAGACAAGACCCAGAGGTGCGGGGCAAAAATTTTAAAGAGGTCTCTCTTGGATACACAGCAGAGGCTGCCAGGGAAGAGGCAAACCGCTGTATCCAGTGCCCCAAGCGTCCCTGTACTGAAGGCTGCCCTGTGGGCGTGGACATACCTGAGTTTATAAAGGCGCTTCGAGACGACAACCTGCCAGAAGCTGCAAAGATCCTTAAAGGCAAGAACAGCCTGCCGGGGATTTGTGGCCGGGTCTGTCCCCAGGAAACGCAATGCGAAAGCGTCTGCACCCTGGGAAAGAAGGGAGCGCCCATCGCCATTGGACGCCTGGAGCGATATGTGGCTGACTGGGAGAGAAGCCTCCGTGGGCCCGCCAGGTCACAGAGTCCGCCTAACTTAAACGCCAAGCGAGTAGCCGTAGTCGGCTCCGGGCCGTCAGGATTGACGGCTGCAGCAGATCTGGCAAAATTGGGGTACAACGTCACTGTTTTTGAGGCGCTGCACGTTGCCGGCGGCGTGTTGATGTACGGCATCCCTGAGTTCAGGCTGCCCAAGGAGATAGTTCAGGCCGAGGTTGATTATGTCGCCTCTCTTGGAGTCGAGATCAAGCTGGACTCGGTCATAGGAAGGATAGATACTGTGGATGAGCTTCTGAGCGATGGCTATGATGCTGTTTTCATAGGCACTGGAGCCGGGCTTCCTCTCTTTTTGAACGTCCCAGGCGAGGACCTCTGCGGGATCTATTCTGCCAACGAATTTCTCACAAGGACCGTGCTGATGAAGGGCTATCTCTATCCGGAATACGACACTCCAGTCGATATTGGAAAACGGGTTGCCATAGTTGGCGGCGGCAATGTGGCTATGGACGCAGCCCGCTGCGCCCTGCGCCTTGGAGCCGACAAGGTCTATGTGGTCTACAGGCGGTCGAAAGCAGAGATGCCAGCCCGCCACGAGGAAGTAGAAAACGCCATGGAAGAGGGCATCGAGTTCAAATTTTTAACTACGCCAGTGGGCTTTCTCGCTAACGGCCGTGGATGGGTGAACGCCATGGAGTGCATAGAGATGGAGCTAGGCGAGCCCGATAAGAGCGGACGCAGGCGCCCTGTCCCCAAAAAGGGCAGCGAGTTCGTGCTTCCTGTTGATACAGTCATAGTGGCACTGGGCAACAGACCCAACCCCCTTATTCCTCAGACTACGGGTGGACTGGAGACTACCAAGCACGGCACAATAGCTGCTGACCAGGTTACTGGCAAGACAAAAAAGCCAAAGGTCTGGGCAGGCGGTGACATAGTTACCGGCGCAGCCACAGTTATCAGCGCTATGGGCGCTGGCAAACGAGCAGCCGTTTCTATAGACAGATACCTGCGCGGAGAAGACAATTCTTGGACCTAATTGAGATACAGGAGAATGAGTATGGATCATATTGACCTGGTCATTGACGGCAAGAAGGTTAAGGCTCCAAAAGGCTCTACTGTTCTTGAAGCTGCCCGGAGCGCCGGCATTTACATTCCAACCCTCTGTTACCACCCTGATCTGACGCCTTATGGAGAATGTCGTCTCTGCGTTGTAGAGATCGATGGCATGAGAGGCCTTCCAACGGCCTGCAACACTTCAGCAGCTGAGGGCATGGTTGTTAGGACAGACACGCCCCAGCTCCAGCAGTTCCGCAGGAGCATTCTGGAACTGATCTTATCCGAGACCCGCCACGTATGTCTCGTCTGCCATGCCAACGGCCGGTGCGAGCTGCAGGAGGTGGCCAAGCACCTGAATGTGGAGGGGATAAATGTGCCCACCACCTTCAAAGAAAAGCCGGTGTACAGGGACACGCCGTTCTTCAGCCGGGACTACAACCTGTGCATTTTATGCGGGCGCTGCGTCAGGATGTGCGACGAGGTGCGGGGATCAAGGGCAATAGGCTTCACCTGCAAGGGAGGCGAGATGCTTGTCAGCACCGCCTTCGACAGGCCGCTCCAGGATGCAGGGTGCAAGTTCTGCGGTGCCTGTGTTGATGCCTGCCCCACGGGAGCATTGTTCGACATGAAGGAATACGAGGCAGGTCTCCCGGATAGAGAGGTAGCCACGATTTGTCCATACTGCGGAGTGGGCTGCAGATTGGATCTTGAAATCAAAGATGACAGAGTTATCTCAGTTCATCCGGACAGAGATGGGCCGGTAAATCGCGGCCAGGCCTGCGTCAAAGGCCGCTTTGGTTTAGATGAGGTCGTCCATCACCCTGATCGGTTGAAGACACCCCTGATAAGGCGAAACGGCAAGCTTGAGGAGGCCAGCTGGGAAGAGGCGCTCGAATTGGTTGCCAGGAGGTTCTCCCAGATCAGAGATGAGCATGGTCCTGATTCCCTTGGGGTGCTGTCCTCCTCCAGGTGCACCAATGAGGAGAACTACCTGATGCAGAAGCTTGCACGGGCGGTGTTTGGCACCAACAATGTTGACAACTGCGCCAGAGTCTGCCATGCTCCTTCAGTGACCGGGCTTGCTGCCTGCTTCGGAAGCGGAGCTGCCACCAACTCCTTTGACCAGATCGAGGATGCCGATCTCCTGTTCGTCATCGGCTCCAACACAACTGAGGCTCACCCGGTAGTGAGCCTGAAGATCATCAAGGCAGCCAACAGGGGCGCAAAGGTCATAGTGGCCGATCCCCGCAAGATCGAGCTGGTCGACCTGGCGACAGAGTGGCTGAGCCTGAAGCCGGGGACCAACATCGCCCTGCTCAATGGGATGATGAACGTCATCTTAAGAGAAGGGCTAGAAGACAGGGACTTCATTGCAGGGCGCACTGAAGGCTTTGAGGAATTCCAGAAGGTTGTTGAGGAATATCCACCGCAGAGGGCAGCTGAAATAACTGGAGTTCCTGAGGAGAAGATCATCAGCGCCGCCAGGCTCTATGCCAAAGCGAAAAATGCTATGATCATCTACAGCCTGGGAATGACTGAGCACAACACCGGGACTGCCAATGTGATGTCGCTGGGCAATCTTGCGATGCTTACCGGAAACGTGGGGCGCAGGTCTACTGGAGTGATGCCTCTACGCGGGCAGAACAACGTGCAGGGGGCTTGCGACATGGGGGCTCTTCCCAACAGCCACGTGGGCTACCAGCCAGTTGTCGACGAAAGTGTTCGGTCCAAGTTCGAGCAGGCCTGGAAGGTCAAGCTGCCGGCGGTTCCAGGCAAGACGTCGACCCAGATGATAGACACAGATGGAAAGATCAGGGGGCTTTACATCCTTGGGGAGGACCCTGCCCAGACAGATCCAGATGTCAACAGGGTCTGCAAATCGCTCAAGGCTATGGACTTCGTCGTTGTCCAGGAGATATTCCCAACTGAGACCACCAAATATGCTGACGTCATCTTGCCTGCCGCCAGCTTTGCGGAGTGCGACGGGACATTTACCAATGGCGAGAGGCGCATTCAGCGGGTGAACAAGGCGATACCTGCAGTCTGCGGCATGGAGAACTGGCAGGCCATCTGCCTCATCGCCCAGAAGATGGGCTACCCCATGAGCTACAGCAGCCCTTCAGAGATCATGGACGAGATCGCCTCTCTGGCGCCGATGTTTGCAGGGGTGAGCTTCGAGCGTCTGGGCACAGCCGGGCTGCAGTGGCCCTGTCCATCCAAGGACCACCCAGGAACAGAGACCATGCACGTCGGGAGGTTCAGCCGGGGGCTAGGAAAGTTCAACGCAGTTGAGCACAGGTACCCAGCCGAGAGGCCAGATTCCGAATATCCGCTCATTCTCACAACCGGCAGGAGAAGAGAGCACTACAACTGCGGCTCCATGACCAGGCGCTCCAAGGGGATCATGGAGATCTCTCCAGAGGAAGTAATAGAGATAAGCCCGGTGGATGCAGAAGAGCTCGGTGTTGAAAATGGAGAAGTGGTCCTCGTCAGCTCAAGGCGCGGAAAGGTCAGGACTAAGGCAAAGGTCACGGACAGGTCGCTGCGCGGCGTGGCCTTCATGTCATTCCACTTCCCGGATGTCCTGACAAACCTCGTCACCAACGCCGTTCTAGATGCCCAGGCTAAGACGCCGGAGTACAAGGCGTGTGCCATTCGCATAGATAAGATCGCCTCTTCTTAAGATGGAGATCTCCCCGACAGCCAGCCCGCCGGGGAGATCATCTTTTTCTTGAAGGTGAGATCTCTGCGAGAATCGGCAGTGAATCGAGGAATAAACCTGCAATAAATCACGGAGCATAACCTTTTTATGAGAGATTCAGCCTAGTAGGATGCGCGCGGCTGTGGTCCAGCGGTTATGACATGAGCTTCCCAAGCTCGTAACCCGGGTTCGAATCCCGGCAGCCGCACGTTTTACTATAGAATATGATTCTTAATCAGACTGCGATTGCGCATCCAGCAACAGGCTATGCGGCATGCAAGGTGCCACCGCTGACTGCTTGGCTATACCGGTAGGTTTAGAAAGGGCAAAACTCCATATACGGAATAGCAACGAGATAAAAGCTAATCGGTGCATTTATGTGATATCTATGGAAAAAATTATGTTTGAGGATTTTAGCTATGAAGGAGAATGGTGGCTGCCAGATAACCCAGATGATAGGATTCATGGATCATTAAAATATGATCACGATAAAGATATAACATTATACTTATCTAAAATATTTAAATGCGAAAAGCCAGACTTATTTAAGCCAGATATAATTTTAGGATTAACCAATGATGGTGAAAAAGTTACTTTGATTGAATCAATTGAAATTAATACCACAAATATATATTCTGCTACATTGGAAGAAGAGGTAGGAACATCTACATTTATTAGTAGATACCTATTAATCGGGAAACATGTTAAAAGTAAAGATAAAAACCAGTTCTATTCGCTTTATATAAGTTCTACATATCTTGAACATTGGCTAAATCCGAAAAGCCCTTTTCGAACTGAGCGCACCGAGAAAGGGTTTTTGGTATCGATACAACGCGATATTAATTACGAAACCAGAATAGAATCAATTCAAGCTACATTATCAATTACATCATCAATATCTACAAAAGGAGATAAATGGACAAATTTCCAGCTAAATAACACGGCATACTTTGGGATCATTCCTGATGGCTTAAAAGATCTAAGCTGGTATTTAGACGTACTTTTCGACTTAGATATTTTGATGACTTTACTTATTGGTGTTCCAATTTATCCAAAAATCTTGACTGGAAAAGGAGAGGAAACTCATCGATTTAAGGATACAAGTATAAGAGAGAGTGTCGAGATTTATTATGTTCTATTTA
>CAZXDN010000103.1:6716-8154 GCA_964639235.1 uncultured Methanotrichaceae archaeon | reverse complement strand
GGCCCGACCCCCATTGCAAGCGCCTTGTAGCGCCCCATCAGGAACGCTGCCCTCTCTATCTCGATTGCATCTCTGTGAAGCTTTGATCTGCATTCTTTCACGTGGCTCTGGTACTGCTCTTTGGTCCAGCTGGGGTCTGGCGAAGTCTGGGCGTGAATCAGAACCGCCATCTTGTATTCTGCCAGGAGCCTGCGAGTCTCTTCTGGAGTGGGGCTAAATGGAGGACAGCTGAGAGTTTGACCGTATGCTGGACACCCGTATCTGCATTTGAACCTCACCCACTCAGAGACCACTATCCTTCCTGGAGAGATCGTCTTCAGGTCTCCATGAACGTTTTTGAGGCTTGAGATCAGATCTCCTGAGCCTTCACCCTCCAAACTCTCCATTGATGAATCGCATCCATGCACATTGTCCTCATCAGTGCGATTTATGCTCCTCGACATCTCTCAATTCGCCTCCCAAACCTCACAAAGCTTACAAAGTTTTGCAACTTATGAAATTCTGAACTGAACTGCATTGCTCAAGTTACTTCTCAGGGTTGTCCAGCAGGGACAAAGCTGCGTTGAATCCAGAGCCCATGCGAACCAGCCCTGCCACTGCTGCGGCCTCCAGCATCTCCTCTCTGCTTGCGCCAACCTCAATTGCACGCTCTCTATGAACCTTGACGCAGTGATCGCACTTGACTGCCACTGCACATGCCAGACCGATGAGCGCTTTGTCCTTGACGGATAATGCGCCTTCTTTCTGGATCTCAGATGCGAGATTCTTGAATGCTGTGCCGACTCCTTCCCCCACTGCTTCAGTAAATCTGTACGGTCCGGGCTTCTGTCCGGATCCCGATGTCTCCAGAACCATTTCTTTCTCCTCCTCTTGTCCCATTTGCTATTCTCAGAATTTTAAGAGATTATTAAGATATTAAAGCGCTTCCTTGCTATCTCCAGGCCAGGACATGAATTCACGAGCATCTCTCTGGACCTGGCCACACCTGCACAGCCCCAGGTGCCTGCATATCTGGCGGTCGAAGCGCTCTCGAAGTATCTGGTTTGCGGCCATTACCTCCTTGGGGTGACTGCCCAACCTCATCGATTTTGCCTCAAGCTGGAATATCAGCTCATCGAAGTTGCTGTGGTTGTGCCTGATCGCAGAAGCCAGCGCTATGTGGCTGTAGGGACCAGGCCGTCTGTTCTTGAAGAACTCCTTTGCTGCTTCCTGCGGATCTTCAGGCATGTCTATCTCAATTGGCACTCGCACCGCCCAGCGCTCAAGGCTTAAGGGACCATCATCACTGTCTATCTTGACCTTGGAGCGGCACTTCGGGCAGCATGCGTAGACCTCTGCTTTGCCCTTGTAGTCCCATGAGGCTCCGCATTTGCACTGCAGCTGCATAGTATGTACATGGCATGTACATGGTAGATATAGGTTGCGATTGATAGGTTGC
>CAZXDN010000103.1:1543-6616 GCA_964639235.1 uncultured Methanotrichaceae archaeon | reverse complement strand
GAAGAACAGAAGATTTTTGGATGAAAAGTATACTAAACCCTCGTGATATGTCACCTCACGCACGAAAGATGGAAAACCAACATGCTGTATGAGCTTTTCATCGGAAAGATCTGGCATTATAATACCACTCTTAGAGCCAACCTAATGGCCGTATTATGTGCGTGGGATAAGATTCTCACACGACCTCACTTCATTTGCTTATAGTTGTGTTAATAAAATACTGCGATAGTAGTTCCATAGGGCCAAAGCTTTTTGTATAATCGATGATGATTAAGAATAGATCAACCGTTGGGAGGGAAACATATGAAGATATACATAATATTGGCAATTTTATTTGCCATGATAATAGGAACAGGCCTCGCACAGAATACGGCAACAGGAGATGTTAAGGCTTTTGAGCAGGCCTTAGAAAAGGATGGATTCACAGTACGAGAGGGCGGACTGGGTTATTTTGATTTTATGAAATTATATGATATGGGGATAATGCCCTCAGCATATGGGAATAATCCTTCCACAAAATACCTGGTATATCTTGTTCCACCAGCTTCTGGTGAGGTAACTGGAGTAATTGCAAATGTAATTAAGGCACTTGGAGTAACTGCGAACATAACTCCTTTCCCGAATCTTCGCCCGGATGAAGCCCTTGTTTTTGTGGGAAGAACACCGCCAGAGTGCAGGTACTTCAGTTATGATTATTTCTTGATGGAGAGAACATATGGAAATGAGACTCGATGGATCTTTGCCAATCTGGTAGACACGATAAACAACCTGAACATCAATACCGAAGGAACCCCCAATGGGTTGCCTGGGAATCCATATAATCAAACCACGATTATAATCACTACAGCCGATAAAGGCGTAGATCAACGTATCCAGGCCGCTGCACTGTCCGCGGGATATTCAGGCGACATAATCAACAGCCAGGTGATTCCCTCAGCTATGGTGAAAATGGGCATAGAGAACACCTCTGATACATTTGGCGTATTTATCCGGCCATCTCTATTCGCAGATCAGAAAGCTGGAGATGCTTACATCGCTAATAAGCCCGCCAAAGTTTTCCGTATAACTCCTAATGAATCCTCGAAGCTAGATCCGTACAATATGCCAGTGATAAAAGCCCGTGGAACCGGAAAAACGGAGTTTGATCTTATGCCTGATCTAGAACAGCTCAGGGAAGCGATTCTCAATAGATATAGCAGTTTGAATGCTATTGAGCTTCCAACCAGTCAAGGAGTCCCAGTAGGGAGCGATGCTATCCAGAGAGGAATCGATGCCCTAGGTCCTACCAACGATGCTTGCTATCTATGGACATCAGATCGAATTGCCGATTTGCCGACACCACCATTCCCCAACCTCGCACTATACTATGGTTCTCTGCAGAATCCACCGCTTACTTTGGGCAATGATTCCAATGAGTTTATAATCGTCTATGGGGTTAACCATGTAGCTACAGGAAAAGCGATATACGGGAACTTCGTCCCATACGGAGCGGACGCGTTTAATGGCGTCGGAATGGTCACGGACGCAGAATTTAATGGAACTGCGCAGGAGTACCTTCCCGACAATCCCAACGCAAAATACCTCTATGTCTACAAGATCGCCAGGCACGCCAATGGCGATCCGCACTGCTACGAGCTTCCCTATGGTCCGGGAGGCTATGGCATAGGTGTGGATCAGCCGCTTTTCATCGCTTGGAGGCTCTACCTGGAAAGGGCTACACAGACCGGGCCATCTTACTCTGAGATCGTGTATGATAGAGCCATAAAGTTCGACCCAAAGAGTTAGGGTAAAAAAGAGCTGGGATATTAGGGACGATCTCAGCTCCGGCGACTATGTGCAACCTGTAAACCCATCAATCTATTTTTTTGCATCTGTAAAGCCAGGACACTATTGTATAAACGTCTTTCACGGATCAATCACCAGCTTTGCGCTCCAGATTATAAGTTAAAGCTTTCGTTATGCAACGCCATAATTGAACGATAACAGGAGCCTGGATCAATCCTTCACTATACTCGCCATTTCAAGAAAAGTTTTACTTTTCAGCAGATGACCTACTGCTCTGACGAGGCGATGATTTGATCAGCATTTTGAAAGAGAGGCCAGAGGATGTAGAGGCCGTCAGAAGGATCAACGAGATGGCATTCTGCCGGGAGGCTGAAGCCGACGTCGTGGACAAGCTGAGAGAGAGCTGCCCAGGCCTGCTGTCTCTTGTAGCTTCCCAAGGTGAGGAAGTCATAGGCCACCTGCTCTTCAGCCCAGCAACGATCGAAGAAGACAAAATCCTGGAAGGCATGGGATTAGCACCGCTGGCAGTGCTGCCGGAGTTTCAGGGAAAAGGAGTTGGATCAGCCCTGGTAAGAGCAGGGATTGGCATGCTAAAAGAGATGGGCTGTCCGTTCATCATCGTTCTGGGTCACCCAGGATACTACCCTCGCTTCGGCTTCCAGAAGGCTTCGGATATGGGCATCCGCTGTCAGTGGGAGGTTCCTGATGAAGCGTTCATGATCCTTATCCTGGATCAGAAGGCGATGATGGGCATATCTGGTGTGGCCAGGTACAGAGACGAGTTCGATGAGGCTGTCTGATCAGGTGAAATCTTCTGCGGAGATTGCATCAGGCATAAGAGCAGGGCATCAGACCTCTCTGCCCAGCTTTGAAGGAGCTTAAGGAGACTGATTTTGCGGACTACTCAAGGATCAAGCGGAAGTCTTTCAAAGAGCTTGATCACTATGACGAGCTGATCTCTGCTCTGGAGGCGATCTCTAAGCTCAGATGCGATGCGCCCTGCAGGTTGGGAGGCGATGGCTGTGCGGGCCAGTGCCAGATCACAAAGTGCGTCTGCTCCAGAGGCTTCGAGGGCTGCTGGGAGTGTGACGAGTTTGAGAAATATGACAAATTCGAGTTCCTCAGGCCGTTTCACGGAGACGCTGTGCAGAAGAATCTGAGGCTGATCAGGTATTATGGATTAAACAAATGGGCTTCACACAGAGAGAAATGCTATCCTTGGCAGTGAGTTCTGGATGCACCAGCAATGCCAGCATAAGTTGAACTGGAAAGATTTGGTTTCGCCAATCTTTAAGTAGTATGCAGCATAATTATGCAGCACAATTATGCAGCACAATTTGCTCTAATTGGGGGCATAATAACGACGTCAAAATTGATGGAATATTTCAATAAGCAGCCCAGGATAGGCATCATCAGCACTGCAAGCAAGGACGGCAAGGCGAACTCTGCAGTCTACGGGTCTCCTCAGATGGTCGACGAGAACACAGTTGTAATTGCACTTGGAAGGGGCCGCACATTTGCCAACCTAGAGGAAAATCCCAATGCCATATACATGATCATCGAGCCGGGCGCGGGAGTTATGGACTGGAAAGGGATCAGAGTCTATCTTAAAATGAGAGAGCACCTCACCTCAGGCCCGAAGCTCGACGCGTACAAGAGCCAGATGGCAAAGGTTGTCGGAGAGCAGGCAGCTGATATGATAAAGGTGCTGGCTACATTCGAGATCTCTGAGGTCAGACCTCTGATCGACTTCGGTCAGGGCTATGAGAAGTCCATTTAAGACGGGAAGATCCTACGCAAGGCGATCTGAAGCAAGAAATCTGGAGAGAGAAATCCGAAATGGGAAAACTGAAACGAGGAAATTGAAGCGGTGAAGTTTATGCCGCTTCACACGCCTCTCTTTAAAATGATATCTCGATAAGCTTCAGCAGCTGGCGTATGCACCCGCTTCAGAGACGTATCGCTGTCCAGATCGATGTGGAAGAGCCCGAAGTCGCTGCCTTCGTTAAACTGCAGATCCCACTCCCGATTTGAGGTTACTGCCCAGCAGATATAGCCATCGACATTAACGCCGTCTTTCAAAGCCCTCTGTACTTCCTGGATATGCCTCTGGATGTAGACTTCCCTACCCACTCCATCTGCAGACTCAACGCAGCCGTTCTCGAATATTAGCAGAGGCTTGTCGGGAAACTGGCGGCTCAGGTCCTTGAGAAGGCTGTGCAGCCCACCAGGCCAGACAGGAGCCCTGTCGAAGCGCCTGTAGGCAGCATCCATCAGCCTCTGAATGCGGTCCAGCTGCAGAGTGGAGATGCCCCAGTAGTAATCCAGCCCCACAAAGTCGAACTTGCCGGCGCACTCTTTTGGGCAGAGAAACTCATCTAGCTCTCCTGCCATGCCCAGGTACCACCAGTTGGAGGCAAACATTGTCGAGAGCACAGTGTACTGCCTCATGAACCAGTCAAGCAGACCTAACGATCGAACCGAAGGCAGGCGCTTCTCAGTTGTGACAGGACAAAATTTCACCATGCCTGGATCGCCAAATATTCTGTTGGCAAGCGATCTGGCGATATCCGCCTCAAGGCCGCTGAACTCTCCTGTCTCAGGATCGAGGTAGCCAAAGCCAGGCATATCTGATTTGATCGCAACTTTCAGATAGCCCCTATCCTGGATTCGCCGGATGGCTGTTCCTTTAGGAGATATGGGCATCGGCTCATCGGGCGCCTTCTTCAGCATAGAGCTTCTCTCGATGGCAGGCTCGCTGATAGTCAGAGCCTTTATGTCCCTTGGCGGCTTCTCAACCGGCTGTCCAGATGAAGCCAGCTTGTCAGCCCACTCCTGCCACTGAGGCGACCTCTTGAAATCCCTCACAGCGAGGTTGAGCGCCTCAAGAAGATCGCTCTCGCCAATTGCCACAGCTGCGGCATAGAGCTCATCATCTGTGATTGCCTCGTCGATAAGTCTGTACTGGCCGGGATGCTGCTCCATTAAACCATGCAGTATGGCGTTGTCTGAGAGCATGGCGTCAGCTGTGCCCTGCTGGAGCGCCTGCAGTGCTGCCCCATAGTCCGGAACTGACAGAGGCTTTGCGCCCTTTATAGGCATAGAGAGAGCATGAAGGCTCTTTTCAGCAGTGGAGCCCTTCACCACTGCTATAGTCTTGCCCTCCAGGTCTTTCACTTGCTCGATGCTGCTGGCACGGTCTATGTTCCAGCCTTCATCCCTATCTTCATCCCTATATTCCTCCCCGTCTTCCGCCCTGTCTTCCTCCCAGCCTTCCTCCCTGTCTTC
>CAZXDN010000103.1:0-1443 GCA_964639235.1 uncultured Methanotrichaceae archaeon | reverse complement strand
CCCTGTCTTCCTCCCAGCCTTCCTCCCTGTCTTCATCACTATTTTCATCCCTGTCTGCCCTGACCATGAGCTGCATTCCTGCCACGAAATAGGGCTCAGAGAACGCCACCTGCTCCTCGCGCTCAGAGGTCATGGTCAGTGCAGCAATGACCACGTCTGCCTTATCCCGGTTGAGCAGATTTTCTTTAATCCAGTTCGCTCTCTTTCCGCCAATCAGCGCCCGCTTCTCTGAAATGCGGTCGCTCTGGCTTTGCAGGTCACGAGTTTCCTTTATCCTTGTCGCGTTTCCATCCACAAGGTGCTGGAGCCAGTCAGGCAGGCCATAGAAATATGCGTTGACCCCCACCTTGGCATCAGGGTTCTGGCCTTTGATGATCTCGTAGGCTGCCCTGTGCGCCAGGAAGAGGTTCTGGACCAGCCTCTCCACAGCCTCCACCTGCTCAAATGTGGTTGCGCCTTCAAGGCCTGGAGGCGCGGCAAAGCTTGAGTCCCACCAGGGCTTGAGATAGCCGCCCATGAGCAGGTTGGGCTCGTTGAAGGTGATCCAGTAGGGGACGTCTTTGCCAAAGCGTTTGACGACCTCGGAGACGTAAGAGGCGTAGATATCTGAGAACTGATCGCCTATCATCCCGCCTCTCTTCTCTACGTGGAGGGGCCAGGTGAAGTGGTGCAGCGTCACTACAGGCTGCATGTCGCATGAGAGGATTTTGTCGATCAAGTCGCGGTAGTGGTCAAAGGCCTCCTGGTTGTACTCTCCTGGCTCAGGCTCCACGCGCGACCAGGCGATCGAGAACCGGAAGGCATTGCATCCGAGGCTTTTAGCCAGATCGATATCCTCAGAGTAGCGATTCCAGAAATCGGTGGCATTCCCGCGGGCGGCATCCGGGTGCTGCACCCTCTCCCAGACATCTCTGATATCCACGTACCGCAAGTCGTAAGCTTCGCACTGGTGGTCGGCGGTAGCTACGCCGAAGATAAACGACTCAGGGATAGGAGGAAGCTCTTTCTTGCCTCGAAGACTGGATAGAACATCTGGCCAGGTCATTGGAGTTACCTTCTGGTATCATGAGGATTTTATCTTGAGAGTTTGGAGATCTGTCGAGTTAGCTTTTGAGCTGAAGATCTAGGGCTAACTGGTATAAATTATTTGTTATTTATGGTTTGTCTGCCTGTAATGCGAAGCCTGATTTCATCGAATACTTTGCAGATTACAGCAAGGAGTCCTCGCAGCTTGCAACGAGGTGCGCCGCCGCAAATCCAGAAACAGGAGTCGAAAACGGGCGTCTCTGTCGAGAAGCTGGAGACTGCTATGGCTGATGTCATGGAGGCGCTGAGTTCCATCAGCACCTATAAGCAGGAAGCTCTGCCCAAAATGCGGAATGCTATCAATCAGTTCAAGGAACTGGCAGCTAAAGGCGAAGAACTGATTCAGCAGCTGGAGAA
>CAZXDN010000102.1:0-8300 GCA_964639235.1 uncultured Methanotrichaceae archaeon | reverse complement strand
GGCTGCAGGTGTTGTAGCAGCAGGTGTTGCTTCAGCAGGTGTTGTATCAGCAGGTGTTGTAGCAACAGGTGTTGCTGCAGAATAATGGCTCTTCTTGCTGCCGCTTGAGTTGCCTGAGCTGAGAACTATAGGAGCTACTGGGATGGATGCCTTCTGGTCTGAGGCGTTCTCCAGGGATTCTGCAATCGGAGAGATGCCCTCAGCATCGCCTGTGGCGTTCTGGCCTTGAGAGCTATGTGCTTTTTCGCTCTCCTCTTTGACACCACGATCTATGGCCTGGAGCTGTCCGGTTACGTTCAGCAGAAGGTCCTCTTCCTCATATGGGGATGAGAGGTCTTCATCCCTGAAGAGCAAAAACTGGACGCTCTGGCCTTCTCCTGGGTCGTCCAGAGCAAAGCTGATTGGCTCAGCCCAGGTCTGGTTATCGCCAAGAGCTATTTGCCTCGTATCCAGGATCGAGTTTTGGAGGACGAGCTGCAAAGTGTAGTTGGCATCTGCGTTCTCGTGGTTGAGGACGCTTACAAGCACAGTGATCAGGTCGCCGGCGGCAACGGATGCGGGCGTCTTCATATCGCCGTCCAGTCCAGTTACAGAAAGCTCCGTGAACCCGGCATCCTGTCTCTGAAATGTTGCCATGTAAGCTAGAGCTGATGCTGATATCAGAATGGACAAGACCAGCAAAGCAATCGGTGCCTTGCCAGCCCTACCAGGCCTGTCTGCCAGGAGATCGTACCTCCTTGAGCCAAATCCAGGGACGAACCTCTTTCTCCTGGGAAGTGCCCAGCGCCTGATGTAAGCTATGGCTGACAGGACGATGGTGGCTGCAGAGAGGAATAGTGCAATGGGCGAGAGCTTCATGCCCCAGGAAGTGAAGCTCATGCCTACGCTCGTCGTAAGGACGAGGGCGATGTTCAGCCCAAGGCTCAAAGCCAGCCTCTCAAGGGCATTTATGTCCCCTTTTTGGGGGAAGATCGCTGCCACCAGCACATAGCCCAGAGGGAAGATGAGCATCGCCACGCCAAGGGGAACTTGGATAGGAATGGCTGGAAGTGGGTTTTGGACTGTGAATATGATCGTCAGAGCTGCAAGCGCAGCAGATGCCTGTAAATCCCATGGCCGCGGATCTCTATACCTCAACAATTTCAGCCACTCCTTGATCTCCCTGGGACTTGAGATAAAGCAGCTACTGATAAAACCTTTTTCCTCAAGGTATTTAGACCAGGATTTGTGTGCCTTAATATAACTTATGTCGTATATGGTGTCCTGTCAGGTGCATAAGTCCTACTGTTATGTTGTATTGGTTGCAAATTATATTCCAGGTCCCTCTATAAAATGCATTGCAGAATTGCAGTGCAGGATTGCATTGCAGATAAGGATAAACCGTCTGGCCAATGTGCTGCGCAATATATAAATAATAAAAAAGACTAATATCTATCACATCATCAGGGCCTGATGTCACGCTGGCAGCGCAGCTCAGATCATCACTGATTTCTAAATCTCAGACCACATACAGAAAGCAGACACTGCTCATATTCCAGAACGCCAGCTCTGAATCTATCAGCCCTACAGTGGGGATAAATTTATGGCAGGTTCAAATTATCCAGATGCTAGAGATCCAGCCGATGCTGGTCGGGAAGCTCCCAAGTCTGACCTAGACAGGTCTGATATAGATCGCCCAGACCTAAGGCCCGATGTTCCAGGTCCACAGGCAGTTTCAGGCGCGGATCTGCCCAGTGCAGCTCCAGAAAGGGCCAGCCAGGAGACCGGCTATCAGGGTGCTGGCTATCAAGGTGCCAGCTATGTAGGCACATTTAAGCCGGCGATGAGCTATCAGGGCATAGGAATAAGGTTCGTATCTATACTGATCGACAGCATAGTCCTGGCCATAGTCTTCGCAATACTCGGAGTCATCTTTGGGGTCTTCAACTACCAGGTGAACTCACCAGGCCTAGACCTCTACGGAGGCGAGTCATATGGCATTCTCTCCTTCATCATCTACATAGCCTACTACACCTTGCTTGAGGGAAGCACTGGCCAGACCATAGGCAAGATGATCACCAAGATCAGGGTTGTCAAAGAAGACGGGTCAAAGATGGACATGGGCCCTGCATTTGTGAGGAATCTCCTGAGGATAGTCGATGCGCTTCCAGTCTTCTATCTGGTCGGTGCCTTGCTTATATGGTACTCCAAGAAAGAGCAGCGCCTGGGAGATATGATCGCCAAGACTGTGGTGATTAAGGCCTAGATTTTTATGCTAGCTTTTTTAAGGCAAAATTTTTTTTTAAGGCAAAATTTTAAGGCCAAGGTTTTTGAAATATTTGTCCGATGGAGTCTTTTGCAGGGTTAGCTTATTTAACTCTCAATATGTTTTTAAGCGATGGGACTTGGACTATCAGATCCTCTACTGATGTATTCTCATCGCCGAGCATAAATAAATAAGTCTCTTCGGGTTCTGCTATTGCCAGGGCTTTTGGGTATGTCACCACTGCCATAATCCCTCCCTCACACGCTTTGATCGCAGATAACTTCAGAACTGGATAGATAGACCGGTCTCCTACTTTTATCGGATCTCCAACAAAAGTCCTGCTGTCAACTCTCAGCCCGGGATCTCTTATCTCCAATCTGATCACCCATTATCGCAAACATCAGTTTTCTGATCGGTTTTTTGCTCAAAGATTCGATGAAGATCGCAAAGATCGAGATTAGCCTGACCTTAAAGTCGGTTGTCACCGAAGCGTCGAGCTTCTCTTCTATAAAATCGGGCTCAAGAGATATGTCCTTTGATTTGGTAACTGCAATTGAAGATATTATCGACCAGATTATGCCAAAGGCAAAGGCAGTGTCAGCAGGGTCTGACAGCCCCATCACAAGATGGCAGTAGAACTCGCTTACTGAGATTGTCTTGATAAATCCCCTTGTTGAGTGCATTATATCTGGCAGTGCATCCATGAACAGCCGTGGATCCACAGGCATGTTGAACCTGTTAGGCTTGGGGCTTCTCGGACTGACCCCTCTTTTTTTCATCTCTGGACCGTCTTTTGATGCTCCAGCTTCAGTTTCTTCAGGTACTGTTTCTCCAAGCGCTGTTTCTTCTGCTCTGGCTTCTTCATGCATTATCTCTTTGGCTTTGATATCTTCAGGTTTGATCTTGCCTTCTTCCTCTGGCGAGATCTCGCCCTTCTTGAGGACAAGTCCTGCCCATGAGACCCTGTAAGACCCTCTGAGAGTTGACCCCTCTTTCACGGCGTCAAGTTTCAGATGAAATGGGATTAGCAGCAGCAGCGCCACTGCTATGAGGATGATAATTGGCACTATGACGAGGGGGTGCATCAGATGGCCCTACTCAATCTCTATTGAGGTGCTGTGAGCTGTGCTGTGCTTCTTCTCACCGCCGCCATCCTTGTGCCCTGTTATCCTGTTGATCACTGTAGATGCAATCTCGCCAATCGATTCTGATATGGCATTGGGCGCAGATAGTGGCACAACCTTGACGCCTTCTGGACCCTGGATTCCCTTGAAGAGCACAACTACCGCTACTGGAAAGACGCCAACTCCTCCCCCAGCTCCGCTTCCTCCTGAAGTCGTCCCGGCGTTTTTATTGTCCACGTCGCTGCTCATTCCCGTTCCGAACCCCATGCCCATCTTGGTAATTGGGAGGATGACTTTGTCCTCCATCTCTATGGGGTCTCCCATTATATTCCTTGCAGAGAGCGCTTTTAAGAGCTCATCGACTGTAGCCTTTACAGCATCTTCAGTAGCCATAGATCTCTCCTTAAATAACTATATCCTAAACATATTTACGCCTTTCCATCTTTATATTTATTTCAGAAGAACATCGAAAATTCTCGCAGCCAAGATCTCATGACAGGCTTGAATCCATAATGTTCTGGGGAATGCCAGTTCTTTGATTACCGTGCGCAATAAACCGAAATGCGTAATGATTGAGGCATTGGCGATAATGCGCATTCTTACTGCGTTGATTAATTGGTTGCTGCTGCAAATATAATACCACCGCTTGCTATCCATTTTGCTGAATAAAATTTAAGTAGTAAGAACTCCCATGAGTATTTAGAACAGAATATTCTGGGGAGAGTGGTAGAGATTGGCAAGAGCATATGATACACTTTACTGGATAGCCCTTATACTGGTGGTCATTGGTGGCCTGAACTGGGGCCTGGTCGGGTTGCTGAATTACAACCTTGTTGATGCTATATTTGGCACAAATTCGCTGCTATCGAGCATTATCTATATACTTGTGGGACTCGCAGCCCTCTATCTCATAATTGCAGCTGCGATGAGGCCCAGGCCAATCGACAGGGCTGTTTAAGTCCGCTCGCAGCATAATGCCGGACCAAATTTTTTCCTTTTTCCTTTTTCTCTTCTTCTGAAAAGCTCAGCTCCTGCCCCTCCTTAGAGACCAATATCCACTTTGAGAGGCTGGGCTCCGGGTAGCTGAGGACGTCGCTGCCATTAAATGACTCTTCAGCGAGGCCTTTTCCCACCACTCGAATGGCCCCGACTGTTATCAGGGTAGCCATAATCGCAACTGGGAGATTTCGGTTTGAGTTGTCTGTTCTCGTGTATCTGGCGAGCCTCGCTATGATCAGGAGGCTTGCCAGGGTTATAGTGGTCTCTGTATAGAAGAAGATCTCTGAAGACCGCCTGGTGGCATCCAGGGGGAAGAGGAAAAGCACGCCTCTGGCTGTGAGGTAGTCAAGCGAGAGGTGGCTGAGCACTTCGATATAGGCAAAGGCTACAGATCTGATCGAGAGATCGGGATCTAAATCTACATACTTTCTGTGCTTTCTGGCTGCATCTCTAATTCCCTGCATGGACGCGATGTACAGCACCAGAACTGCCGATGGCAGGCCGAAGAGGAACGTGTGGGCAATGCCACGATGAACTAACAGAAACGAGCTTGGGAAGATGTGGTTTTCCAGAAGATCAGAAAGTCAAGGTCTGGGTGATTGCCCCAGGCACCAGGGCTGTGAGGCTTTTTCTGTCCAGCCTGATGAGGCTTCCTGCAAGATAGGGCAGTTCATATACCTTTCCTGTAGCTGCATCCGATATTTATCGTCAGTTATATTGATGTTTTCAGCAGCCATGTGCCAGTATTCTCCAGTGTGAATATGAGACTGAAATTTATGATTGATGCCTTCATATTATTTTATGCCTGCACATTATGATTGAGGTGGCAACCTTTAATAAATATGCAGACTACTAAAATATGGAATATATCAAGTTCTTGGAGGAAGAGGTTATGTGCAGGACAGACAAGGCAGAATCCAGTCTGGGTGCAGGCAGCGCTGGAATGGACCATACGGGCGTTCACGTCGGCGGCCGCATGGATGGTCGCAGAGAGGGCCATGTGGGGCATCACAGCGGGGTGGGCCATCACATGGGGATGATGGAGCAGATGCAAGGCGGATCGGGCGGCTTTCCGTTGATCGGCGACAGGATGCCCGATCTCGATGTCAAGACCACTCACGGCATGATGAAGCTGCCATCCGACTTCGCGGGCAGATGGATCGTACTCTTCAGCCATCCGGCAGACTTCACTCCAGTTTGCACCACAGAGTTCGTCGCATTTGAGAGCAGGAGAAAGGAGTTCGAGGACCTGAACTGCAAGCTGATCGGCCTCTCTATAGACCAGGTCTTCTCGCACATGAAATGGGTCGAATGGATAAAAGAGAAGCTCGGAGTGGAGATTGGGTTTCCCATAATTGCAGACGATCAGGGCAAGGTGGCCTTGAGGCTGGGAATGATCCATCCTGGCAAGGGGACAAATACAGTCAGGGCGGTGTTCATCATCGATCCTGAGGGCACTGTCAGGATAATCTTCTTCTATCCCCAGGAGGTCGGAAGGAATATGGACGAGATCTTGAGGGCAGTGAAGGCCATGCAGGTCTCAGACCAGAACAAGGTGGCAATGCCAGCCAACTGGCCCAATAACAATCTGATCGGAAGCGACGTGATCATACCTCCTCCAGGAGACGTGGATGCTGCCAAGGAGAGGGTCACAGGCAAGGGCATGGAGTGCTACGACTGGTGGTTCTGCCACAGAAAGCTGGAAAAATAGAAGTTCCCACGGCCAGGCAGCGCCTGAGCCTCGCATCAATTTTTATCTTCACCTCTGTGCCCTCACTGCATAGGACTGGCGAAAATTGAGCCTTTTTATCTCTTGGCTTTGAATCCCTGGCCCTCAGCTTCAGGACCCGTGCCTCTTCCATGCTCGCTGCCTATGCCACTTGGCACATCTCTCATTCCTGCCAGCTCTTCTTGGGTCCTCAGCTCTCCGTTTCTGAACTGCTCTATCGCGTCCTCGACCACCCCTCCTGAATATGGATAGACCTTTACACCAGATGTCGAGAGAATCTCCTGGGCTCTTGGGCTGACGTGCTCTGAGATCAGGGCCTTGGCTCCAAGCTTTGCCACCATCTTTGCAGTCTCTTCCTCGGCTCCTGTGGGCAGATTTCTGAGGTCGTTTGGCACAGACTCAATTGTGTTGTTGTCTGTGTCGACAATTGTAAAGAATGCCGCTCCTTCCAGCCTAGGATCTACGTGAGCGTCCAATCCCGGTGCGGTTGCTGTAATTCCTATCTTCATCTTTATGCCTCCTGTTCTAAATGCGATGGACGTAATATTTGTAGGGCAATATACTTAAAATTTTCTAGAAGTGTCTGCAGGCCTAGCTGTCTTTACGGCGTTAGCTTCTGTGGTTTTGAGCTCAGAATACCTGCTGTTCACCGCAGAGGCATGTGGGCGCAAAGAACGCTTTGAATCCGGTTTAATATCTGAATATCAAAAATTTTAGGCCTCATCATATGCGAGGCTCAAGGGATATCGTCTGAGGATTCCATCACTGGCATGGGACAAGATGTGCAGGAAGAGTCCGCAAACTGAGCGTCCTGCTCCCCGTAGGCGCAGGAATCGCATGGGATCCACTCTTCTTTAGTTCCTCCATATGTGCAGTTGAGCCCGAAACACACAGGTGGCTGCCACTCTGATCCGCCTGAGCAATATGACTGGTTGCCAATTACCACCTGGCACTGCACATCTGCTGATCCAAGGTCTGATCCGCCTTCTGAGACTGCCTCCAGGTGAGCCGCGTTCACAAAAGCGCCGTCGCGCAGCGCTCTTGCCAGATAGTCTATAACCCGGGTCTCTCCTGGCATAAGACCGATCATGCTCCAGGTGACAGTGCCTGAGCTGTAATCTGATGTGGGCACAGAGGAGCTGAGGAAGTTCATCTCATCAGGCAGGTTGTCCCTGATGGTGACTGACACAGCGCTATCTGCAGGGTTCTTCAGCGCAATTCTGAAGAGCACGAGCCTGCTGTCGTTGGCAGACACGTAGCCCGTCTTGCTGGCAAGGAGCCTGGACTGGCAACATGAGAGCCAGTTAAGCTGGATCGCAGAGCGGTTCTCAGCGCTGACAGACTGGCCATCATAGTCGCCGCTCGCTTTGACGCGGTTGACAATGCCATCCAGGCCCGAATCTTCTGTGACGTTGAGCTTGAGCTCTATCCTCGAAGTCTCTCCGATCCCTAAGTTAGTCAGGGTCCACTCTTAGGCGTTCGAGTCGAGCTTTGAGGGCCTGAGGGACGAGTAGACGTACTGCGTGCCCTGCGGGAAGTAGTCCCAGATGTACACAGGGCCCAAAGCGCGGTTGCCGTCGTTTACGACAGTTATGACGTAGTTGATGAACGTGCCTCCTGCCGGGTCCATCTGTCCAGTCCTGCTGAGGCTCTGGGCAGGCATAAAAAGGGGATCACCCTGGACCAGGTTGTCTCTCAGATTGGAGGACATCTGGTTGAAGAAGCAGACCCGACTCAAATCATCAGGGAAATGAGAGATAGATCCTATGACTACTGATGCAACTACTGATACATCAGTATTGATAAAAGGCATTGTTCCACCCAGGAGAAAAATAAGAGATCGACTCTATGACGAGCAGCTTCGCCATCACCTAAAATCAAAAAAATCTTGAGGAAGGTCGAAGCCAAGGAGGATGCCAATCACGTTTCTTTAGTGGCGCTCATAGAGACCTCGCCTGTCATTTCCAGGTTGACGGATGATACAGAGAGCGTAAGCCAGGCCATATCTTTCGTCGCTCTGCTTTGCAGATAACGATAAAAATATATGAGAAAGTTTGGTCACGACTTCCAATAATTATATCAATTAATAATGAGCGTGCCTGATGTAGAAACACGGCCAAAAGAAACAGCCCAATAAAATACAAAAACATGTATCAATAATTTACCAACAGCAAGGAGGATTCTATATTGGTAGGCGTCTTTT
>CAZXDN010000101.1:2594-8638 GCA_964639235.1 uncultured Methanotrichaceae archaeon | reverse complement strand
TGATCCTGCTTGTCCAGCATCTGATCCTGCTTTTGAATCATCACGTCCATCTTGCCGCCCAGGTTGTCGTTCATATTATTGACAGCGGCAATGAGGACTTTTAGATGAGACGCGGCTGTGTCCAATCTGGAATCTGTCTCTCCCAGCTCAACCATCTTACAAAACTTGGAAAATTCGCCTGTGGCATCTGAATAGTGTTTTTCAATCGATGAAACACATATCAGAGTATTCTTTATGTCGATGGCTTCTTCCAGCAGCTTCAGCTTATCTTCATCTCCTTCGGCAATGATCTTCACTCTGCCGTCATCCAGGTTCTCCACAGTCCCCTTGAGCTTCAGGATCCTGGCCATCTCCATCACTCTGGCGCGGTATCCTGCCTTCTGAACCTTGCCGGAGATGTAAGCTGTAATCCTCTTCATCTGCTAGAGTCTTGCTGTTCTTCGTATATGGCATTATCGTTTCCTATGTTGTATAGGAACACCTGTGAGCATGTTCCTGGTGATCACATCCAACCCCGCGGCGGCACAGTGCTCATGCAAGAACCCCTTAAATCGAGGATGAAGATAGCAACATCGAGTTCAAACCTAGACCGCTATTCAAGCTCATGTCAACCTTCCAATTAGAATGATGAGCATAGAAGATCTCTTGGAAGCTTTCAACCAGGCCCTCGCAGACCAGAAAGCCGACTGCCAGCTCCTTCAGCTGCGTCGGGAGATAGGCGAGAACAGCTGCAGGAGCCGTTGAGGATCATGCTCACATTCACCTCAACAGCCACATCGGGCTCCATCTCAGCCCTCTTGGAGCCTGAGGCTTCCAGGCACCCCCTGGGCCAGAATGTGGCGTCTGGATCGAGGCTCTCCTCTCTCCAGCAGCTCTCAGGCTCCTCTGCACTGCTGGCATGCCAGATCTCACTCGGCCACACCACTGGACTCTCTGACATGGCCTTGCTGTTGGCCTGAGCTCATGAACTCAGGCTTAGGTCCTGGCCTCGATCCTGCAGGCTGCGATCTTGTACTCAGGAATCTTGGAGACAGGATCCAGTGCGTCAGAGGTGATTATGTTTGCGCCGGAGTAGTGGAATGGCATGAAGGCTACTCCTGGCTTGACCTTGTCGGTTACCCTGGCCTTGGCCTTCACCTCGCCTCTGCGCGTCTTCACAGCCACCAGATCGCCCTCGGCTACGTCTATCTTGGAGGCATCCTCAGGGTTGATCTCCACGTAAAGCTCAGGCTCCCGCTCTGCAAGCGATGGGCTCCTCCTGGTCATGGACCCGCTGTTGTAATGGATCACAATCCTGCCTGTCGTGAGAGTTATCGGATACTCAGGGCTGGTCTCCTCACCAGGCGGAGAGTTCTTGACAGAGGCCATCTTGGCCTTGCCGTCCTGAGTGGAAAAGCGCTCTGTGTGGAGTATGTCTGTTCCTGGGTGGTTCTCGTTCGGGCACGGCCACCTCAGGCCGCCAACATTGGAGATCCTGGCCCTGGTCATGCCGCCGTACTGTGGCACCAGGCGGTTGATCTCCTTCAAGACCTCTGAGGCGTTTGAGTAGTTGAAGTCGAGGCCAAGCTTCTTCGCTATCTGGCAGACGATCCATATTCCATCTTTGGCTTCTCCTGGAGCTGGCACTGCCTTGTCTATCCACTGGACCCTGCGCTCCATCGAGGTGTAGCTCCCGTCCTTCTCAGCCCAGGCAGCAGCAGGTAGGACCACGTCTGCCATCTTGGCCGTGGCTGTGAGGAATATCTCCTGGACCACCAGGAAGTCGAGGCTCTCAAGAGCTTTCCTGGTCTTGTTGGTGTTTGCGTCGCAGATGACAGGGTCTTCTCCAACTATGTACATGGCCTTGAACTTGCCCTCGACTGCTGCATCCATCATCTCCGTTGAGGTGAGGCCAGGGCCCAGAGGCAGGCTGTCTGCTCCCCAGCTGGATTTGAAGAACTCGATTGTGCCCGGCTCCGAAGACTTCTTGTAGCCGGGGTAGAACTCGACCATCGCGCCCACATCGCACGTTCCCTGGACGTTGTTCTGGCCGCGCATTGGCCAGACGCCTGCTCCCGGCCTGCCGATCTGGCCGCAGACCAGCGCCAGAGTGGCACAGGACTTGACGTTGTCAGTTCCGCAGACGTGCTGGGTGATGCCCATTGAGTAGAGAAGAGCTGAAGCTGAAGCAGTTGCATATATTCTGGCGGCGCTGATTATCTCCTCTGCTGGAACGCCTGTGAGCTTCGAGGCCTCTTCAACAGTATAACCCTCTAGGCTCTTTTGCAGCTCCTTGAAGCCATCGGTCCTGCTATTGATGAACTTCTCGTCCACAAGGCCCTCGTCTAGCATGACCCTCATCATTCCCCTGATGAGGTCTATGTCGGTTCCAGGCTTGATCCTCATGTGGATGTCTGCCATCCATGAGGTCGAGGTGACCCTCGGGTCTGCCACTATGATCTTTGCTCCCTTGTCTTTGGCCTTGAGGACCCACCTGGAGACGAGTGGATGAGCCTCTGTGAAGTTGGTGCCTATTGCCAGGATGCAAGATGAGTTCTCAATATCCAGCAGGTTGTTAGTCATGGCGCCTGCTCCGAAGACCGCTCCTAGACCCACAACTGTTGGGGAATGGCAGAGCCTTGCGCAGTTGTCCACGTTTGGAGACCCAAGCATTCTGGCCATCTTCTGGATCAGATAGTTCTCCTCGTTGTTGCACCTCGAAGACGCCAGGAAGCCCACAGACCTGGGGCCGTGATCCTTAATCGCCCTTCCCAGTCCTCTGGATATGAGGTCGAGCGCCTCGTCCCAGGAGATCTTCACCCACTCGTCTCCGATTCTCCTGAGGGGATGAGTGAGCCTGTCTTTGTGGTTGAGGAACTCCAGAACTGCATTTCCCTTGGGGCATAGCGCGCCCTCGCAGGTCGGGTGTTCCGGCATATAGCTTATGCCTACTGCCTTTCCTCTTTCAACGTCGAGATAAAAACCACAGCCCACAGCGCAGTATGGACATACGGACGGAACCAGCTTTTTAACCATCTAAACCCACCAGATGAAATTTTAGCCCTCTTTCTCTAAACAGGCCTGACAGATCATGCCGTCGCCCTTCAAGACGAAGCTCTCTTTGCACCTTTCGCAGATGGCAATCTTCTTTTCGGGCCTCTCTGGCACTGTGAAGTCAAAAGTCTCCCAGGAATAGACCCCTTCGCCTGCGGAGATGAGTATGGAGACCGCCTCATCATGAGGAACCTTCTCAGTCTTCATATACCAGGAATGGAGCCTTGGATACGCGGCTGTCTTCTCAGGATCGAGCATTATCCTGACGCCCTTTATGCAGGCGCCTATTGGCGCTCTCTTGGTCACAGTGACCGCCATCTTGCCATAGTCCTTGACCCTGAGGCCCTTGTTGCCTATGGTGCAGCCTGCCAGCACCTGGAACGGGTCTGGAAGGCAGTTGTAGGTCTCGCAGGTGACAAACAACCTCTCGCCTTCCGACGCCTCAAGAACCCTTCTTGCGATGTTCAGCATCTGTATCCCTATGAATGCGCCCGTGCTCAGGTATCCGTGGAAGGGGACAACCTTCCGTGCCTGAGATTGCACCTCTACGTCAGGGATTTTTTGTATTAATTCATCCATGCAAAGCCCCATGCCGGCATAGCTATGCCCCAGCAATGATTAAGAAGTTTTGCATAGGAATAAAACTAGAATGTTGGGAGCAAACATGATCTATCAAAACAAGTGCTCGAAATAAGCTCTCAGCGCACATCTGAAAAATAGTTAACTCATATTTACAGATATGCTCATAGATCCTCAATTTCAGTTGCGCTTATGCAGCATGATCATGAGAACAAGAACATCGGCAGCTGCACTACATGGACAAAAATTTATATAAGATGCCGCATTAAGGTACGTTATAGGCTTCTTTGGCCCATTATCTTTCGGCCCATCATCTATTAGTGGCGTCTCATGAGAACGGTGGTACCATGTTGAAGGCTGGATCGACTCTCGCTATTGTAAAATCCGGTATCACAAAAATCGTCACAAGTTCCTCTGTCACAGGTGCTGCTTCGGGTATTGTCATAAACGTGTTTATCGTGACTGTCGCCATCTCAATTCTGTCTATAGCGTCTCTTTCGACTGCCAGCGCTTCAGTCTACCCTGCGGGCTTCTCAGTCCCATCTTCAGATGAGCCTTACACTGATACGCATTACACTGATACGCATTACACTGATGCGCATTACACAGATGCGCATTACACAGATGCGCATTACACAGATGCTGATCACACAGATGCGCCCTACACAGATACGCCTTCTTCCTCAGGGGTATCTTTTTCACCGAGTGCTTTTTCATCTGCCGGGACTTCGCCGTCTGAAGATTCATCTGCCTTCTCTCCTGGTAGCGGCGAGTACGACACAAGTCCCGCGGCCAGCTCTGCTGATGGTCCCTCAACTGGCGAAGCTGAAAGAAGCCATGAGAAACTCAAAATTGAATCTGCACCCGTAAACTCCGCCAAGATCAAGAGCGAGCCTGGAGGCAGCCTCTGGATCGAGCTGGAGAACTCTCTGCCCGATGTGAACGCTGCCGGCGCAGCAGATCAGGCAGCTGAGATTCTGGAGTCTTTGACTCTGGCGGCTCTCAGCCTGGCATCTGCCGTCTCTGGTGCCCTGGGCAGCAGCGCAGGCGGCCAGTCGCCCCGACAGACTATCGGCGATCTGGGCTCAGCCGGAGGTTATCCCCTGATGAGCTACTATACCGTTCTGACGGGCGCGGCAGCGTTAGCGCTGACTGTATGCCTTGTGCGCTCTCCATTTTTCAGGGGCGAGAACTGGTCCAGCTGCCGCACTGAAGCAGAGTTCGATGAGAGGTGCATAAAGCCGCTCTTGAAGAGCTGGGGCTTCGTCTACAACTACCAGAAGCCCTGTGAGATACGCAGCGGATCAGAAGTATACAGAGGCAGGATCGACTTTTTCGTTTATGATGACGACAGGCCTCTCACCCTCTTCGAGGACAAGCTCTCGATAGACAGCGCTGGAGAGCTGGAGGACGCCTGCGACCAGGCCAGATCTTACGCGCTTCAGTTCAGGCTCAACAACTACGTGATCGCCTCCAAGCAGGGCTTGAGGCTCTACAGGTTCGAGGTCTCAGGAGACACCCTGATCAGGAAGGTCAGCCCCAGGCGCCTGAACTGGTGGACCAAGCGCAGCCTGAAGAAGAGCATCTTGAGGCTGCGAGGACACGCCAGGACGCAGAGCAAAGCCAATGAAGATGTCAATGAAGAAGATACGTGACTGATTTCCATAAATTTAGCCCTCTAGCTCCTTTTTGAGGTCAGAGAGGTATCTTTTCAGAACCTCATCCCTCTCTCTGGCGACGGCCTTTGCTGTATCTGTGTGCATTCCAGACTTCAGCTTCAGGAGCTTGCTATAGAAGTGGTCCAGGTTCCATCTGCGGTCATCCGGCTCCCTTGAGGCGCAAAATGGGTCATCCGGATTGTAAAACGCCCTCCCAAGAGAGCCTCCTGTCATGAACACCCTGGCGATGCCAATGGCTCCCATTGCGTCGAGCCTGTCTGCATCCTGCAGCACCCTGGCCTCAAGAGTCTCAGGATATATGCCCTTGGAGAACCTGTGAACGTCCACAGCATACAGGATCTTCGCCCTCAAATCTTCAGGGAAGCTTTTCCCTGCAAGAAAGCTCTCTGCGATCTTCAGCCTTGTCTGGTTCGACTCAGCAGGAGCCATTTTTGACTTGAGCTCAGAGCCGACATCGTGAAGCAGGGCCGCCATGAGCAGCACCTGCATGTCTGCTCCTTCTCTCTCGCCTATGTACCTGGCATTCCTGTAAACCCGAATTATGTGGGATAAGTCATGAGCAGGGTCAGATTTCTCGTACATGGCCTCGACTTCCTTCATCAGACCAGGATCTCTCATGGGATCAGCGCCTTTTTCAAGGTCGACACCCTTTCCAACGGAGGATATGTCTCCTCCCGTGCTCCTGCCAGTTTGCTTCATCCAAGTCAGTATCCCTTTCAAGGAATAAATACCATACTTCGTGCCCGCCAGATA
>CAZXDN010000101.1:0-2494 GCA_964639235.1 uncultured Methanotrichaceae archaeon | reverse complement strand
TTAAAAGCCACCTGGAAGCCACCTGGAAGTCACTTAGAAGCCACTTAGACAGCACTCTTGGATCTGGCCCTTTTTCGGGAGTGAGTTTTTCCAGGACTTGATGCGCTGCGATTTGCAGAGAGCGAAGCCATGATCAGCCAGTCATCGAACCTGTGCTCCCAGTTGATCTTGCTTATCTCACCCCAGATGAAGTCGACCTCCTCCTCAGACAGGTTGTCGATTATGACTGGGCATGCGGTCCTCGTACCCTCTTTCCAGCGGCACATTTTCCTTGATTTAGTCATCCGATAACGGAAAGCCAGGACCTAATTTAAGCTATCGCTATGCGCTGCGAAACTATTATCCAGGTGTAAAAGAGAAAAGGAATGGATATGAGAGATATGAGAGATATGAGAGATATGAGGGATATGAGGGATATCAGACCTAGATGCCTCTTCAAGATGTCATTTCCTTCAGCTCATCTCTCAGAAATACATCCATCTCAGAGCAGTGGCCGTGCACAGTGCAGTTGACAGTATGTAGCTCCTTTGGCTGGGGCGCTTTCGCATACATCTGGACGGCATACTCATAGGGGATGATGGCATCGTTTCGGGAATGCATCATCACCAGCTTTCTTGGCGGAATCCTGGCCAGGTATGTGTCAGGATCTATCGACCTGTAGAACCTGATCATCTCTAAGTTGGTCAGCGCGCCTGAGGCTATTGCATCATCTGCTCCGTAGCCGGAGGTGCTAATTGCGATCACGCCTTTAGCTCTCTGATCCAGGGCGCATGCAGCGATGGCAAACCTTGCGCCGTTGCTCTCACCCAGGTAGACAATCTTTTCGGGATCAATTCTGGTAGCGTTGCCAGGCAGGCTTGCAGCTGCGCTCCTCAAGACCTCGGCTGCAGAAAGCGCATCGTGCACCATTCTGTGCTCCACTGGTTCCTGGCCATCCTGAAAAGCCCTCAGATCTCCCTGTATGTCGATGCCTCCCAAATTGCGCTGGTCTATTGCGAGGCTGGCATATCCCATGCGGGAGAGGATTTTGGCCAGACCCTGCTCGCCCTCTTTTGTCACAGTTGCGCCTGGAAGGAGGACGACTCCCGGCACAGCATCTGACTGGCCTGTTCTGGACGCTGGTGGGAGTCGCAGAAGCCCGGACACTTCGGCGTCCCTGCTCTTGAAGGTGACTTCGTACAGAGCATCGCTATCGCCAATGGATGCATTCTCCTGAGCCGGAGACTGGAGAGGATCGATGCGATACTCCGGCTTGACCTGTGAGTACTCGATAAATCCCCCGTCTGTCACACGCCACTCCTGGCTGGCGCCCGACAGAAGAGACGTGCCTATGATCGCTGCAATGACGCATCCGACTATGAGGAGCAGGGCTGATATCCGGTAGTCTGCCATATCAATGGTCACCACTGTGCAATAGATTGACGTTGTACTTTAGGAATTCGTCTCTATTTATGAGATCGGCGCTTCTATAAAGCTGCGCTCAAGTTGTGGTCATTCACAAAATTGAAATAAATGTGGATTTGGCGTACATACACGTCTGTGAGCATACGCCTTACATCATTTGAAACTATGTAAGCCGACGGTGTTCCCCTCGGTATCCATGATTACGGCGATCCAGCCGACATCGTCGCTTACCTTGGACTTGGGTTCAATAATCTTTCCGCCGGCCTTTTCTACTCTTCCGATGACCTCATCGAGTATTCCCTCACAGCTCAAGTATACTCTGGTCCCATTGGCGCAGGGCTTGTTGCCCATCCCCGGCGGCACAAGATCTCCGCCTACCCCTTCCATTCCCTCCATTGGGAAGAAGCCGAGCTTTTGCCCCATATAGGTGTCAACGCGGACCGGGTTGCCGAGAATGTCTGAGTAAAACTTCACTGCACGATCGAAATCCTCTGTGGGAATGTCAAACCAGCTTATCGCATTTTTCATAGTGATATAAGGTCTGCGAAGGAGTATAAAGCCATCCCTATTTGCCCATGCCGACCTTTCCGGCAAGCGTAACTGGGTAGAAAAGTTGAGATGGGTTTACGCTTCACATCTCCTGATCTGTGGTATTCCTTTGCTCTTTGCATCCTCGAACTTTGACTTGAACGAGAACGGATACTCCTTCTCGAACGTCTGGCCTGTCTCAGTTGTGATGACGGCTTTAATCAGGAAGCTTCCCCAGGTCCATATCCAGATCTCAAAGCCGTTGCCTGGATCTCCGTAAACGCCATCTGGCTTTTCGAAGGACTCGTGGAGAATGTATTTGACCTGCTTCACCTTAACCAGATCGACTCCTTCCAGGTAGATCCTATTTCTAACGATCAGGTAGCCTCTCTGTGGGCAGTACAATACCTGGCGATCCTTGTCGGAATAGACATCGCTAGCTATATTCACATCAATGTCCTCAAGCGCCGTTTTGCTTGTGCTCAATGAATCGCTGAGAATTGTGAGATTTTGCTGAGCAATAGCAGTTTGATTGGGCACCTGCTCTTCGGGAGGGCTTATC
>CAZXDN010000100.1:7206-8913 GCA_964639235.1 uncultured Methanotrichaceae archaeon | reverse complement strand
GTTTTATAGAAGATCAAACACCGTTATCCGAGAAGATGATCTTGGAGGTTAACAGATGGCAGGGTTAAGTGGAACGCCGATACTGATTCTGAAAGATACCCGAAGAGAGAGCGGCAAAGACGCCCTCTCCAACAACATCATGGCCGCAAGAGCCGTGGCCAATGCAGTTAAGAGCACTCTTGGCCCCAAGGGCATGGATAAGATGCTGGTGGATACGATTGGAGACGTGACCATCACCAACGATGGAGTGACCATCCTCAAGGAGATGGAGGTCCAGCATCCAGCTGCCAAGATGATAATTGAGGCTGCCAAGACCCAGGACCAGGAAGTGGGCGACGGCACCACCACAGTTGCAATACTCGCAGGCGAGCTTCTGAAGAAGGCCGAGGACCTGATTGGAATGGGCGTCCACCCAACAGTCATCGTGGACGGCTACAACATGGCAGCCAAGAAGGCCTTTGAAATCGTCGACTCTCTGGCCATTGATGTCTCTGAGAAGGACAAGGACATCCTCAACAAGATAGCCATCACATCCATGACCGGCAAGTGGGCAGCATCTGCACAGAGCAAGATTCCCGGATACGTCGTGGACCTGGTGCTCTCAGCTGTTGAGACCTCCAACGGCAAGAAGACAGTGGACCTCGACGACCTTGAGGTCGAGAAGAAGGTGGGCGAAGGCGCAGAAGACACAGAGATGGTCCAGGGCGTGATTGTGGACAAGGAGATCGTCCACCAGAATATGCCCAGGTCTGTGAAGAACGCAAAGATCGCTCTCCTCACAGCCCCCATAGAGGCGAGGGACACAGAGACCAAGGCCGAGATCCAGATCACAAGCTCAACCCAGTTCCAGCTCTTCCTCGATCACGAGAGGGACGCAATCAAGGCGGTCGTTGACAAGGTAATCGCCAGCGGTGCAAATGTCGTCCTCACTCAGAAGGGAATAGACGACATGGCCCAGCACCTCCTGGCAAAAGCCGGGATTCTGGCGCTCAGGAGAGTGAAGAAGGCAGACCTCGACAGGATCTCACGCGCCACAGGCGCCAACATTCTCACGAGCCTGGACGAGCTGAACTCCTCTGAGCTTGGAGAAGCAGGCATAGTTGAGGAGAGGCAGGTGGGCAACGGCGTCATGACCTTCGTGACAGAGACCAAGAACCCAGGCGCCACAACCATGATCCTCCGCGGCGGCACAAAGCAGGCGCTCGACAGCCTTGAGAGGGCAATAGACGATGCAATGCACTCTGTCGCAGACGCCATCGAGGACGGAAAGCTGGTTGCAGGTGGAGGCTCTCCTGAGATAGAGCTATCATTGCGCCTGCGCGAGTACGCAGCAACCCTCAAAGGCAGAGAGCAGCTCGCAGTCCTGAAGTTCGCAGAGGCAGTAGAGGTCGTACCGAAGGCCCTGGCCGAGAACGCTGGCTTCAACCCCATAGACAAGCTGGTCGAGCTCAAGAAGAGCCACGACACAGAGAAGACCGCAGGCCTGGACGTCTTCACAGGGAAAGTTGTCAACATGCTGGATGCAGGCGTGGTCGAGCCCCTCAGGGTCAAGATCCAGGCCATCCAGTCAGCAACCGATGCTGCGGCGCTCATCCTCAGGATAGACGACGTCCTCGCATCCACCAAGAAGCCCCCAGAGAGGCCCCCAAGCGCAGGCATGGGTGGCATGCCCCCAGGCATGATGGGCGGCATGGGTGGCATGGGCGG
>CAZXDN010000100.1:0-7106 GCA_964639235.1 uncultured Methanotrichaceae archaeon | reverse complement strand
ATGGGCGGAATGCCCGGAATGATGTAGGCCCGATCCTAGGCCAGCTGATGCTGGCGCCTTTTTCTGTTTTCTATTTTCTATTTTGATGTTCCTTAGAGGCCCAGCGTAAATTGATTGCGCCACCTTTATATAATGATCCTGGCAAAAAGTAATCTCAGAGGATGACATCCAATGGACTTGGCCTGGATTATCTCCGCAGCAGCTGGGGTTTTAGCTCTTATAGCAGTTCAAAAACGAGATGATCGCTACAAGCATCTGCAGTCTGTACATCTCGACTTGCAGGCCAGGCAGAAAGCATTGAGCGCCCAGATCAGAGGCGCAGAAGATGAGATAGAAAGGCTTAAAAGAGAAAATATGCGGCTTGCCAAGCTAAAGGGGCGCGCAGATGAGATGGAGATCGCTTTACGAGAGGCGAAGAGATCCGATGCCTATATCTCCTACAAGAGGCAGGAGCGCCTGGAAGATCAGTCGAGCCGCCTTAGGTCCATGAGGCCAAGTGCCAAGTTCGTCGGCACTTTGAGCTACACCAGGAGATCCACCCTTGCAGAGAAGCTCGAAGAGATGATCGCCTCAGCTGAGTTCGAGGTCCTGATAGTATCTCCCTGGATCAAGGAGTGTGCCTGGGAGAAGATCGCAGTTCACCTGGAGCGGTTTGCAAGGCGCGGGGGAACGCTCAATGTCTTCACCAGGGCGGATCCCTCTGACTACACAAACGGGCTTGCAGATGACATATCCAAGGAGGTCGAGCGCCTCGGAGGGGAGCTAATCTCTGTCCGCCAGCTTCATGCCAAGCTCTACGTGGCAGACAGGAGAGAGGCGATAGTCACATCTGCCAACCTGACCAGGGGCGGCATCGAGTCCAACTGCGAGTCGGGCATCTGGCTGGACGATCCTGCTGCAGTGGAGGAGATATGCGAATTCGTAGACAGCCTGCGGCTCTCAACGAGATAGCCGCTGCGGCAAAGCTTATCTTCCATTTTGCCAAGTATACAAATATGGTCGCGCAGTTGATTTGTGAAGAGGTCTACCAGCCCGCGGAGGACACTTACCTCCTGCTAAAGGCTGCGCTAAATGAATCAAAGCCAACAGACGAAGCCATTGAGCTAGGCTGCGGCAGGTGTCTCATCGCCGCGGCATTGGCCCAGAGAGTAAAGACGCTCATAGCAACAGACATAAACCCACATGCGGTGATGCTTGCTAAATCTAAAGGATTGGATACAGTTAGGGCAGATATCTTTCGTGGTATTCGCGCAAAGTTCGACCTAGTAATCTTCAACCCTCCATACCTGCCCACATCAGATGAGGAGAAGATCGAAGGATGGCTCAACCGTGCCTTCGATGGGGGACCAAGTGGCAGAGACATTGTATTCAGGTTTCTGGAAAATTTAAGAGATTACCTCAAGGAGGATGGAAGGGCACTGTTGCTAATTTCTAGTTTGACAGGGCTCGAAGAGGTGAAGAAGAAGGCTGGTGAAGTGGAATTGGATTCCTGCGTGGTGTGCCATGAGAGGTATTTCTTCGAGCACCTGTACGTGCTCAGGCTGCGCACTTCAAAGCCTGGCTTTACCAGTTAGATACATAACTTCTTCGCGAATATTTTGCACTGAATGATCGGTATAATCCAGTTACATTTAATTATTTCGATATGTAGCGACATAATTCAATGCACAGCCTGTCTGGATAAATATATCACGACTTGCAGCATAATCACTTCAAGCGACGTTTACAGGGATACCTTTTTAACTGGACAAAAAAGACCCAGGAATAAGAAATGCTATTTTGGCTCAGGCGCAGCTTTTCAGCAAGCACAGGGTTGGTAGATTAATACGCCCTCTGGAAAATGCCTGACATCATTGCTCGAATCGAGCAAGATTGCTCTAATACAATAACCTTATATGTAAGGAGCAATAATTCCAGCCTGAACACTGTGTAACAGGATAGAGAAGGTGAGGCGTTTGAAGTTAAGGGTTGTGAGTTCTAAGAACGAGATAGACGAGCTGAACAGGAACGAGCAGATGGTACACCTGGCATTCAGAGCATCGAACACAGACATCTTCAGGCTGCTGCAGAACTGCCCCCGGGTACGAGCCATCCAGGTGCCGTCATCCTACCGAAAAACGCTCTCCAGAGCCAGCGAGATGTTCCTCGTGATGCAGGGCATAGAACTTATAGAGGGAGACGTCTGGGGCCACAGGAAGGATATACACGAGTACTACACCATAGACGATAAGGTCTTCAACAGGATCAGCCAGCTAAAGTCAGATGGCATGAACACCAATGAGATCGCTGGCACGATATCCAGAGAGGCAAAGCTATCTCCAGAGCTTGTGAAGTACGTCATCAAGCAGAACTCTTAAACCCTTAATCGAGGGCAGAGACGAGCTGGTCCAGCACCTCCTGGACCCCTTCCCCTGTCAGGGTTGACATCCTGGGGAAGCTCTGATGCTCTGCCAGGTCTGATTTGTTGGCGACAACGAGCACAGGAAGCTTGATCCAGCTCTTCAAGTCCTCAACCAGGCCGAGCTGGTCCTCAAGTGGAAAGCCGGAATGTTCGCTTGGATCCAGTATGAAGAGGACAACTCCCTTCAAATGGCTCAATGCGGCAATTGCCTGGCGCTCAATATCATTTCGCTCAGATAAAGGACGCTCAAGAAGCCCAGGGGTATCAACCACCTGATATCTTTTGCCATCTCTGCTGAAGTGGCCCACATATATTCCCTGTGTTGTGAAAGGATAGCTGGCAATCTCAGGCCTGGCGCCAGTAACCTGCGTGATGAAGCTCGATTTTCCCACGTTGGGATAGCCAGCTATGAGAATGGTGGGAGCATTTGGGTCCACTGTGGGCAGCTTTCTCAAGCGATCTCTCGCCTCTCCGAGGAAGATCAGGTCTTTCTCAATCGACTTCACAACTGAAGACATCCTGCCGAAGGCAGACCGTCTCACAACTAACCGATCCTGGCCTCGTCTCATCTTGCCCACGTTCTCTCTGGAGATATCCCTGACCTGCTTGGATGCCCAGTGGAGCCTCGAAAGGCTTATCCTCATCTTGTCTACGCCCACCATTATATCGACGAGATCTCTATAGAATGGGGGAAGGTTCTCTAAAGAGGGGAATTTCCTGACCAGGTTGGAGAGGTTGTCTGAGAGCACATTTCCGGCTGTGAGCACTACCTGTTCATCATTTCCTGGGGTCATCCCGGCTTTAGAGGCGCGCCTGAAGGCCCGGTCTATCAGCTCCTGTGATCTGGGAATCGTTGGCAATCTCTCGAACATCAATAACTAAAACGCCGGCAAAGGCAGATAAACTTTTAGGCAACGGCGGAAAATTCATTAGATAAATGGTTTTCGAAAGGTTTAAATAGACCTGGTGCAAGTATAATTAGAGGTGGCCATTTGAGAAGGCTGGGCACCGCACTTCATGTAGTCCAGAAGAGATTGATAGCACGTGGCGAACCATCCGATGAAGGGAACCTAGGCATCCCCAGGATCAATTCTGTAGTCGTTGATCAGAAACGAGCTAGGGTCGGCAGGGTTTTTGATGTATTTGGACCAGTTCAGCATCCATACATCATCGTCAGGCCAGATAAAGGTATCGATGCGGCAGTCCACGTCGGAAAGAAGCTCTACGTTGACGAGACGTCGGGGAGAGATGGAAAGTGGAAGAGATCGAGAAGATAAGAGAGATTGAGAGGACTGAGCAGGAAAAAAATAGAGAGAAGAGCAGGCTCAAGCGCGAGAAAGAGAAGGTAGACGAGTTCGAGAAGTTCACAGTCGAGTGTCCTGAGTGCAAGAGCCACACTCTAGTTCGCGATTACGAGAGGGCAGAGCTCGTGTGCGCAGAGTGCGGTTTGGTCATTGACGAGAACTTCATAGACCAGGGGCCTGAGTGGAGAGCCTTCGACCACGACCAGAGGATGAAGAGGTCGAGAGTCGGCGCTCCCATGACCTACACCATTCACGACAAGGGCCTGTCCACAATGATCGACTGGAGGAACAGGGACTCCTATGGCAAGACCATATCCTCCAAGAACAGGGCCCAGCTCTACAGGCTCAGGAAGTGGCAGAGGAGAATCAGAGTCAGCAACGCCACAGAGAGGAACCTGGCATTCGCTTTGTCAGAGCTGGACAGGATGGCGTCAGCCTTGGGCCTATCAAGAAATGTCAGAGAGACTGCAGCCGTCGTCTACAGAAAGGCAGTCGATAAAAACCTGATTCGTGGGCGAAGCATTGAGGGCGTTGCAGCAGCGGCTCTCTACGCAGCGTGCAGACAGTGCAATGTGCCAAGGACATTAGATGAGATCGCAGAGGTCTCAAGGGTTTCCAGAAAAGAGATCGGAAGGACCTACAGGTTCGTCTCAAGGGAGCTTGCCTTAAAGTTGATGCCCACTAGCCCCATAGATTACATCCCAAGGTTCTGCTCAGGACTGAACTTAAAGGGAGAAGTCCAGGCTAAAGGCATAGAGATCCTCAGGCAGGCTGCAGAAAAGGAGCTCACATCGGGCCGCGGGCCCACAGGCGTCGCAGCAGCTGCCATCTACATAGCTTCAATACTCTGCGGAGACAGGAGAACCCAAAGAGAAGTGGCTGATGTGGCTGGAGTGACCGAGGTCACCATAAGGAACAGGTATAAGGAGCTTGCTGAAGAGCTGGATATTGAGATAATCCTCTGAGGGTTATCTCTCTATCGCCTCTATTTTAAAGCGCGATAAGCTTTGTATTCATCGAAAAGAGATTCATCGTGATATTCATTGAAGGATCTTCAGACATCATCTTATCATCTTTTCAAAAATGTATACTTCATCCCTATGATCCCCCAGGTTATCAATCCGTATAACGGTAAATCCCAATTTGTGGACGTAGAAATGGTGATTTCTTTTTGCAAATCCAGGGGTGTCGGTCGTCCACGTCCTGGCATCAGGGTACGCCGATTCGATCAATCTCCATATCTTCGTACCTATACCTCTTCCCTGGAATGGAGGATCAACGAAAATCGTTCCCAGGTAATTTCCTCCGTCTTTTCTGATCCAGACTATAACGCCGCCGATAGGGATGCCGTTTAACAGGACTTTGAAGGATTCAGTAGCGGAATTCAACCCCCATTTTGTTAAAAATCGTCCATCATCATATCCTTCTGGGCCTCCTTTCTCCTCGCCGAGGTGCATCCAGGCATCATGATCGAAAGCTCTGGTCATGATCGCTGTAAGCGGCATAATATCGTCTTTGGTCAAAGGCGCCAGTTCTATTTTTTCTGGTTTGTCAATCTTAAGCGCCTCTGTTTTTTGGCCCTCGCTCTCCGATGCCCTTGACACAGTGTAGCAAGTGAACCGGAAGCTTATGTATTTTCCTTACTGACAAATCTCTGGGGCAGTGTGCCCATATTGCGCTTATTTGGGATCGCATAAGAAGAACGCATCATGTGTCAGCCTCGACTTGGAAGATAAATCAAGTACACATGGAGAGGATTGCTTATGTAAAAAAATATTAGCTTTATTTAGTAGCAATGGAGCCCTCATCTCCAGCCGCCTAATTAAAGTGGATCCAAGGCCTTGCTATACTCCGGGCCAAGGCCATCCTGGGCCTTGAGTCTATCGATGAAGATCCGCGCCCAGAGATATCCTATGCTGCTACCTATGATATTTCCCAGGACGAGCCCCCACCAGATGCCCTTCTCTCCCAGGCCCAAGACGATGCCCAGGATAAAGGCAAGGACTCCAGCAAACACAACAACTCTCAGGAGGTTGAGGATGAAGGAGAAGATCCCACTGCCCGTGCCCTGGAAGATGGAGGCAGCCATGAGGCCAGGAGATACAAATGGATAGAAGAGACACATGACCCTCAGAAAGGCCACCACATTCGGACCCAGAGATGTGCTCCCTGGGCCATAGGTGAAGAGGGCTGCTATATGGGGTGCCAGAGCCCAGGTTAAGGCGCTTGTGGCCAGGGCTATCAGACATCCGAGCTTCATGGAGTAGCGGAGGGTGACCTCGAGGTTCCCATAATGCCGGGCACCGAAGGCTGCTGCAGCCACCGAAAGGGCTGCGATACTCATGGCATCCACGGGTATGACGGCAAACATCACCACCCTCCAGCCTGCTGTGTAGACCGCCACGGCGTCCGTTCCGGCGACGGCGGCCAAGAGGCTGTTGAAGACCAGAGCCTCTACAGAGTACAAAAGGAACTCCATGCTGGCCGGCATCCCCACCTGAAGTATGTCCGCCACTATAGGACGGCTGAATGAGAATGTCTTCCTGGAGATGGAGACATAGGTATCCCTTTTGATCATCATCCAGTAGAACAGGACTAAAGATCCAATGGCTAGAGAGATGACTGTTCCCCAGGCAGCTCCTGCTATGCCCAATCCTGCGTGATAGATGAGGATGGGATCCAGGACGGCGTTGAGGATGGATGCAGCGCTCATGACGTACATGGCCCTCCTGGTATCCCCTTCCGCCCTCAAAACGGCATAGGCGATGCTCTGGAAAACCAGGAAGACCGTTCCGGCGAAGATTATCCTGCCGTACTCCACAGCCAGGGGGGCCACAGACCCAACGCCCATGGCCTTGACTATGGGCTCTAAGAAAAAGTAGAGGGGCAGAGTCAGGGCTACCGTCAGGACTGCCCCCAGGAGCATGGCGTGGGCGGCGGTGTTGTCGGCACCGGTTTTATCGCTGGCCCCGATTCTTCTGGAGATAGAGTATGTAATCCCTGCTGCAAGGCCGTTGCTCAGGCCCAAGGCCACTACGTATATGGGCGCGATGAATCCTACCGCCGCCAGAGCATCAGGTCCCAGGCCAGAGACCCAGACTGCATTGACAAGGTTGTATGCCGCAATGATGAGCATTGCTAAGATCATGGGGCCCGATAGCTGGCGGATGGCCTTCTTGGGCTCGCCTATGAGCAGTGAGACGCCCTGGGTAACCTCTGGGCCAATTGAGCCATACTTCTCAGATCGCTCTGATTGACTGCCTGATGCTGATGGGTCTAATGTTGTGTCCATTAATATCACCATTGTTAGTGCCCATAGCCCCGGAATCCCAAGCTATGTATGTTATAACAGCATCAATGCGATCTCTGATCAGAGCCCGGCAATAGATGGGGGCATGGGG
>CAZXDN010000099.1:7758-9513 GCA_964639235.1 uncultured Methanotrichaceae archaeon | reverse complement strand
AACATCTCATGTGCTCCTATGGCGCTGAGAGCAAGATCATACGGCTCAAGTTCAACGTCGAGAAGGTCTTCCTGGATCTGGATAAGGCTGTGCCGTGCGGCATTATCTTGAACGAGCTGTTGACGAACTGTATAAAGCACGCCTTTCCAGGCATAAGGGTGATGAGGTACGCATGGACATTAGGTCTGATGCTGGGGAAGTGACCATGAGTGCAGCAGATAATGGCATTGGATTGCCAGGCGATCTGGATGTTAAGAACTCTGGAACGCTGGGATTGGAGCTTGTCGAAATCCTGGCAACTCAGCTAAAGGGAACTCTGGAGGTAGGATGCAGAGGGACGGCATCCTTCAGGGCCACCTTTTTAGAGTAGTTTCTCAATAGCCAGTTGTGAAGACAGGGCCTTTCAGGAGGAAAAGTTGGAGATATCGTTCAAGAGAGCTTTGGTCACGGCGCTTGTATTGGCTGTTGTACACCTGACTATAGCCGTATCTCTGAGCAGCGACGCCGCTCTTCGCATGATCTTCAGCGACATCTTCAGCACTTTTATCACGCTTATAGCTTTTTATTGCCTCTTCCGTGCTTTTCGCTCTTCAAATGGTGGCGATCGCAGGCTAAGGACTGCCTGGGCTCTCATGGCATTGGGAATGCTCTCAGTTGTCCTGGCGAATAGCATCTGGGCGATCCTTGAGATCGGTCTTGGCCAAGATCCCTATCCTTCTATTGCAGATATCCTATATTTCGGGTTCTACCCATTCTTCATCACGGGCATTATGTTCTTGCCTGCGCCGTCTTTGCGACGTGGCGATACGATCAAGATAGCACTGGATACCGGAGTTCTGATGATCTCTGCGGTTCTTGGAGCTTGGGCCTTCTTACTCAAGCCGCTCATAGAGATGAATCAGGGGGATCTTTTCTCGTTAGCTTTATCTGTGTCTTACTTGGTTGCAGACCTGGGATTGCTCTTCGTTGTGACTAGGACGCTCTTCATGCAGATGAGGTCTTCAATGGAGAGTCCTTTGGCGATCCTGGCTGCGAGTGCTGCTGTGTTGATCGCATCGGACTTTGCGTTCGCTGCCCAGCAAATCGATGGGGCCTATATCTCAGGAAACCTGGTGGACACTGGATATGTGACCGGCTACTGCCTGATAGGCCTGGCAGGTATGCTGCAGGCAGAAATCAAAAGGTCGGGCAAGTCGTCATCTGTCTCTGTGCCCCAGCGGGAGGAGGCCGCCTGGTCTGCATATATGCCATGTCTGGGCGTCATTGCAGCTTACATCATTCTGGTCTGGAGCTACTATCATCCACTCTCCATCTCCTTTCCCAATCTGGTATTGGGCATGGGCGCAATAGTTGGCCTCATGTTCATGCGCCAGATAATCACATCGAGGGATAATTCGAGCCTGTATCTATCCACACTGCGCGAGGTCGCCGATAAAAAGAGGGCAGAAGAGGAGGTCAGAAGGCTAAATGAGGGCCTGGAGTCGCGTGTCGCCATGCGCACTCTCCAGCTTGAATCCGCTAACAGGGAGCTTCAAAAGGAGATCGTGGTGAGGAAGGGAGCTGAAAGCGCTCTTCGTCGTGCCTGTGAAGAGCTTGAATCCAGAGTTCAGGAGAGGACTGGGGCTCTCTCAAAGGCCAACGAAATTCTGACAAAAGAGATCGCAGAGCGAAAAGCGATAGAAGAGCAGCTCGTCAGTGAAAAAGCGATTAGCGACTCTATTGTTGAGAACATACCTGCAGGAATTGCTTTTATGG
>CAZXDN010000099.1:6267-7658 GCA_964639235.1 uncultured Methanotrichaceae archaeon | reverse complement strand
ATTGTTGAGAACATACCTGCAGGAATTGCTTTTATGGACCGCCAGTTCGTCGTCCACGGCTTCAATCGCATATTTGGGGAGACAGCAGCTAACTATGTCAGAGGCCTCGATCCTGATAAGATAATGGGGAGATGTTTCTTTGATTCATTCCCTAGCCTCAATCCTCAAGTCGAGGATTGGTTTAACAAGGTACTTGATTCAGGCGTTGCAGAGACCCATTACGATTTCCGTCTCCTGATACCTGGAGAGCCCCAGTACCAGGTCACCTATTGGAATGCGAGCGTTGTACCAGTTAAAGGTTCTGAAAGTAAGCCTGAAGGTATACTGCTCTTAATTCAGGACGTAACTGAGAGGAATAAGACAGAGATTGCTCTTTCTGGAAGCGAAGAGCGCTACAGGTCTCTGATTGAGCAGGCATCTGAGGGGATCTTTCTGGCAGATGCAGATGGGTTTTACACCGATGTGAACACGGCAGCCTGCGAGATGTTGGGCTTCTCAAGAGATGAGCTTCTTGGAAAGAACCTGATTGAGATAGTCCCTCCGGACGAGGATGAGCAGAGGCCTCTGGAGTTCAACGCACTGCGCTCAAATAGAGTTTGTCGGATGAACAGCTACCTCAAGCGCAAAGATGGTACCCTCATTCCTGTTGAGATCAGCGCCAAGATGATCGGAGACGACAAGTTCCTTGCCATAGTCAGAGATATGACAGAGCAAAAGCGATACGAAGATGCCATTTTGTCATCTTTACGAGAAAAAGAGATACTGCTAAAGGAGGTCCATCACAGGGTCAAGAACAACCTCCAGGTGATCTCCAGCCTCCTCTCCCTCCAGGCCAGGAGCATCGAAGAAGATCGCATGGTGGAGGTGCTAAGAGAGAGCCAGAACAGGGTCAAATCCATGGCGCTCGTTCACGAGAAGCTTTACAGGTCAGGGGATCTGGAGAACGTTGACCTCTCAGGCTACATCAGGAGCCTGGTCGACTTTCTGCGCAAATCTTACCACTCCGGCATGGGGGCTGTGAGCTTCAGGCTCGACCTGGACAAGGCGATCATAGGCATTGACAAAGCCATACCTTGTGGCCTGATCATAAATGAGCTGGTCTCCAACTGCCTGAAATACGCATTTCCCAGCGGTCGCCCTGGAGAGGTCTCGATCTGTCTCAAGTCTGACAAAGATATGATAACCCTCACGGTAGAGGACAATGGAGTTGGAATGCCTGCCGATCTCAACGGGCCCGCTGCAAAATCGCTCGGATTAAGCCTGGTATTCAACCTTGTCAAGCAGATCAAAGGACATATGGCGATCGATCACAGCTCCGGGACCAAGTTTAAGATAACCTTTGCACCAGGATCATGTTCAAATGCATTGCCCGTTTCAGAGAGCGATAGTTC
>CAZXDN010000099.1:4240-6167 GCA_964639235.1 uncultured Methanotrichaceae archaeon | reverse complement strand
AGTTCAAATCTACAGCTAAGTTCAAATCTACAGCTAAAGCTAAATTCAAATTCACAGCTAAGTTCGAATTCACAGCTAAATTCAAACCCAGAGCTAAAGCTAAATTCAAAACAGGATCTGAGTTCAAGGCCAGAGGCTCAGGCTCTCAATTCAGGCCTGAGGCATTCAGGACTATAGACTCGATCCCGTCAACCGACAGCGACGCGTCCCGCAGCAAGCAGCGGGGTATTACGGTAAAAATAAAGAATGGCTTCTTAGTTGCCCAGCAGAGAAGCAGATAAAAAATTCTGAGGCGCTGGGCAGCTATTGATCTCTATTTTTTGTCCAGAACCTTGATTATATGATACCCGAACTGAGTCTTCACCGGCCCCAGGACTTTGCCTTTTTCGCCTTCTAAGGCTGCTTTCTCGAACTCCGGGACCATCTTGCCTTTGCCAAACCACCCCAGATCGCCGCCTGTTCGAGACGATGGGCAGATGGAGTACTTTCTTGCCATCTCGGTGAAGCTCTGGCCTGAGTTGATCATGTCCATGACCTCTTTGGCCTTCTTCTCAGTCTTCACAAGTATATGGGCTGCGTGGACTTGCTTTGTCATGCGCTCAATCAGGGCTCTTGCTGGATAAAAAGATTGGGCAATTCTTCTGTGCCAGGGCTATTTGATGATCTCCTGAACCCTGCCCACCTGGCCGTCTTGCAGCCGAACCTTGATCCCATGTGGGTGGGTGGAGGAGTTCGTCAGTATGTCCTTTACTATTCCCCTTGTCCTCTTTCCAGTGCGCTGGTCCTTCTTGAGGACGACTTCGACCTCCAGGCCAGGGTGTATGTCTTTTCTGCTCTTTCCGTTCATCGAGACCATCGCAGTTTGCTCACCGTATTTCAACCTTGGTATGAATATCAGGTTTTTTAGAAAACGCCATTTTAGAAGACGCCCATTTTTCCCAGCCCGGTTAGGTACAGCACCGCTATCATCGCCGGCTGGTGGATCAGGTATATGAAAAGCGAGTTTCTTCCAAGAATGCAAAAGAGCCTGGCTGGGCAAGAGCCGGATGCATCTGGAAGCTCGAATCTCCTTCTGTATCCTGTGTAGAGAAAATCTCCCAGGAAAATCCCAACCAGGACAAGGCCAAACCATGGAAATATGGGGAAATAATCGAATGTGTACAGCCCGTTGGGGATAAATCCTAACCACATAAGCCAGAAAAAGTCGAATGTCATTGCCTGGAGCTTGAGGCCTACGAGGATCACAGCTGCACCTATCATCAGGTTGGTGCCTGTCACGAGGTTGAAGCATGTCACCGTGCCTGCTCGGCCTCGATTTAGGCTCAAAAATGGATATGCCAGAATTACAGCCAAGCCTATGAAGTGCAGCACTCCGAAGATTATGAACCCCTCTCTGGAAAACGCATAGGTGGCTGCGGTTACACATAGCCCAAGGGCGAATATCTTCAGGCCTCTTGTGACGAGCTTCTTCCAGAAGCCTTCAGATTTCCCAAGATTCACAGCCCTGGCATAGCTTAACGATAAAGATACTCCAACGAGGAGCACAAAGGTGGTTGCAGTTGCCTGGGCAAAGCGCAGCCAGAATCCAGAAAAAACTTCAACATGGAAAACGCCGAAGTAATCCAGGTCGTAGAGGGCATGATAGATCACCATGGCAAAAACTGCTGCTCCACGAAGGAAGTCCACCTCCCAGAGGCGCTCTTCCAAGCGTACTTCTTTTTCTCCAAAGCTTGCTTCTTTTTGGCCGTATTTCATCTGGCTGCGTCTCATGCTCTGCCTTATCGGGATGTGTCTCCTCTCTGGGTCTCTGTTTCAGCTCCGGACATTTAAATTAAGGGCGAAGTGCACATATTAACCTGTGGGCCTGACCTGTGTGCCGTGTGCGCAAGTTTGGACAAGTCCATCTGCTGACAAATCCATCTGCTGA
>CAZXDN010000099.1:0-4140 GCA_964639235.1 uncultured Methanotrichaceae archaeon | reverse complement strand
TCCATCTGCTGACAAATCCATCTGCTGATAAATCCACCTGCTGATGAGAACAATATTTAAGCGAAAAAGGCAAGTTGATGCTGTGAAAGAGAACTCCCTGGCAGTGCTTGCAGATGGCTACTTATCTCCAATGCTTTTGAACACTCTGATGAGACAGAAGATTCCTGCCCTGGCCCAGAACGAGCGCCTGGAAAACGAGCTTAAGAGGTTCTGCCCCAGTCTGGTTCTCCTGGACCGACAGGAGGCTGCTGACAGGTTGTCCAAGGCAAACAGCCTGGTCTATGCCAGCTCAGATGAGGTTCTTCCCATCATACTGGAAAGCTCCAGGAACCCATCCAGGATAAAAAATATAAGCACTTTCCTGGATAAAGCGAAGTTTGAGCAGCTCTTAGAAGGCATGGTTGCTGATCAACTTTGCAAAGAAGCTCCTGGCGAAAGCTATGCGTGCGATGCCTACTTCAGCTCCAGGTCGAAGCCTGTGGTGCTTGGAATCTACCGTCGCCCTGGGCAAAGCAGAGGCGACCAGGGTGGCATCGTTTACTACACAAATGCAAGCATGATGGGCGAGATGCTCCCAAAATTGCAGAATCTGCTGAAAGATCTGTCAAGCCAGCTGAAGATCAAGAATTTTCCAGTGCACATGGATTTTAGAGCCACAGATGACTGCCTGATGCCAACTAAGATAAGCCCAATGAGATTTGGAGCCTTCGGCCTGTCAGATCTTCTCTTGTTCGCATATGACATCAACTGCTACTCAGAATATTTTCAAAAGCAAGAGCCGGATTGGCAAGAGATCTTGTCCAGATCAGGCGACGGGTCAGAAGAAGATACCTACTTCTGGGTCATGAGCAGGCTTCCTTCAGCGCCGTCATCACCGTCATCGCATTCGCCTTTATCATCATCATTGTCCCCATCATCGGCGTTGCCGTCACCAGAATTGCCATCATCACCGCCGTCGCTATCCCCATCATCGGTGTTACCGTCATCATCAGAACTGCCATCATCTCCGTCAGGCGACTGGGCCTCTTCAGGCCTGAAGCCAGATCACGAGGATTATGCAGATACCTTCCAGAGCCTCCTGGGATACTGCAAGCTGGACCTCAAGAGGTATCCGGCGTTCTCCATAGCCTACGCCATGACAAAGAATATCGATGAGGTTATGAAATATCTGGATTTCAGGTTCGAGAGCTGTATGAAACCCGAAGAGGACGAAAGCAAAGCTGAAGAAGATGAAAGCTGAGTGTTCGGCGGTCAGATAGGTTCAAATGGTTTTATGTTCCCACGCACATTTGGCGCACAAAATTTGACATATAAAGAGCCAAAGTAGTTGTGTGGTTAGAGGTATGGTTAACGCTTTGATCTACGGCGCGGGGGCGATAGGCTCAGCAGTGGGCTATCTGCTCTCCGGGCAAGAGGAAGAGTGGGGAAGAGAAAGACGCAGTGAGAAGGCAGTTCAAGACGTGGCGCTGCTTGGCCGGCCTGGGCATATTCAGAAGATCAAAGATGCGGGCCTTGAGGTTGATCTGCTAGGTGGAGGGTCTACCAATGTGAGATATGCCCACTGCTACTCCAGCTTAGGAGAGCTATGCAGCTCTGAGTTCAAACCAGACATCGTCATCATATGTGTCAAGGCCTACTCTCTTCCTGAGGTCCATGACGAGATCATGGCTTCGCAGGCGCTTGAAGGGTGCCTCAAGGGCGCGGAGTTCGTTCTGCTGATGAACGGGATGGGCAACGGCGAGCTGCTGGACCTTCCTTCTGATAAGGTCTACGAAGGCACGACCACGATAGGCGCCAAGTTCTTTGAAGACGGCAAAGTGGAGATTAAAGGAAGGTCAAAGACCATCATCGATGACCAAATCAGCCCGGAGGCAAAGGCGTTCCTGAAAGGCAGGTTTGAGGAGAAGGGATTCGAGCTTGAGTTTGTTCAGGACATAAAATTCCAGCAGTGGAACAAGCTGATCATCAACGCTGTAGCCAATCCGATATCTGCTTTGATCAGGAGGAGGAACGATGGAGTGCTTGTTCCAGTTCTGGAAGCCACGGTGGAGGATGTGGTCGACGAGTGCATCGATGTCGCCAGGCTCGAAGGGTTGGAGCTTGATAAAGACGCTTCTCTCCAGCTGGCTCGATCGATCATATTCAAGAACTCTGCTAACATGAACAGCATGCTTCAGGACGTGCTGAAGGGAAAGAAGACTGAAGTTGACTCTATAAACGGATATGTGGTGCGCCTTGCAAGAAAGCACGGGACCAGGACGCCGGTGAACGAGGCGCTCTATGGATTGGTGAAGGCGCTTGAGGAAGGGGATGAAGATAGATAATGCTCAAACCTTAAGCAGCAAATTTAAACAGCGCATCTCGCTGTAAGCTACAAGGATATTCAATCAAGGTCAAATTGCAGCGACGAACTAGCAGTAAGCTGCTGGACATGCAAGGAGTCGCCAAATAAAGACAGCAACGAGCTGGGCGATCAAGTTATAGTAATGGCCGGGGAGCTGTGCAGTTGTACTTTATCGGCGATATCCAGCAGCGGGTATAGCTCCAGTGGCTCCAGCAGCTCCAGCAGCAGATATAGCTCCAGTGGCCTGAAATCGCTTTTGTAGTTTAAAGCGGGATCTGAGCCCTTTTGCTTTTAGGCATGTGACAAAAAAGAATTTACAGGCAGCAATAGCAATCAGAGCGGCTGCTGATTTGCCTGCTGGTTTAGCTGCCTTGGATCTTTAAAATAGCGCTCAGTTTCTGGTGAGGATAAACCTGCGGCGAAATATGCTTTTCGGAAGTCGCGGTAGTACTCAGGATAATTCTTCATTCCGTGGATTTCTTCAAACACCGCTAACCTCGCATGAGGATAAGCATCAGCGATCCAGCGTCCCATCTCAACATCGAAATCCTGATCCTCTGTCCCTGACCATACCATGACCTCGCCCTCATAGCTCGATCTGTTTAAAGGAAATCTGGGAATGGGGATTGCTCCATCAGCATGAGCTTTCATAAAATCGGCAAGAAGGACCTTTATCCACTCATACCCCATGCAAACCTCCTGGGAGGAAGTGGGATTGTAGCGATCTAAATCGGCTGCGGTCACTTCATAAATGCGCACTTTGACCTCTAGCTCAGACGGCATGCTCATAAGGAAGCTGATCAATGGGAAGTTGTAATACGGCTTAATCCAGTTTGCCAGATAGACAAGCTTATCCGTTGCCACAAAAGGGCTCTTTGTGCTATTGATAACTGCACTCTGCAAATCCGTCTTCCCCTCCAGGCCGCTTCTGAAAAGGATATATGCCAAAGATGGCGATGCATCTCCTTTTTGGACAAGCTCAAAGTAGGAGTTGGCGATCTCTGGATTGGACTCATAGATGCTCTTCATAAAGGTCGTGTTGTGAGCCAAAGCCAGGTCTGGAGCGCCACTGGCCTCAATTAGGGCTCTAGAAACGTGCTCGCCGTATTTATCCAGGTATTGCTGCACAAGGACTCCACCACCTGAGCGCCCATAGACCATGATCTTTCCATCTTTGGGCAATAGGCCCTTGCTCTGCATGTCCTGCCGCACTGCCTCTATGTCGTCAACCTGCTGATCGGAGCCATATAATCTCAATGCCAGGGAATAATTTACAGAACCATCCTTGTTGAAGACCTCAGGAAATAGAGTAGGGCTGACGCCGCGATTGCCGATGAGCACATATGACAGCCCTCCTAAGCTGGCATTAAAATAATCGAAGTCTTCAGCTTTGCTTATCATGCCCACTGCCTCTTGCTGGTTATCGAAGAGCCAGAAGACCGTGCTCTCACCCTGTTTGAAGTCAGGGCTTAAAATATAAAAGTCGGTGAAGTTTCCCATAGCGGGATTGCCATGATCAACAGGGATCTGCAAATAATGATGATGCTCATCTGGAGGCATCTGGGGATAATAGCTTCCAGGCGCCAGACGGGCAGTGGGGACTGCAGTGTAATCCAGATACTCGTGCCACCCGTAAATCAGGCAGGCCGCTAAAACAACAAGCGCTATGCCTTTTATCATTCTCTTCATTCTACCATTCTCTTCATTGACCTTTGCTCCTCGACCTATATCATTCATACCAGATATGGCCGAAAATTCTTGTCAGCCCCTATACTGCATTCGTCACGGCAATCCTA
>CAZXDN010000098.1:0-9613 GCA_964639235.1 uncultured Methanotrichaceae archaeon | reverse complement strand
GCTGCGAACCATCCTGCTGCGAATATCCTTCTGTGGCCCCAGGTCCGAAATTACTTTCGCACCGCGCAGGTTAGCTAGACATATGAGCTACTATTACTAGCATCTAGGCCCCTCGTCTAACCCTTCATGCTACTCCCTGGCGAGAGGGTCCATCCCCAGTTTTCGCTTGCAGCTACTTATATTTTAATTGGCTTCGTCTTTACGTCGAGTCCTGTTTTCACTTTTGATCTGCATTATTTCTTCTATTTCTATTCAAACCTGATCCATTTCCAATTAGCTTGTGCTTGACCAAAAGACAGACGAAAGGTTTGATATTAAGTAAATGCAAAAATCTAAGATGTTATCTGTTCGAAGCTAGCAGGAGTTATCTGTGGTAAACCAGAGACGTGTGAGCACTTTGAAGAAGGGCGATGTATTTCGAGACTGGCTGGTGAGCCTCCTGGGAGATAGGATAAAGAACAAGATGTGTGAGGTGGCTGTGTACAAGATCAGCCCAGCATCTCACACCGTTTGCAGGTACGATTTCCTGGGTGAGGATTTTGGAGTTATTGCCAAGTTTTTCGCAGAGCCGCAGGGAAGGGATAAGCGCTACAACGCAGATAAGGCCATGAATAACGAGTACCAGATCCTGCGAAAGGTCGAGAAGTTGATAGATATACCAAGACCAATTGCGATCAAGAGAGAGTTCAGCTGTGTGCTGGTAACTGAGTACATCCGGGGAAAGTCGCTAGAGGAGTATATGGAGTCTGAGAGAAACCTGTACGACAGGCTTACCTCTGTTGCTCACCTCCTTCGCAGGCTTCACAGAGGAACGAAGTCCGAATACAGAAAAGAGATCGAGTTCGCCCATTTCCACAAGATCCTAGATCAGCTGGAGCTGGAGAGCTCTCTTCGCGAGACCTATAACCGCCTGCTGGGCGAGTGGTGGTACAGCTCTCTGCTCGATCAGGAATGGGGTTGCATGGTCCACGACGATGCCACTCCAGTAAACTACGTCTTCAGAAACGGCAGGCCATATGCTTTGGACATGGAGAGCTCCTGGGATCACGCTAACAAGTTACACGACTTGGGAGTGATGGCAGCGGAGCTGAAGAACCATTTTGCATTGAGCAAAGGCAACGGCTACAGAGCCGAGCCATATATCGGTCATTTCCTCTGGCATTACAGCGAGGGCGAGGATGAGTTTCGCGCTATCACCAGGGCCCAGCCCTTCTTCATGGCACTGGGACTTTTGAGAATCGCCAGGCTGCACCAGATCCCAGGACACAGGGCCTACCTCTTCAGGGAGGCTCAGGCATGCCTTCGCTCAAAGCATCTGAAGGAGCAAAGAACATAAGCCGTGATTTGACGCAGGGTATTGAGGGTTTATCATGAGAGAAGCAGCAGATGGCGCCTCAGAAGGCGCAGATCCTCTTGGCGCAGAGAACCCCTCTGGAGAGAATCGCGCTACAGAGAACCGTGCAACAGAGAACCGCGTGGCTGTAAAGGAGCTGGAAGGCGTAAAGGGGCTGATGTTCGACTGCTACAAAACGCTCATAGACATAAAGACTGATGAAGACAGCATCGAGACCTACAGGGATCTGAGCCACTGGCTGATCTACCAGGGGGTAAAAGTCACCCCAGAAGAGCTCATTGGCGAGTACAAGATGAGCTGCAGGCTTCGGATCGACGAGGTATGGGAGAAGTTTCCTGAGGTGAGAGTAGAAGAGCTCTTCGCGCAGATCTGCAAGAGGCATGCCGTATGGGAGATAGATGAGGTGCGCCTGGGAGAAGAGACTGCAAGGGCTTTTAGGGCGGCCTCTCTGAGGAGATTCCAGGCCTACCCTCAGAGCGTGAGGCTCCTCGAGAAGCTTAAGGGCTACCCGATGGCTGTAGTCTCCAACGGCCAGAGAGTATTCTCCTGGCTTGAGCTAAAGTACCTCGGCCTGGACAGGCACTTCCAGCTCATCTTGTTCTCTTCTGACTTCGGGCACAAGAAGCCTGACCCAAGGATCTTTCTGGAGGCGTCGAAGAGGCTGGGGCTGGAACCTGAGGAGATAATGTTCATCGGGGACTCCTTCGACAACGATATCGTTCCTTCCATCAGGCTGGGAATGAAGGCGCTTCACATCGAGGAGGCATGGAAGCTCTTTGGGGTGCTGCCCGCCCAACATTCTATATAGATTATACTGGGAACATTCACATATATAGAACAAGGAGATAAAGTATATGATGGCAGAGGCGAAGTCTCTAATGTGGCGGCCAGTTGCCTTGATAGCAGTTTTGTAGATTGGAGCAGGTCAGACCTGAAGTCTGAGATGTGCTCTCGTCGTAACCGCCTCTCCCTATGTGATTCTCTTCCAAATTCGCGTTGTAGCTGCCTTCCAGCTCTCTCATGCCTGTGGCAGAAAATGCGGGAGATCGCATCCGGATGTTCTTTCTTGCTGTTTTGTAGTGGGTACAAGGGTGATTTCAATGCTGGACGTTGCTAGTGTTAGATGCGCTGCCATCGGCGGCGAGCTTCTGGGGCTTGTAGACTACTATGAGACTATCTTTGGCAGAAAGGATCTTGTGGCCAAGGAGAGCGAGTTCAGGATGAAGAAGCTGGGGCTGACCTTGGACCTGATCAGGGCATCGAGGATGCCTGAGGAGATTTCGTCGGGTCTCCACTCTGCAATAATCAGTGCCTGGAGGCTTACTGTGCCTGAAAGGACAAAGGAGGACAGGCTCGAGGAGAGCCTCAGGATTGTGAGGTCTCTAAACGCCATAAAGAAGGCAGTCCAGTGGGCCAGGGACAATCCCGGCACGTCATCTTGGTGGCAGCTGGAGATGTTCGTCCAGTTCGCGCTTCCCATGAGCAGGTTCGATCTGGAGTCTGAGGGCGTAGCACAGGTTCACGATCTCCTGGACAGTGCCATAGGCAGCATCGCACCCATGATCGACGGAAGCCCCATGTTCCAGAGCGCGTAGACCTTTTTGGCTGATGAGTCTCCGGAGAGATACGCTCTGGGGGCGAGCCAAATGTGCCTTTTCTATAATCACGCGCTTTAGCTGTGCCCGATAGGATAAAGCGTTTAAGATACGGGCTCTTTCTCTGTGATCGCTTCAAGCTTCGTCCTCAGCTCTTCTGCTTTAACAGGCTTGCTGATATAGCCCTCCATTCCAGCGTCGATGCACCTCTTCTCGTCTCCATCCATTGCGCAGGCGGTCATGGCTATTATCTTGGGCTGCCTGCCTGTGGGAAAGTTTTGGCGGATTCTCTTGGTTGCCTCAAGGCCATCCATATCCGGCATCTGAACGTCCATCAGGACAACATCATAGCGCTGCCGTTCCAGTGCCTGCAGGACCTCCAGGCCATTGGCTACGGCGTCTGCCCTGTATCCTATCATCTCCAGCATTCGAAGCGCCACCTTCTGATTGACCATGTTGTCTTCAGCCAGGAGGATCCTTGCGGCCTTTGAGCCCACAATCCTCCTGGCCGCCGGCATCTCACAGGTCTTGTCTGATGTCCTGGCTGGCGTTTTGTCCAATGCTGATGCGACTGGCGCCTCTTTAGATAGGATCGACACAAGCGTGCTTCGGAGCTGAGAAGGCTTGATAGGCAGGGTCAGAGCTAAGCAGGGCTTATAAGCGTCCAGCCCTTCGGGATGGCCTAGCGTCGTTAGCAGGATCAGGGACGCTGGTGAGCTGTGAATTGCCTCTGCCAGACCTGAGGACCCATCCATACTGGCATTGAGGATCGCAAGATCGAATTTGTTCCCCTCATCGAGCCATGCAAGAGCCTCGTGGCAGGATTGAGCTGAGCTAGCGACCATGCCCCAGCGCTTCAGACAGTCTATCAGTATCCTGGTGCTGGTCTTTCCATCGTCCAGAACCAGGACAGACCTTCCATGAAGCAAAGACAGATCCTCTTCGCAGCTCGACCCAGGGCCTGCCTCCTCTGCCAGGATGGTGAAGTGAAACTTTGAGCCTTTTCCTGGCACTGAGTCTGCCCAGATGTTTCCGCCCATCATCTCCACCAGGTTCTTGCTGATGGCCAGGCCAAGGCCCGTGCCTCCATACTTGCGGGTGACTGAGGTGTCCACCTGGCTGAAGTTCCTGAATAGCTTGCTCATGGACTCCTCAGGAATCCCAATCCCAGTGTCTCTGATCTGAAAAGATATTTTCAAGAGCCTGTGAGAAAAAGCATAGTCTGGGCAAGGCGATGTGGCAGAGGCTAAAGAGGCTGATGAATTAGAGGCGAAAGAATCTGTGTCAGCAGATGCAGAAGAAATTGGTGCCATTGGTGCAGAAGAAATTGGTGCCACTGGGGAAGAAGAAATCTGTGCCTCTGGAACAGAAGAGATTGTGGCCACTGAGCAAGGAGGAATTTGGGCAGCGGACGCGGGAGAGATTGAGACCGCAGAAGACACTGAGATCGTGATCTCTCCTTGGTCTGTGAACTTGACTGCGTTGGAGAGCAGGTTGACCAGGACCTGGCGAAGGCGAGTGAAATCTCCCAGTATCATCCTGGGAACAGAGTCGTCGATCTGGTATGCCAGGTCCAGCCCTTTTTCTGAAGCTTTTGCAGCTATCAGGTCAACTGCCTCTTCAATGCACCTTGAAAGGTCAAACGTCCTCTTCTCCAGCTCAATTCTCTTTCCCTCTATCTTGGAGAGATCCAGTATATCGTTGATTATCTCCAGAAGCGCGTCGCCGCTTTGCCTTATGGTCTCAACAAAGTCCCTCTGCTCTTCTGTCAGGCTCGTCTCCATGAGGAGGCTGGTCATGCCGATTACTGCGTTCATTGGGGTGCGAATCTCGTGGCTCATGTTGGCCAGAAACTCGGACTTGGCCCTGGCTGCAGACTCTGCTGCCTCCTTGGCCTTCCTCATAGCCTTCTCTGCGTTCTTGCTCTCGGTTATGTTCCTGACGATCACGAGAAATGTGTTCTCGCTGCTGACTGCAATCCTGGCCTCATAATGGCTTATGGAGCCGGCAACTTCAAGAGGGTAGTCGAGTACCTGGACCTCTCTGGTCTTAAGGGCTCTCACCATGCTCTCCTCTATCAGTTCGGCAACATGAGGGGGTAGGACTTCTCTTGCTTTCCTGCCCAGAAACTCGCTTTCTGGAAGATACAGGTCCATCTCGCCCTCATTTCTGCAGTCCAGGATGGTTCCTTCTCTGTCTATCTGGAACATCAGGTCTGGCACGGCTTTGAGAAAAGACTGGTTCTTGGCTTCGCTTTCCATGAGTGCTTTTTCCATCCACCTGCGCACAATTGCGCCGCCGACGCTTCCAGCAGCTGCCAGCAGCATATACACTTCTGGCTCCAGCCACTCTCTCTTTGACCTGCAGTCCTGGAAGGAGATGAAGCCCCAGAACCTGTCGTCTATGGTTATGGGAACCACAACCATTGTGAGAATGCCCTGTGAGGTCAGTGAATGCCTATAATCATCTTTCATCCCCGATCCTGGGGCTGACCAGAATACAGGCCTGCCAGACGAGAGCGTCTCGCGCCAGCCTGGGAGCAGGTCATCGAAGTCATCTGGACCGCATGTGCCTGAGGATATCTCTTCTCTGGTCCACTCGAATTTCTGGGTCGCGCTGTGCCTTCCATCTTCTGAACTGACCTCGAAGATGCAGACCCTGTCCACATCAGACGCCAGGCCCAGAGTCTCCACAGCCTGCTGCATTGCTGAGTCATAATCGGCCATTGTGAGGAGGCAGTTTGTGGCTACAGCAATTCCTGCAAGGAGCCTGTCTCTCTTGATCATGGCCTCGTCTTCGCGCTTTTTATCAGTGATGTCTCTTACAAGCTCAATGGCCCCAATCAAGCTGTCATCCTCGTCCAGAATGGGAGTGGCTTTGATCCAGATGTAGGCATCCTTCTTTCCAGGAAGAGCCGGCGCAGGACCTTCGGCGCACAGGGCTCCTTCTGCTTTCTCAGCATAGCTGTAGTGAAGGCCAGGCGCTTCTCTGCTTGAAAATAGCAAGTCGACCAGAGCCGGCCAGGGCTTGCCGTAAAATGGAATCGAGTAGGCTTGGTTGCCTTTGCCTATGATATCTTTTTTGGAAACGCCGGTCATCTCTTCCATAGACCTGTTCCACAGAACCACTCTTCTGGAGCTGTCAACCACGAATGCTGCATCCGGCAGAGCTTCCAGCACTTCTTGCAGCCGACTTTGGGCAAATTCGCAGTCTTTTGTCTCAGGCCGTATTCTGGAGATCTCGAATTCAGCATCAATTTCAATTGCCGTTTTAGAAATGGGGTTTCCAGTTGAGACTACCGAATCTACAGATCCGTCAGCGCTCATAAATACAGAGTTGGACCAGGAGACCATTTGCACGTCCCCCTCCTTAAGTTTTAGAGATGTCTCGAATCTCTCTGGGATGTCCCCTTTGGCCAGGTCCTCAGCGCTAAAGCCCGCATGATATCTGTCTTCTCCTGGATAGAGCAGGTCCCATATGGAGGTCTCCTTTCCATAATCCAGGCTGCGCCCGGTGGCTTCTTCAAAGGCGCGGCTGAGCTTAACAATCCTGCCAGAAGCATCGAAGACAATCGCCAGAACCTCACACATTCTTCTGTCTCCCGATCTTCTGCTGGCTGCAGAGGCAAAGCTCGTCTTCTCAAGGTTCTCATTCTCAAGGTTCTCATTTATCTGATGCGGCTCTTTAGCCACCTCTGCAGTTTCACGATAGCATCTGGAGTTCATTTCAAGCTCACTGAAGCCCCGTCCATCACAATATCGAGGGTAAGTTAAACCTCTATATAAGTATTTACTCTCTTAATTTAAGATTACTATATTCTATTAAGAATTGTCAGTATAAGCTGCATATGGGCGTATATCTCCAAAATATCTTTATAAAATCGGATGACTATAAAAATTTCTAATACTAATTGTAAATTAAGCTTATGAATTACTTCACGGCTTATGGACGACCTTTGAGGAGTTGATATGTTGGGATTGTGAACCACAGTTGGAAACACTTTGAGTTTGTTGCTATCGATTATCTTTGAAATTCTTGTGGTTGAAAAGCTCGATTGGAGAGGGCTGCCCATGTTCGCCTTCTCTTCTCACTTCAGCTGATTGCTTATGTTTGAATGCTGCTTGCTTAATTCGTCGCCATCTGCTTGATCTGCCCTGCCTGCTAAATTGCCACTATCTGCTATTTTGGAAGACAGTTTTGTGGCCTGTCGGCTTTGTCACCTCTTTGATCGAGCCGTACTTGGGCCGTGTTTGGTCCTCGTCAGATAGGCTCTTGTATGAGGGATGCATGGCTTCTGGCCAACAGTTCTCCGCGAAGTGGTCAGTGTGATAGGTTCAGATGGCTGCAGTATCAGAGTTGGCATAGATGACATATCGGTCTATGTGCCGAGGCTGTTTATATCCACAACAGGCGAGTTTGCGACTTCCAGGGGCCTGGAGCCTGCAAAGCTCACGAGGGGCATAGGGATAGAGAGGATCGCAGTTCCTGACAGGCATGAGGATGCGGCCACCATGGCTGCAATGTCTGCCCTTGACCTCATCCGCAGAAATGGGGTCAATCCTGAGAAGATAGGCAGGATCTATGTGGGAACCGAGTCTGCTGTGGACGAGGCCAAGGCCATAGGCACTTACGTGATTGGCATGCTGGAGAAGGTTCTTGGCTCTGGATCTCTTGAGGAGTGCTCTACAGTCGAGTTCAAGTCTGCCTGCATTGGGGCCACTCACGCCCTGGAGAACGTCTGCGACTGGCTGAGGGCCTCTGACGAAGGTCAGGTGGGAATCGTGATCGCCTCAGATATCGCCAAGTACGGCCTGAGAACTCCTGGCGAGTATACTCAGGGAGCTGGGGCAGTCTCGCTCCTGGTCAAGAGGGACCCGAGGCTAATCGAGATTGAGCCCTACAGGGGCGTCTATACCAGAGACGAGAACGACTTCTTCAGGCCAGTAGGCCGTGCGACTGCAGTTGTGAACGGGAAGCATAGCAACTCATGCTATCTGTCTGCGATGGAGGGCGCATTTGCCTCTTACAGGAGAAAGGTCCTTTCAAGCGGCGCAGTTGTCCTTGGACCTGGAGAGTGCCTGACAGACCACGTCTCGGCAATCCTCTTCCACATCCCGTATCCCAGGATGGTGGAGTATGCAGCAGAGGCAATCTTCAGTCAGGAGTGGAGATCTCTGCTTAGATGGCGCGGGATAGTCGAGTCTGAGATCGGGCCTGAGCCCGTTTCGGAAAATTTCTCAGGCGAGGAAGAGTACCAGAGGGCCGCTGCTCAGTATAAGAAGAAGTTCTCTAAGTCTTCTCTCTTTCTGGATGCTTTCAACTCAAAGGTCAGAGATTCAACCAGAATATCAGGCCAGGTGGGAAACGCCTACACTGGATCGATCTACCTCGGCCTGGCAAGCCTCCTGGAGGCAGGCGAGCTAACTGCAGGAAGCAGGATATGCTTTGGGTCATACGGCAGCGGCTGCTCAGCTGCAGTCTTCTCAGGCTTGGTCCAGCCAGGAGTTGGGACCCTGGCTTCAACTGGGATCTCCAGGCGCCTTGAGGAGCGGATGGAGATCTCCGTTCAGGATTACGAGCAGCTCCATGAGGGCTCCAGGGACAGGAGCGTGGTCCAGCCATCTGAAGAGTTCGCCCTACTGGAAATAGACGACCAGGGATACAGGCGCTATGACTTCGTTATCTGAAGAATTCTCAGTTTGAACCTGCTCTTGCAGGAGCACCCAGGCACAATACCTTTTTTAGTTAGAAGAGCATAATAGCATTATGGGGTTGTAGCATACGAAGGGAGCATTAGCTCTGGCGCTCATCGTCGTCCTCCTGGCGACCGGTTTGACGATGGGAAACCCTGCTCTTCCTGAGCCAGTCCAGAACGAGGAGTTCTGCAACAGGCTCAAGATTGCAGGCACAGGCACCATCGACATAGGTGTCTCTGTCGTGGATAAGAGGCTCGCCCTAGAGTACTACAACACCCTGAGTGGCGATGGGGACTTCGAGTACGACTCCTCTCAGGCAAGCTCAGAGAGCGCTGCCAACCTCCAGACTCAGATAGATAACGTCACCAGGCCAGTCAACCTCCTGGACACTGCCAAGATGACCTATTCCGGCAAGACCCCTCTCGTGGGGTACAAGCACATCAAGTCCAGTGCCTTTTACGGAGGAATCGGGGCTGAGATCCAGGAGATGTTCTCAGTAACTGAGATGGAGAAGGACCAGTCCACTTTCTTCTCTTCAACTGATCCCGCTGAGTATATCGAGGACCAGGTCAAGAAGGCCCAGATGGAGGAGGCAAGCCCTGCGCATCTGGTGGGCAGCCAGACCAAGATGAGCTTCAACGGCACCTGGGAGACCAATGCCAGGTGGCACAAGATGTTCTACAAGGACGTCAAGATCCACGAGTCCTTCAGCGGCCAGTTCGACGTGGAAAAGACTCTGAAGTTCCACGAGAACGCTGTAGCAGAGGAGAGCGATCGCCAGTGCGATGGAATAGACTGCTAGCAGAAAGAACAAATAAGCGTCTTCTAGAAGCTGTCTGATTGCGTTTGATTGGATCTGATTGCGTTTGATTGGATCTGATTGGATCTGATTGCGTTTGATTGGATCTAATTAGATTTGAGTGATAAGGACAAATTCGAAATGAAGGTTCTCGCATTTATTTACGCTA